>JAZUHE010000132.1:0-2448 GCA_045641565.1 Acutalibacteraceae bacterium | reverse complement strand
AGCATACCGATGACTGCTCACTCATGGCGTGGGGCTACAATCCCTTTATTATGGAAAAGAGCCCGTATCACGGCGCGTATCTCGCGGTTGTTGAATCTGTCAGCAAGCTTATTGCGACAGGCGCTGAATTCAATGACGTTTATCTCACATTCCAGGAATATTTTGAGCATCCCGGCAAGGACGGCAAACGCTGGGGCAAGCCTCTCGCGGCTCTTTTGGGCGCGTTTGAAGCTCAGAAGGAGCTTGGCATCGGCTCAATCGGCGGCAAGGACTCAATGAGCGGTTCATTTGAAGACCTTGACGTTCCTCCCACACTTGTTTCCTTCGCCGTTACTACAGAGAAGGTACAGAACATTGTTTCACCTGAATTCAAAAAAGCAGGAGACAGAGTTATCATTATAGCTCCCGAATATGACGAAAACGGACTTCCGAAGACCGACTCACTCATGAGCGTATTCGCAAAGGTCACCGCTCTTATGAGAAGCGGCAAGGCAGAGGCCTGCTACACCTTAGGTCTCGGCGGTATCGGTGAGGCCGTAATGAAAATGGCGTTCGGCAACGGCTTCGGCTTTAAGTTCGCTGACGGCGTTTCAGCTGAGAAGATTTTCTCATACGGCTACGGCGCGTTCCTCGTTGAGGTTAATGACGATACCGAGGGAGATTTCACTGTCGGTACTGTTACAGAAGAAAAAGCTTTTGTATGCGGCGACGAAAAAGTCTGCGCCTGCGAGCTTCTCGGAATATATGAGGACAAGCTGGAAAGCGTATATTCATGTAATATTAAAGACGAAAAGACTCCCATGAAGAATTTCGAATACAAGGCAGAGTCTTATCCCGCTCCCGCGATTAAAACAGCTAAGCCTAAGGTTCTTATTCCCGCGTTCCCCGGTACTAACTGCGAGTTCGACTCCGCTAAGGTCATGCGCGACGCAGGTGCCGAGCCCGAGATTATGGTTATCAACAATCTCAGCTCCTCTGACATCCAGCGCAGTGTTGATTCCTTCGCTGAGAAGATCAGGACAGCTCAGATGATATTTATCCCCGGCGGATTCTCAGGCGGCGACGAGCCTGACGGAAGCGGTAAGTTCATCACGGCATTTTTCAGAAACGCGGCAATCAAAGAAGGCGTTACCGAGCTTCTTGAGAAGCGTGACGGTCTTATGTGCGGTATCTGCAACGGCTTCCAGGCACTTATCAAGCTGGGCCTTGTACCTTACGGCAAAATTATTGACGCCGACGAAAACTGCCCGACAATCACATTCAACACAATCGCGCGCCATCAGTCCAGAATCGTACGCACAAGAATCGCGTCCAACAAGTCCCCGTGGCTCTCTCTTACAAATGTGGGTGACGTTTACAATGTGCCCATTTCCCACGGCGAAGGCAGATTCTACGCAAGCGAGGAGCTTATTAAGCAGCTCGCCGAGAATGGACAGATTGCCACTCAATATGTTGACCTTGAGGGCAACGCAAGCTCTGACATTCACTTTAATCCCAACGGCTCAATGTACGCTGTTGAGGGCATTACCTCACCCGACGGCAGAGTATTCGGCAAGATGGGTCACAGTGAGCGTATCGGCTCAGGTCTTTACAAAAATGTTGAAGGCGATTATAATATCCGTATGTTTGAAGCAGCGGTTAAATATTTTAAATAAGGTGATTTTATGAATTTCTTTGAAGAATTAGTTAATTTTGACCCCGATGTAGCTAATGCCTGCAGCGCTGAGCTTAACCGTCAGAGAGGCAACATTGAGCTTATCGCCAGCGAAAATATAGTTTCCCCTGCCGTACTTCTCGCGGCAGGCGGAGTTCTCACAAACAAATACGCCGAAGGCTACCCCGGAAAGAGATATTACGGCGGCTGCCAGTGTGTTGACGTTGTTGGGGAAATTGCCCGTGAAAGAGCCAAAAAGCTCTTCGGCGCTGAGCACGCAAACGTTCAGCCTCACAGCGGCGCAAATGCAAACCTCGCAGTTTTCTTCGCTCTTCTTCAGCCCGGCGACACGGTTATGGGCATGAATCTTCAGCAGGGCGGCCATCTTTCTCACGGCTCACCTGTAAATATTTCGGGTAAGTATTTCAACATCGTTCCTTACGGCGTTGACCCTGTAACCGAAACGATTGACTACGACGAAATGGAAAAAATCGCTCTTGAATGCAAGCCGAAGCTCATTGTTGTCGGCGCCAGCGCATATTCGAGAGTTATAGATTTCCCCCGCTGCCGTGAAATAGCTGACAAGGTCGGCGCGTATCTTATGGTTGACATGGCTCACATCGCGGGCCTTATAGCCGCAGGCGTTCATCCGTCACCCGTTCCTTACGCTGACGTTGTAACAACCACAACTCACAAGACTCTCAGAGGTCCCAGAGGCGGCATGATTTTCGCAAAGCCCGAACTCGCGAAAAAAGTCGACAGCGCCGTATTCCCCGGAACACAGGGCGGTCCTC
>JAZUHE010000131.1:0-24259 GCA_045641565.1 Acutalibacteraceae bacterium | reverse complement strand
TGCAAATTCTGCTGAAACTTCATCGTAATGCTCGTTAATCCAGAGCTTTGCGTTAAGAACGATTGCCATGACTTTGTAAGAGTAGGAGAAAACTCCGCTTACTTCGTTAACATAAGGAGCAACAATATTTGCAGCTTCACCGCCGAAGATTGCATCCTTGCAGACATAATCATAAGACTTTTCAAAAATGCCCTTCTGCTTTTTGCCTGAAACCTGAGTACCGTCAAGATAATTTGCAAGAGTTCTTGTCTGCTTTACCATTGTGGAAATGTGGTTTTCGTCAAAATCAAGCAGGTTGGCTGTCATAAGGAATTTGTAGCTTTCGGATTTCTTTGTACCGTCAATAACGGCAATCTGCGTGAGCATGTTATTAACAGAATCTCTGAGTTCTGTTACGCCTGCGTTGAAATCAGAAAAATTCTTTTCATCATACATGCTTCTGAGGATTTCCTGACTTGATGAAGAAACAAGCTTTGAAAGCTCGTCGAGCTGTTTTGAAATGGCATTAAGTTCATTAATGATATCCGTTGTTGTGGGAGCAGCCTTGATGTCGAGAATGTTGTTTATTGTTGAATCAAGTGCTGTTGCAGCAAAACCGCCGACATACGGAATTTTCTTGATGCCCATTGTGATAAGTGACTTAGCTGCCTTCTTGGCGATGTCCTCACCGTCAATACCGCCTACAATGCCGGGGTCCACAAGAGACATATCAATTTCTGTTTCTGCGAAAATTGATTTCTTCGCTCTGGTTGCGTCCTCTGTAAGAACAACGTAACCTGTTGAAAAATCTTCGTTAACCTTGCCGTCTGTGTCAACAAGCAGCGTATGAAGATTCTTTCTTTTAACTGATTCAACCTCAAGGTCTCTGAACGCGCCGCTGAGAACAACGTCGTCATTGTCAATCTTAAAGCAAAGTGATGTTTTTTCTACTGTGATTTCAATTTCGGGGTCCTCATCACAGCAGGTCAGTTCGGTTACTATCGCCGCTGTGGGCTCAAGCTTTTCTGCTGCGGCGCTGAGAGAAACGCCAAGCGGTGAGAGGATTGAGGTTAATATTGCTAAAATTGTTGATAAAACTCTGTAGAACATTTAAATCGTCCTTTCTGATGTTTTCTTTTGATTTCGTTTACATATCTTTATACGATGTAAAAAATAAAAGGGCTACAATATTTTTAACATTTTTTCAGTAAAATGTCAATTATTGCAACTTGATTATCTTATTGTTATCCATGGTATCATCTTCATAAATTCTGATTGGTCTTACACCCTAAGTACCGCATTCACAAAACAGCTCCCTTATAAGGGAACTGTTTTAGTACTGCCAATAACAATCTGCACATCGGCGACAGCGGCTTTATCTTCGCTGATTTTAAATCATTATTTATTAAAAATAACGCCGATGTAATCTTTAACCATTCTTACAAGCTTTCTGATAAGATACTTAACAAACTTAAGGCTGAACATCTCGGTCTGATTGATGCCCTCATAGTTCACAACAGGTTCGGTTTTGTCTGTCAGCTTAAGAGCGTTGAGCTTTTCGAGTACTATTTTTGCTATAACAACATTGCCCTGCGCGCTGGGATGAATATAATCCGCCGCAACATACTCACTGTGGTCAACAAACTGCGATGCGACATCAAGAAGCTCATATGCTCCGGGATTGTCGCTGAGATACTTCGCGTAGCCTGCGTTAAGTCTGTCCGCGCCCTGCTGATAAACAGCCTTTATTGATTCATATCCGGGATTGTAAAGAGTCTGAACAAGAATAACAGCGTCGGGATTAAGCTCCTTGATTTTTGCGATTATAGTGCAGAAATTCTCATAAAACGCTGCCGCGATTTCATCGAATCTGCTGTAATCCCCTGCGGCTGCCTCTTTTATAAGGCCTGCCATATCACCTCTGAGGAAATCATTGCCGCCGATTGAGATGCTGATAATATCCGCCTCTGCAACATCTGCCGCAATATTTTCTTTATCAAGATGTCTGATAAGGTCGTCTGTGCGGTATCCGTTGACAGCGTCATTTTTAAACTCAAAGCCTGCTGTGTCCGCAACGATTTTACCGAAGCAGGCCTCGTCACTGTTAAGAACACCCGCGCCGTAGCCGATAGAGTCGCCGAGAACAACGTATTTCAACGCTTCATCCGCGGCAAATGCCGGAATCATAACCGCTGCAGCCATGATTAATGACAAAACAACTGCTGTAATTTTTCTGAAAAATTTCATAAATATTCCTCCTTAAAAGACTATATTAATTATATCATAACGCGAAAATGTGCAGCACAAATAACCGCTTACAGCGAATTAATCATGTTGAGCATCTCAGCGTGATACGCTCTGACGTCATTCTTGATAAACAAACCGCCCTGTAATGACATATGGTCTCCGTCATAAACAGGCATCACATTCCATACACCCGGCTTTACACTGCCATCCTTAAAGTCCGTGTGAGGCTGATAAAGAGGATAAAGAGCGGAGCAGGTATTTACAAGTCCGTCATTTTCAAGCCAGCTCTCGTCTACAGTGAATCCGCCGGCGGTCACGCCTTTATAATGTCCCATTTCTTCGGCGCTGCCTCTGAAAAGAGCTTCCGTTTTTGAATCAACAGGGCTGTATGTGCCGTCATCGTTCCTTACTGTTGAGGAACAGGCAATGGAGAAATAATAAACGTTTTCGGGTAAAGCGAGATTTTTATTAAGCTCCAGCGCGTTATCAATATGCATATCGTAAGCGGCGTTATCCTTCTGCGCATCGCTCATATCTTTCTTTGAGTCAGAACCGTACGCGGTGGTGCCGTTGTGCGGCGCGGCAAGTGTAATAACGGAATAGATGTAATCCTGCTTTCCGCCTGTGAAAAGAGGCGAAATTTTATCAGCTGAGGTCTTGCCTCTTTCAGCTTCACTGCCCTTAGCCATAAGGCTGACAAGTGTTCTGACAGTCGCGCCGCCGAAAGAGTGACCGATAAGGCTGACCTTATTCTCCGAGTCCCACTTATCAACAAGAGCCTTGCCTGTGAAATCCTTGCCGTAACGGTCGTGACCGCAGCGTGAAGAGTGTTCCTCGCCGTAATCCGTCACCGTACCTGTCAGCTGAGCGTAAAGCTCACAGGCTCTGTCCCACGCGCTTCCCTCGGGAGCTACCGACGCGGCAACGCAGTCGAAACCTTTTTTATTAAGGAACTTCATTAAATCGCCGCCGAACATTCCCCAGTACGGCATGAATTTGTACTGAATGTCATAGCTGCCCCATCCCGAAAGACCGTGGCAGTAAACATATGTATAATTGGTTTTCCACTGCGACTCATCCATTTTAATTTCCGGATTTCGCGCGAACGGGCAGATGAAAGTCCACACCGCCATGATGAAAGATAGAATTTTTGATATAACCCCTGTCATAAAATCACCCCTATGAAATTTGTTATACTTATTGTACAATATTTTCTTTTTTTATTCAATAGAATTCTAAAATAATCAAAAAAGCAATTCCGAGACTCAATACGTTTCAGAATTGCTTTAATATTTTATGCTATTTCAATTTCCCACGCTGAATAGCCGGGAACGTTTTTCCAGCATTTGAATTTCTTTTCTTTACGGTCAATATAGGCAAAGTAGAAGCAGTTGGGCTCGCTGTCGTCCTCAGAACCGTTATGTCTGAAGCTCTGGAATAAAAACTCAGTAAAGCCGCCGCATGTCTCATAGCCCTCGGTATGGTGATGACCGTGAAGCGACATAAGCAGGTCGCCGCCGCAGGAAGTGAAGTCATAAGGATGCTCTTTGCCCTCCGAGTCAGTGAAGACGCCGGATTTTCTGTTTTTTCTCGCGTCAAGCATGTCAAGGAATGACTGCTTCACGTCAGCGCCCTTTTTTTCACCGCCGATAAAGTAATCGGAGCCTGTGAACACAGTACCGTCACGCTTTATTACAGCGTCTCTGAAAAGATATGTATGTGAAAGCAGAACAACATCGCTTCCGTCATTCTTTTCGAGCTCGGATATAATAAAGTCAGCCTGAGCGGTGTCAATTTTACCCGAAGTATATGTCCACGGATATCCCATCGGGTCTACCGCGAGATAGCGCACATTAAAGCTGTCGTCCTTAACAGAGAACGCCTTTCCGTTCTCAGACTTAACAGCTGACGGAGCAATAAAATACTTATCCATATTCCTGTGAATCAGCGAAATATGTGAATCGTGATTGCCGCCGAGCTCAAGTCGCTTATCCTGCGGAACATATTTTAAGGCTTCACTGTATGCCTTAAGCTGAACAGGGCTGTATAAAAGCTCAACCGTGTCGCCGAGGCTGATTATTTTTGAGATATTGTCCCATTCAACAAGCTCGTCGATAAATCTGAAAACCTCGCAGTCCTTTTTAATGGAACCGTGCTGGTCAGTTGACACAATAACGGGAATTTTATTTTCGTCGCCCTCGATTTCAGACGAAAATTCTCTGTAGTTGTTAACTACCGTTTTCATCCACGAGTAATCAAGCTGAGAATATGCGGAAATATCAACGCCCATAAAATCAAAGGTCTTTGAAACGCTGATTTCAAGCACAGCGAGAGCGTCTGCGGAATCAATCTTCGAGTCTGAATTCACATCAGCCGCGGACTTCTGAGAATCAGAAAGCTGAGTCTGATTCGTGATATAAAGCATTATTATCAGCGCGTCAGACGAGTTGATTTCCCCGTCAGAATTAATGTCGCCGACTGAGTCAGCAACGCAAAAGCCGTTAAATGAAAGCATACCGGCAATCATAACGGCAGAAAGAAGCAAAGAGATAATTTTTTTCATAACGCCCCTCCGAAAGGTCTGACTAAAATGAAATTACCCAGTAAACCGCAACGAGTACAATGCATACCACACTGGGGATAAAGAACAGGAATCTTAATTTATCTGATTTGAGCTTAACAAAAAGACAGCCCATAACATTGGCGATAATCAGCGGAAGCAGTCCGACTGTAAGCGCCATTCCCGCTTCGTCCCACCGCTGTGTGGGAAGCATTGCGTCGGGATTGGGAACCGTTGTATTATGGGAAATGAACAACGCGCCGAAAAAAACGAGACAGATAACGCCGAGGATATTCAGAATAATGGAAATCACTTTAAGAAATTTGTTTTCTTTCATAATAATCCCTCCTGTACGGATTCATAATATCACACATCAGTTCTGCAGTCAATAATTGACCGACTGATGTTATTTTACAAATTTCTTCTCGAGCTTTTCATACACGGCAATGGCAGCAAGCGTCAAAGAGAATGATATTGTTCCGCCGACAGTAACGTCGCTGAGATAATGAGCGCCCATAATAAGCCTTGTCGCCGCCACAAGTGAAGTATAGAAAAATCCGCAGGCGAAAAGAGCGGTTTTATATTTCCTGCATTTTTCGCTGACATACGGCAGCAGCATAAGCAGATAGCTCATGCCCGCACTCCCTGTATGACCGCTCGGGAAAGAGTGACAGCCGTTGAAGCCGTTTATTATGTACCACGGGGTAAACTGTGAGTTATCGCCGTCAAGATTTCTGAAACGTTCTCTGCCCCACAGGCCTTTCATGAGAGAAACAATTCCTGTTTCAGCACCCATAACGGCAAGGCCGAGAACTGAAATAATAATCAGCGGCTTTTTTAATCTTTCGGGAATAGCAATAAAATGCATAACAAAAAGAGTTACCGCCGCAAATCCGACGCCGAATATAATGCTGAAGACAAGCTGAAAGTCATCCTCTGTAAAAAGCCTTCCGCCAAACCAGGTGCCGAAATATCCGCCCGCACCGAGAGCAGCGGCGGAGCCGACGATTTTAACCCATTTAATGTCACAGCATTTCACAATAAACGCCAGAGCTATCGTCATAAGAAGCGATGAGGGCATTTCACCTGTTTTTTCAAACCAGTTGGAGATAATCAGCCGTGTGTTGTTGAGGAAAATATCAATCTGCAAATCATAAAATGTTGCGACTGCCAGCGATATAAACGCCAACAGGTAAAAAATGATTATTTCTTTTTTATAATCTTTAATCAGAGATTTTTTCATTCTGCACCTCCGTGAGTTTTTTATATTATATCATCAGTTAACTCTTATTTCAATAAATAAAGATATAGTAAAGATACATTATTTCTATTGACAAATCGTTTTATTTGAGATAGATTGAATATACATACAGAATACAAATTTTTGTGCAGAAGATTTAAGAAAGGACTTATGTTATGAAAAACATATTAAAAAATAAAAAAGCAATTATAATTGCAGTCGCGGTGATTGTTATCGTCTGCGTTATTGCCGCTGTCTGTATTTTTGCAAAGCCTGCCGACAAAAAAGCCGTGTTCATTGACACCGAGCAGCATACAGGAGAAAAAATTCTTGAGCACTTTGACATCGGCTCATCTGCAGAAGAAATGCTTGCTGATTTAAAGAGCTTTGATTTTTACCACGAGCCCGACTTTGACAATCCCAAATATACTGTCAAGGAAAAGGAAAATCCCGAAGACAGCACAAAGCAGATAGAATACTATGAAAACGACAAGCTCAAATACATAGATTACGTCGGTTACGGTGAGGATATGTTTGACTTTTTCACCAGAACCGAGGGCGGCAAGGATATAAAAGTCACATATACAGACGACGGCGGCAAACGCAGCTCAGTAAGCATTACAGATGAAATCTGCACAATAAGCTGTAATGCTCCCAATAAGAATTCTCCATTCGGCGCGGAGAGTATTGACATTTCTTATATCTGTAAAAAAGAAAATGACCTTTCCGAAAGCATCACACTGACAACGGAAGGCAGCAAATACTATATCGCAAGCGCGCAGTATTACTCAGGTGATGATTTTATACGGTATTCCGCATATTTTGAAGACGAAAAATGTGACAGGCTTATTGACGACAGTTATACGCTGATATCAAAGAACTCAGACGAAATAAACCTTAAGAATATAAAATCCGTTGTAAATAATAAAGAAAAGCTTTGCGTTCAGACGGTTTTCGGCAACAATAAATTCTCTTACACAGGTAATTCGGATGCAAAAAAATGGTATATGACAGCTGATTTGTATGTGGTTTTTGATTCAAAAAGCAAAGCGCAGAAATTCGCCGACAGCTTAAATTCAGATAAGATTCAGGCTTCAAACGATGTAAGCACAAAAGAGAACATCTGGTATGCCGTTATAGAAGATGTAACATTCCCCGTCAGCAACAAGGCTGAATTTGACAAAAAGAAGCTTTATGAGATAATAACCGAAGAGACTGATGACCCGAATTTCAGAGAGCTTAAATTTGATAAAAATTTCGCGCTTAAGGGCGTCGAATACAGCGATTTATTGAGCCGCTATTAATAAGTAAAAGGCAGAGAATCTGATTTCTCTGCCTTTCTTTATATTATTTTCTCATTTCAGCAAGGTCACGGTATGTGATAAGCTTGATTCCGTTGGCCTCAATATGCTGTCTTGTTGCCGGGTCGCTGAGAATTTTATATTCCCACGCTCTGTGATACCATGAGCCTGTAATGCTCTTTATTTCGTCAGACTCAACAGCGGGGTGCATATATGTCTCTGTTACACCGTTGGGGAATGACTTGTAAAGCTCATAGATATACTCTTTGAAGTCCTCGTAGTTTCTGAAGTCTTTACCGTCCCATTCGTTGGGGATAAGATAATCGGGAAGCGCAACGCCTTTCATATCGGCATAACCGATAACCTGTGAATACGCGGCGTTAAGAGCCTCAAAATCAATCTTTATCTCAAGAGTAGAGTTTGACGCCATCTCAGCGGGAAGATATCTGGGAAGTCTGAAAGGAAGACCGTATTCGGCGCAGATATCAAGAGTTTTGAGAAGCAGCTCAAATCTGCCTGTTTCTATACCGTAAACCGAACCCATATGGTTGTCAAGGTGTGACGGTGTAAGTCCGAGTTTTTTGGAAAGTTCAACCTGTGCGCGGATTTCGCCTGCAAGCTCGTCGAGGTCGGCGTGCTTTTCAACGTCTACGCTCTCATGCCACATAAAGCCCTCTTCGTCACGAAGAGAAGCTGTCTTCTCTGTATTGACAGGAGCCCAGCGGAAGCTGCCCCATTCGCTTGTAAGAGTAAGATGTGTACCGATAGCGAACTGCGGATTATTCTTTGCGAATACGCAGGCTGCCTTTGCCCACTGACAGGGCATCATGATTGTTGATGATGTAAGTGCGCTTTTTTCATTTTTAAAAAGGTCTGTGACCGCTTTAACCGACGCGTTACACATTCCGAAATCGTCGGCATTGATGATAAGATATCTGTCTGACATAATCTGTCCTCCTAAAGTGTTTTCTTTATTAAAGATTACCTTTATAATATACCATAAACATATAGCACGTTGCAATATATAATCGCGAAAACAGTCAAATATCGGCTGATTGTGGATTTTATATTGAATTTTTGCGCTCAATAATGTACTATTATCTGTGAAAAGGGAGCTGAGAGTAATATGGAAGCACATATCAGACATTACAGACCCGAGGACAAGGACAGACTCAGATACATATGCAGAGAGACAGCGGGAGATTTTTTCAGAAAGAGTGAAAGTCTGCTCAATTCTGTTCCGGTATTATACAACGATTATTTCACGGAGAATGAACCCGATAATATTTTTGTCATCGCCGACAGCGAAGACCAAGCCTGCGGATACATTATCTGTGCGGCGGATGTCAGAAGTTTCAGAAAAAAGCTTGCACGCCATTACGCTCCGGCGGCCGTAAAAAGCGACATCGGTATGTTCCCCGCCTGCATGGCGTATATCGGCTCAATGATTATTGAGGGCAGAAAAAACGGTGTGCATCTTCACATTGACATTCTGCCCGAATATCAGAGAATGGGCCTCGGCTCAAAGCTTATAACCGAGCTCAGACAGAATCTCTACAGTAAGGGTATTGAAACTGTTTCGGTAAATACAATCAGCAGAAAATCATCCGCGTATAAATTCTATATAAAATACGGCTTCAAAGAAAATCTTCATTACGCAGGCGACCTTGTATCGCTGATAATTTCTACAAAAACGGAGTGATAAAATGATAAGACTCATCCCTCAGCCGCAGGAATTAACGGAGCTCGGCTCAGTATGTGAAGCTCCTGAAAATATTAATTATATCAGTGACAGCTCTGTTGAATCGGCGGAAGGCTATATACTTGAAATCACCTCTGACTCAGTCAGCATTTCCGCTTCTGACGAAAAGGGATTTTTCTACGGTAAAATGACACTGCGTCAGCTTAAGATGATAAGTGGCGGCACTCTCCCCTGCCTTAAAATCAAGGACGCTCCCGAATTCTCCTACAGAGGCTTTATGCTCGACTGCGCGAGGCACATGATTTCTGTTGACGAAATGAAAAAAATGATAGACCTTGCGGCAATGCTTAAATTCAACAGATTTCACTGGCATCTTTCAGACGATCAGGGATTCAGAATAGAGCTGGAAAGCTTCCCTCAGCTGACAAAGCTGGGAAGTATCAGAAGCGGCGACAACTTCGGCTCAATGTGTTCGAGCGACAAGCCCTATTCGGGTTACTACACAAAGGCCGAGATAAAAGACATTATCGAATTCTGCCGTGAGAGATATATCGAGGTCATCCCCGAGATTGATATGCCCGGTCATACGTCGGCGATTCTTCATGTTTTCCCCGAGCTCAGCTGCAGAAAACAGCCTGTTGAGGTCAAAACAAGGCAGGGAATCTATAAAGACAATCTGTGTATCGGAAACAGCAAAACAACTGATTTCATAAAGACGCTCCTTGACGAGTTATGTGAGCTTTTCCCCTGTGAATACTTTCATATCGGCGGCGACGAGGCTCCCGATGACTACAGAAAAAACTGCCCTGAATGTCAGAGAATGATAAAGAAAAATGCTCTTTCCGACAGCAGTGAGCTTCAATGCCTGTTCGCCGACAGCATCAGCGAATATCTTAAATCAAAAGGCAGAACGGCTATTGTGTGGAACGACATACTCAAAGGCGGTAAAATCAGAAAGGATATCACCGTTCAGCGCTGGCTCGACCCGAAGAAAAAGGCGCTTGAAGCCGCAAACGGCGGCAACAAGGTGATTGTTTCCGATTTCAAGCCATATTACTTTGACTATCCCTACGGAATGTATCCTCTTAAGAAGGCTTACACACATAATCCCACAGGCGATAAGATATTGAATGATGAGGGCAGGAAAAACATTATCGGCATCGAAACTCCTCTGTGGACCGAGTTCGTCGACACACCCGAGAGGCTCGAATATCTCTGTCTGCCAAGATGGTTCGCGGTCTCTGAAACCGCTTGGTCAGCTCAGAGTCAAAAAGACTACAGCCTGTTCAGACCTGCGGCGGTAAAGCTCACGGAAATCCTTAATGAAAACGGATTCAGCTGCGCGCCTGAAAAAGACTTTGATATGCCGCTTCACAGAAGACTCAGAGATACCCTCAGCTTTTTCAGAGCGTTTCTGGCTAAATAAAACTTATACGGACTGTATCGTCGAGCGGTACAGTCCGTATTATTAATATTGTTTCTCTATTTCTATTATTTCCGTAGTAAATGTTCCGTCCTCACGCAGGATTATGATTCTTCCGCCGTGTTCCATGCCGTATGTTTCATAGCCGCAGCCGATTGTACCGTAAAGCTCAATTCCGTCTTTTTCAAAGCAGTAGCTGTTCACATGGTCGTGGCCGAAAAACGCAGCTTTAATATCTCCGCATTCGACCCAAGCCTCAAGCTCGCTTCTGTCTTCCACAGGCGGACAGGGCTTTTCGCGAAGCTTACCCGACTTCACAGCGCCGTCTTTTGCTCTGTAGAATTTTCCGTTATGCTCATAATCGCTTTCACTTTCTGAACATTCCTCAATAAAATCAAAGACCTGATTTACAGGCATATGCTGAAAAAGAACCGCAGGAATAACTCTGCCGTATTTTTCTTTTTCAAGCTCAACCGTGTTTCTGTACCACTCCAGCTGGTCATCGTGGATACAATCAGCGTCGTATGTTATAACGCTTCTGTCGGGATTTCTCGGGTAATCGTTTGAGTCAAAGCACCATATATTCCACTTTATTTCATCACTGCCGAAGGCTGAAACAGGCAGATGATAATTGCCGCAGCCGTAAACATCAGCTTCATTGAAGCAGCCTCTGAAATTCTCATAATTCATATAAATGCTCATCTGAATCTCTCTGCTCAGAAGCGGAGCAATTTTCTCATTCTGTGCGTCGTGATTGCCGAAAACAACTGCAAGCGGAACATTGTATTTCTTAACTGAGGCAATGATATTATTGATGCACCAGAGGGCGTACTCGTCGGTCATCTCTTCCCAGTGGCCGCCGACGTTATCGCCGCCGAATACTACTAAATCCGGCTTTGCTCTTTCTATTGCTTTTTCTATTGTGTTGAGTGTATTTTTAGACTTTCTGTCCGGTATGCTTCTGTCGAGGTCATCGTCCATATCCGGGTGAACCTTGTGTATATCGGTCAGATGAAGAATTCTGAACGTACCGTCCTGCGAAAAACGCAGAGGTGCGAGATTTTTAATGTGATTTTTTCTTGAAACAGTATAACCTGATGCCATGAAATCTCTCCTTCCGCTTTAATTATATCATCATACAAAGTGCTTTTCAATAATCAAAAAATTTTTTAAAAGAATATCACATTTCAGTTTAATTGTGGTATAATTGTATTATACTGAAAGGAGAGGTTATTATGGCTTTCGCAATAAACAGAGACAGAGTTAAAAGTCTTCCCGTAAAAGAGGTGGAGATGCCCGAAGAATACTACGATTTATTTATAGATGAGCACGTTATAGGATGCTACAAGGCTATACGTGACCTGATTATTTTCACCGATATACGAATCGTTTCCATTGATGTTCAGGGTCTGACAGGCAAACAGAAGGTCATTGTTACCATTCCGTACACACATATATGTGAAATGACTATAGAAACATCGGGATATCTCGACATTGACACAGACCTTATTCTCAGAACAACCGCAGGTACAGCTATGGCATACAGCTTCAGACGAGGCAGAGATGTTATAAAAATCCAAAGTTATATTGCGCATAAAATGCAGTAATCTGCAGATAAAAATGAGGGGAATTTATTATGGATATTCTTGAAGCTATAAAGCTGCGCCATTCCGTGCGTTCTTATACTGACAGAGTGATAGAAAAAGAAAAAGCCGAAAAGCTCACTCAGCTCATTGAAGAAATAAATGCGGAAACGGGACTTCATTTTCAGCTTATCCTTAATGAACCGAAAGGCTTTACAGGCATAATGGCTCACTACGGCAGCTTTAAAGGCGTTAAAAATTATTTTGTACTCGCAGGTCCTGCGAATATGGAAAGAGAAGTCGGCTATTACGGCGAAAAGCTTGTTCTGTTCGCGCAGATGCTCGGACTCAACACCTGCTGGGTTGCGCTCACATTCAACAAGCGCAAGGCTCAGTATACGCTTAACAAAGGCGAAAAACTCCACGTCGTTATCTCCCTCGGCTACGGAGCAACTCAGGGCAGAGAGCACAGGTCAAAATCCGCTGAGGAAATCTCCGATATAAACGCTTCCTCCCCCAAATGGTTCAGAAAAGGAATCGAAGCTGTTCTGCTCGCTCCGACGGCGGTAAATCAGCAGAAATTTTATTTTTATCTTGACAACGGCAAAGTGAAATCAAGAGCCGGAAGCGGTTTTTACACCGAAATGGATATGGGCATAGCTCAGTATCATTTTGATATCGGCTCGGGAAAAGATAATGACTGGTCGGGTAAATAATATGATAAATACAATATCGGTTTTTCATTCTAATGTTGAGAGTGCCGCGAAAGAAAGCGGTAAATCTCTTAAGCAAATACTCAAAGAGATTAAATCGTATGGCATAACAGCGCTTGATATTGACTATGCTGCGTTAAACGATGATATTCTCCGTAAGCTGAGCGAAACGGGGCTCGGCATAAACAGCATATACGCATTTTTTAAATTTGATGAAAACGGGGTTTTTGAAAAGGCAAAGGCTGTAATTAATGAAGCAAAAAAGTACGGTGCCGCCGCGATGTTTGTACCGCAGAAAGCCGATGCAGAGGAAATCGCCGAACTGAAAAAAGCTCAGAGCAGAGATGAAATTTTCCGTCAGCTTGACAGCATTGCGTATGCCGTTAAAACCGCTGAAATTCTCGAGAAGCTCTCCCTTTTCGGAAGAGAGCTGAATGTACCTGTATGCGTTGAGAATTTTGACTCTCACCGCTCCATGACCGAAAGAAAATATGAGCTTGAGTGGCTTTTTAAAAAAGCGCCGCATCTGTGCTTTAATCTTGACACAGGCAATTCCGCCTTCTGCGGTGAAGACATTACCGAGCTTTATGATATGTTCCGCGAAAAAATCGTGAATATCCATTGCAAGGACAGAGCTGTTGTTGACGGCAGACTTGAAAACACCGCTGTGGGGCTCGGTGAAATGCCGATTACTGAAATCCGGAACAGGCTTATTTTCGACGGATACACAGGCGGATTTTCTATCGAGGTATTCGGTGTTGCCGACGCGCTGACCGCGATAACAGAATCGGCGAAAAATCTTATCAAAATCAAATAAGCATACATAAATAAGAATCACCGCTGTCTGCGTTAAAACAGACAGCGGTGTAATTTATATAGTTTTATTATGCGTTAGCCATTGAATAATACTCATTAAAAAGTCTCAGATCCTCTTCTGCTTTTTCAAGCTCTGCGTTAAGATAATGAAGATTCATTCTGAGCTTATTCAGCTCAGCATCAAGCTTTTTTATATCATTGCCGTAAACATTAATCATAGCCATAGCATTCTCTGCGCCCTCGGTGTCACCCGCTTCAACGCATCTGTTATATTCGTCAATCTCGTTCATCTGACACTCAACATAATAAACTCTCGCCTTTTCGAATTCATTGATTTCCGCTTCACAGTCATAAACTCTGTTGCTTGCTTCTTCAACTCTCATTTCAAGCTTTGCTCTTGCGACATCATATGATGAAATCGCCGACGCGCTGAAGCAAACCGTTGAAATTATACCTGTCATTGCCGCTAACACCAATAAAATACTAATAATCTTTTTCATAATAAAAACCTCCGTAATTTTTCTTTCATTTCTTTATACGAATGATTATGAAAAAAGGCTTATAAATTTTATGGATTTATAAATTTTTTTATGATATAATCAGAAAAGAGGTGTTTCTGATGACAACTTTTAAAAGACTTATCTGTGCGCTTTTAAGCATTCTTATACTGATTGTTTCTGCACTGCCCTGCTTTGCCGCTTCTGACGGAGGCTTTGAATGCCTTGTTTACCCCGACGAAGCGGTAACACAGTTTGACGCTTCGATGCTTCAGAGAATCAGCAGTGGAGACGATTATATCTCAAACAGAGGCTATGATGAAACCGCGCTCTATATTTCCCCATTCTGGTCGGGCACTGTCAACGGCAGAGAAATGCCCGTTTACGCCTCGCCTGTATATGACTGGGTTCTCGACACAGGCGTACTCCAGTCATTTGAATACATCTTTATTGATAAAGGAACCGAACTCGACATTGAGCTTTCTTTTTCAAAGGGAAACATTTCAAACGTATGCGTTCTGCCCGAAAAGCTGAATGCTTCCGCTCAAATAAACGGAAATAAAATCAAGGCTCAGATAAGCGGTATCGGTACATACACATATCTGATTAATAATGATTCGCAGGAATACGCCGTAACTCTTTTTGTAAGAGATAATGAAGATGAAGACGCTCAGATTGAAAAATATATCGGTGAATACGGCAAAGACAATGTAGCGGTTTATGAAAAAGGTTATTATGAGCTTAACAGTATTCCGACAGATAAGGACGTTATTTATTTTAAGCGCGGGGCGTTTGTATCAATAAATCACATGAGTGATATACGAAGTGATTCCGACACTCAAAGCGTAAATTTTGCCCCTGCAATGGAGCTCAACGGAAAAGAAAACGCCGTTGTAGCAGGCTGCGGCACAGTTGATTTCACAAAGCTTGACAGACGCGAACGCAACCTGATAACCGTTAATTTCTGTAAAAACACAACGGTGAAAAATCTTATTCTGCTCAATCCGAATTCATGGACCGTCACCGCCTACGGAAGCGAGAAATGCGAATTTTCCGGCATTACGGTTTTCGGTTACAGAACAAACAGCGACGGAATCAACATCTGCGGCTGCGCTGACGTTACTGTATCAGACAGCTTCTGCCGCAACGGCGACGACTGTTTCTCGGCAAAAGCGACAAACGAAAACTTTGAATGCCACGATATACTTTTCAAAGATTGCATCGGCTGGAGCTGTAAGGCCCGCTGTTTCGGCATAACGGGCGAGGTCGAGCGTGACATATACAATATTACATTTTCTGACTGCGCCATCATATACAGAAACGCAGTGTGGGACCTTGACAGAACAGCGTCTCTCGCTGTGGCCGTTGAAACGGGAAGCGGTAATATAGACAACGTTCTTTTTGAGAATATTGAAATCCATAAAGACACAGGCAGGCCCATTTACTGCATGGTTTACGGTGACTCAATAAAGGACTGTAAAATCAGCAATATTGAATTCAGAAACATAAAAATGAACTGCGGCGAAAAAATAAAAATTTCTTCGCAGAAAAATATAACCTTTTTCGGGAAGCTCTGCGCTTTTCTTCACAGAATTCTGAAAAAAGCTGATACAAAAATCACGGACAGAATCTGTGATTTACTCGAAAAATATTTTGAAAGCACAAATTCGGTTTCGGTGACATTCGAAAATGTTGAAATCAACGGCAAAAAGGTAAAAAATGACTGTATCCGCTTTTTTATAAAAGAAGGCAACAGCAGTATAACTGTTTCGGGAGAATAATTTTTTATGCACAAGCTAAGGACCAGATACATCGGCACAAAAGCGTTTTATAAAGAAACGCTCGCGATAGCTCTGCCGATTATGATTCAGAATTTCATAACAAATCTTGTCAATATGCTCGATAATCTTATGGTCGGCGCTGTGGGCACCGAGCAGATGTCGGGCGTGTCAATAGACAATCAGCTGATATTCATTTATAACATAGCCGTTTTCGGAATTGTCAGCGGCGCGGGTATTTTCACGGCTCAGTATCACGGAAAAGCCGATACTGACGGCATACGCTACACGCTGAGATACAAAATGATATCATCGGTTTCTTTATGCGCCGTGGCGATATTTGTTTTCTGCGCTTTTGACAGGAGTCTTATTTCGCTGTACCTTCACGACGGTGAATCGCAGGGAAATCTTGAGGCAACGCTCAGCTTTGCTCAGCAGTATTTCCGCATTATTGTCTGGGGGCTTCTCCCCTTTGCGGTATCGCAGGCGTTTTCGAGTACCCTGCGTGAAACAGGAGAAACCGTAGCACCCATGATAATGGGATTCGTCGCAGTTGTGACAAACTGCGTATTCAACTACATACTGATATTCGGTAAATTCGGCGCACCTGTACTGGGCGTCAGAGGCGCCGCGGCGGCAACTGTTCTATCTCGCTACGTTGAGTGCATATGCATTGTCATTTACGCTGTACGAAAGAAAAAGCGGTTCGAATATATTGACGGCTCATTCAGAAGCCTTCGCATACCTAAAAAGCTTGCAGGTCAGATTACACTCAAGGCTGCTCCCCTGCTTTTAAATGAGTTTTTCTGGTCGCTGGGAATGTCGCTCCTTTCAATGGGATACAGTCTTCACGGAATAAACGTGGTAGCGGGATACAGCATATCATCCACGGTAATGAATCTTTTCAACATCGCTTTCCTTTCCCTCGGCTCAAGCATCGGAATCATCGTAGGCAAACAGCTTGGTGCGGGTAAATTTGACGAAGCGGTGGATACAACAGGAAAAATGGTGGTATTCTGCACCGCTGTCAGTATTTTAATCAGCGCCATAGTAATCTCAACAGGCAATTATGTTCCTATGATTTACAAAACAAACGAAGCGTCAAAAGAATACGCCGGCTATTTTATCCGTACCTGCGGCTTCTTCCTGCCGGCGGTATCCATAGCCAACGCCTCATATTTCACACTGCGCTCAGGCGGCAAAACGTGGCTGACAGTTTTATTTGACAGCGTTTATATCATGTGCGTCTCGGTGCCTGCGGTGTTTATATTATATAAAATGAATCTTTCCATATGGACAATATTCCCGATTATTCAGGCTCTTGAGATTATCAAGGCTGTTTTCGGAATAATCCTTCTGAGAAAACGAATCTGGGTTAACAACATAGTTGAGTAAAGTACGGTGACATTATGAAGAATTTACAAAGGACAAAACACACCTGTTATTTTGCGTATGTGGCGATGGCGTCGGTTTTCAGCCTGCCGCCGATGCTTTTTATTACGTTCCACGAGATGTACGGCATCTCATATACAATTCTCGGCACTCTGCTGCTTGTGAACTTCTGCACACAGCTGATAATTGACCTGATATTTACATTCTTTTCAAAGCATTTCAACATAAAGGCAACCGTCAGAGCAATGCCTCTCATTACCTCGGCAGGACTCGCGGTTTACGCCCTTGTGCCGCTGTTCTTCCCCGAAAAGGCTGTATACGGTCTTATCGGAGGCACTGTGATATTCTCTGTTTCCGCCGGTCTGTGCGAGGTACTTATAAGTCCACTTGTTGCGGCTGTTCCCTCTGAGCACCCCGATAAGGATATGAGTCTGCTCCATTCCCTCTACGGCTGGGGCGTTGTAATTGTTGTGCTCATAAGCTCTGCGTTCTTTAAAATATTCGGAACGGGCAGTTGGATGTATCTGACGCTTTTCTGGGCGGTACTGCCTCTGATTGCTTCGTTTATGTTTTTTATTTCACCCATTCCCGATATGGAGCTGGGCTCAGCCAACGGCAGCAAAGGCGGCAGAAGCAAGGGAATCGCTCTCTGCGCCGTATGCATCTTCCTTGGCAGCGGAGCGGAAAATATTATGACAGGCTGGATTTCAAGCTTCATGGAGAAGTCGCTTCTTATCCCGAAGGCTGTCGGCGACATTCTCGGAATGGCTGTTTTCGCGCTTCTTCTCGCGTTCACAAGAAGCCTTTACGCGAAATTCGGCAGAAACATCATAAAGACGCTTTTAGTCAGCATGTGCGGCGCGGCCGTATGCTACATAGCGGCAGGCTGCTCAAAAAGCGTCGCTGTAGGCTTTGCCGCCTGCATTCTTACAGGCGTTTTCACCTCAATGCTGTGGCCGGGAACACTCATAATGATGGAAGAGAATGTGCCCTCCCCCGGCGTCGCGGCGTATGCGCTTATGGCCGCCTGCGGAGACTTAGGTGCCTCTATCGCACCGCAGATGCTCGGCGTGGCTGTTGATAAATTCTCTGTGAGTCAGTTTGTAATTAACCTCAGCGAAAAAAGCGCCGCTTCACCCGAACAGCTGGGACTCAAGCTCGGAATGCTCTGCGCTGCGGGAATACCGATTATCGGAATATTCTGGGTTCTGCATATTAAAAAGTCATTTAATAAAAACGGCTGAGCTTATGCTCAGCCGCTTTTATATTATATCCATTCTTTGATTATTTCGGGATTTTTGAATATCTCATCAAGCTTCTCCATAAACGGAACCACGTCGCCGTAATCTATCGCTCTGTGGTCAAAGGCTATTGTCATGGGCAGCTTTGTTCCTGTACGGATTGTGCCGTCAGCCTCCGCTATGGGTGAGAGCTGAGCCGAACCGATTGCCACAACAGCCACCTGCGGAGGAACAATCTGAAGCAGTGTGCAGACGCCCTGCCATTTGCGGTAGATTGAGCCTAAATTCGACACGGTTATAGTTCCCTGCTCAATGTCGTATTTTGTCATTCTGTCTTTTTTAGGAATCGAATAATACTTTTTCTTTTCCTCGCCCTTAAGAGTTTTTACGTGGTGCTTGCCGGGCATTTTCGCTCCGTAAAGTCTGTTAACGGTCTGCATGATTTTGCCCTTTGTAAGGCCTGCAATGGTATCTGAAAAAGACACCTCATACATTACCTCGTTCATATCAGAGTTGTTGATACGTCTCTGAGCGTCCTGTATGGCGTTCCTCATTTCGCTCATGGTCTTGTTGTGAAAATTATGCATATTTATTGTCATCATTTCGCCGTTGTCAAGGACCATGGGCATTGAAATATTTATCTCTTCAAACTGAGTGTAAGTGCCTCTGACAAGCTTACGGTTAAAATAAAGATGGGCGTTAATGGCCGGGCAGGCCTTTATCCCCTCAACAATAACTCTGAGCATAACCGTGTTTATCGTGAGCTTTGTTTCGGGAGTAGCGTTTTCGTTAATCTCTTTGATAACCGCCATAAGTCCCGTCACTTCAGGCTCATAGGTTACAGCGCAGTGAGGAATCTCCTCCCAGCTCTGAGAGGTCATATTAGACACAATTTTGCGGGCGATACCGAAATTGGTTTCTTTAATCGGTGTAAGCTTCTGCTTCATTTATGAATCTCCTTATTGACGAAAATCTCAGATATTATATATTTTATCCTGCTGTGTGTCAATAAAATTATCATTTTCTTCAGGAATAAATCTCCGCGCTTCCCGCTTTTTCGCTGTAGGTTTTACCATCAAACGTAAAGCTGCCGTCTTCGTAGAATGACGCCGCGACTCTGCCGTCGGGAAGCTCAACTGCCTGTATTTTTTCGGTATTCATTATTACCTTAAACTCAGCGTCAGTATTCTCGCTCATAACCGAGTACGCGTATGAGCCTGTGTTTTCAATGTAGATTTTGAAAATATCACCTTCAACAGGCGCGTCTGAAAGTGTGAGATTATTTCTCTTCCAGTTTCCTGTTCTGTGCTCATTAAAAGCATTGAGCTTTCCGCCGTCAAGGAGCGTATATTTAATGCCGTTATGGATTACAGTGTTTCCGTCACGGGTGAATGAACCGACATAACGTGACTGGTCTATAGCGGTATTCATCGCTCTGCCCTGCGCGTCTTTTATTCCCGCGCCGAGAAGAATAACGGCGTTATCTGTCGCGAAGCAGGACACTGTCATGTCAATACCCTCGTGGCTCGTTTTAGCGAATACAACCGCCGCGCCGTCAGCTGTTTTACTGCCGTATTTGCCCTTAAGATATCTGTAGGTGTAGTCCTCGTGAGCCAAAAGCTCCTCGTCGGATTCATAAACCGCAGTAGCACCGGGAACAAGGGAATAATCATAAATCGGGCTGACGTTGTTGTATTCGCTGCCTGTATGCATTATGGTTGTGATACCCGGGAATGATGAATTGTATGAAAGCACGTTTTCATCGTTGATAATCTCAGAATACGCGAATCCGTCATCGCCGCCGCGGAAGCTGAAATAAAAATCGCTGTTATTTATTACAAGGAATTTCGCTGTCTCAAAATACTTCAGACCGTAGTCATTTTTAGTATCGTTTTCGATTGACTCGGCATAGCTGAGTATCTCGTCTTTTCTCGGCATTTCTTCAATCTGAGCCAGCTTTCTGAATGTAGACACAAGGCCTTTTAAAGGCTGAGGATTTTTACGTGACACAGACCTGCCCATGGTTGTTGGGTCAAGAGTGCTACCGAAGCTCATAGGTCTCATTCCGTCAAGGATAAAGCCTGCAAAGGGAATCATCTGCTCCTGTGTGAAGATATATTTCGTGCCCGAAAGCATTGAGATAATTGTAGTAAAGCCGTTAATATATTCAGCACCGTAGCCGCCCATATAGATTCTGTTGCCGTGCTGGAAGAATGTGCTGTCGTTTTTGAGTCCCTCGCCGTCGGAATATTCAAGTTCGCCTGAAACAATCTTTACGGCTTTTTTAACCGCTCTGCGGCTGCCTGTAAGAGCGCCGAATTTAATGGTGGACATAGCTAAGTCCATTGCGTTGGCACCGGTATGGTCATTGAGCACCGTGCTGACAGTATAACTGCCTCGGCTGACAAGCTCGGCGAGGCCGAAAAGCTGTTTTATGCTCAGGTCATCACGCATGAGAATTCCGATTTCGCCCAATATATTCGGATTGGAAAGTCTGTTGTACCACCAGTTGCTGTTCTGATAGTCCCTGTCTATCCAGTAATCGAGAAGGCTGAGAATATACTCTCTGTATTCATCCTTTTTGCCCTCATCGTTTTCAAGCCTGTAGAGAATCGCGAGCCGTTCAGTTCTTGAGATATGCCTTGCGGCTTCCCACGAAGAACGCGTTGTATCTTCGTAATTAACATCGGTAAAATACGCGTTCCCTTTATCGTCATAATCGATAAGAGCGATTATCTTATCGGCATCCTTTATATCCGACGAAGAAAACGGACTCATATCACCTCTCAAAAGTGCATTCGTGATGTTTTCGGAAACTGTTTCGATATCCTTGTCGTGATATCCGTCAGTGATAAACGAACCGCCGAGAATAAATATAATAAGAAAATAGCTGAGAAATTTTCTGAACGGACTTATCATAATTTCATCTCCTGTTTTTATAAAATCAACAGACGAAAAACTGATTCCGTCTGTTGTATTTTAATTACTGAATAAAACTGTATTCGCCGCTGTCAAGAGTCATTCTGAATTCAGCGTCGTCTGTCTTAAGCTCTTTGCCGTTTACAGTGATAGTATCATTGACAACAGGAAGAGTCAGATATGCCTTTGTTCCCTCGGGAACTGAGCATTTATATTCAAGGCCGTTTTCGGTATTCCACTCGCTCCTGATAAGGCCGCTGACAGAATTAAACTCAGCCTTAACCCATTTAATGTTAGGCTGACCCTCGGGGAGCTCGTCGGCTGTTCTCATATCAATCCTCGGCTGAAGCTCGAACTCGGAGAATCCGGGCTTAACCGGCTCGATACCGGCCATAAAGCGGTACATCCACTCAACTATCGCGCCGTAGGCATAGTGATTAAAGGAATTCATGCCGACATCGCCAAAGCCTTTATCCTTTGTGTAGGAATTCCATCGCTCCCATATGGTTGTCGCGCCCTGGTCGATACTGTAAAGCCACGACGGCTCATTTCTCTGAAGAAGAAGATTGTAAGCGGTCTTGTCCTTGCCGAATTTTGAAAGCGTCGGGCAGAGATTATATGTACCGAGGAAACCGCAGGAAAGTCTGTCGCCGTTTTCTTTAATCTGCTCGGCAAGAGCGTCGGCAACCTTGCCCTCGTTTTCTTTAGTGAGAAGGCCGAACGCAAGCGCGATAATTTTATTGCACTGAGTCTGCTCAGTCGGAACGCCGTCTGTCATAAAGTTATCGCAGAAATAAGCGTACGCTTTCTCTCTCATGTCCTTATAATAGTCAATCTTATCTTCTCTGCCTGCGACGGGGCACATTTCAAGCATCATATCGATATCGTGAACGAAATACGCAGACGAGATAAACTTGTTGTCACACCAGTCATAAGCGAGCCAGTCGCCGTAACGGGGAATCGGGCCCGAATAATCATATTTTTCAACAAGTCCCGTGAGATATTTATCCATGGAGTCAAAATGCTCTTTAATCATTGTGTCGTCGCCGTAAATCTTATAAAGATTATAGGGAATGATAACTCCGGCGTCGCCCCACGCGCAGGCGTCCTCACTGGAGCAGCAGCCAACTCTCGGGTTGACGTCAGCGTATCCGCCGCTTTCGCTCTGAGAGTCTCTCATATCCTGCATCCATTTGCGGAAGAAGCCGTAAACATCAGCGTTATACGCCGCGGTCATGCTGAATGCCTGAGCGTCGCCTGTCCATCCGAGGCGTTCATCACGCTGAGGGCAGTCTGTGGGAACACTGAGATAGTTGCTCCTCTGACCCCACAAAGCGTTTGAAAACAGCTTGTTAACAAGCTCGTCGGAGGTTTCTATTTTACCTGTTTCGATATTATCGTTGCCTACGATTTCAGCGGTAACATCAAAGAATTCCACATCGTTATCGGCACAGATTTCAACATATCTGTAGCCGAAGAATGTAAATGTGGGCTTGTATTCCTCGATTTCGTCACTGCCTGTAACATAAAAAGCCTTGGCAAGAGCCGAGCGGAGATTGATTGTATAAACAGAGCCTTCGGGGCCGTCGTTGCCTCTTTCCATGTCGCCGCTGTCGTTGAGGAATTCAGCATAGCGCATTTTAATTTCTGTGCCCTTTTTGGCTTTGACTTTAATTTTGAGCCAACCGACAGTTTCCTGACCCATATCTATTGTCAGCTTCTGACCGATTTTAAGAGTGAAGGGAAGCTGAGCGTCACCGCAGCACACATTGATTTTACCGTAATGAGTGCCGTTATAAACTATACCGTCAGAGATTTTCATATTCTGCGGCTTGAATGAAAGATAATCGCGAACCTTAACCTCTGAGCCGATAAAAGGTGTTACCTCGCCCTTATAGTCATATACGGAAGCGTCGTCCCAGTCCTCGGGAACATATGAAACATCCGAAATGGCGGCATAGCTGTCTTCTCGGGCGTCACGGTATTCGCCGTCCCAAATATCAGCTGTTCTTATCTGACCGCCTACAGTGCATTTCCAGCTTTCCTCTGTAACCGCCGCCGCGGTGCCGTTTTCACTTACGCAGAGCTTAAGAGCGGGAGCGCCGTCGCCGTATCTTTCACCCGCGATTCTGCCTGTGTACCAGCCGGCAGAAAGAACAGCGAGAATTCTGTTTCTGCCCTCTTTAACGTATTCGGAAATGTCATTTTCCATATAAAGAGTTCTCTTATCATATGAGCTCCAGCCGGGCTTCATCTCGGCGCCCTCGAGTCTTCTGCCGTTGATAAAAATATCAACACAGCCGAGAGCGGTATATGAAACTGTAACATTCTCCGCCTTTTTAATCTCGAAGTCCTTGAGAAACATGGGCAGGCCCTTCCACGAAATTATATCCGCGTGCTGATAAAGCTTAGGCTTTTTCTGACCCCAGGGGAGATTTTTTGACGAAAAATAATTTTCAAATTCAGTTGTTATAAATTTTGCTTCTGATAAAAACGCTGACATTGAAATGCCTCCTTATTTATTGAAAATGCCTGCAATAAAGCTGAAAAGTGTGGTGAACAGACTGCAGAAGAATTCCCACGGGTCATCCGCTCTGCTTACGCAGGACTCAAAGAATCCCGTTTTGCCCTCTGAACCGTCGGCGGTAAATCTGACTTCGTCAACGCTGATGTCAGAGCTTACGCCTCTGCCGTCCTTAAAACAAAGCTCAAAGCCGTTGATTTCGCTGAGCTTCTTTCTTGAATAAACAGCGCCGCACTCGTTGCCGAAAAGATAAAGTCTGTCAAGGTCAAACGTCAGTTTGTACCACTGACCGTCCGCAGGGATAACCGCTTTTTCTTCACCGCAGGAAGTCGGATCGTAGCCAT
>JAZUHE010000130.1:0-30875 GCA_045641565.1 Acutalibacteraceae bacterium | reverse complement strand
CAATCAGCTTCAGCTTTATTGCCGCGGGATTTTCGGTTGTTATGTCTTCAACATTCCAAGCCTTCGGCAAGGGTATTTATTCCATGCTTATTTCAATCGCGAGGCAGATAATTGTTCTTATTCCTGCGGCGTATCTTCTTTCAAAAACAGGCGTTCTGGCAAACATCTGGTGGGCTTTCCCCATTGCCGAGGTTATGTCGGTTGCTGTTGCGGCGGTTCTGTTTGCTGTTCTTTATAAAAAAGTTATTAAAAATATTCCGCCCGACGGTGAAATAACCGCTCAGTAAAAGTCAAAAATAGTCAGTGAGGCGATTATATGACAAACAAAACAAAAGTCAGAATTTTATCTGTCGCTGCCGCAGGGGCGGTATTTGCGCTGCTCGGAATTGATAATACACTTACTCTCGCGGAATATGCGGTAAGGTCAGATAAAATTCAGAAGCCGGTAAAGCTTGTTTTTCTTTCTGATATTCATTCGCAGAAATTCAAGGACGGCGGCAAAAAAATCTTTGATATGATTGAAAAGGTGAACCCCGACTGTGTTCTGCTCGGCGGAGATGTTTTTGATAAGTATTCCACAGAGAAAGAAATTGCGTTCACACTTGAATTTGTAAAAAATCTTACAGCGAAATTTGAGAATTGTCTGTTCGTTTCAGGAAATCATGAGGTGGACAGCAAGCGCGGAATAGACTACAGGTCATTCCTTAATGAATCGGGACTTGAATTCTTTGACGGAAAAAGCCGCGTAATCACCGCGAAAAGCGGACAGAAAATTCTTGCAGGCGGAGTGGATTTTGTTCACTGCGATAACGGAATACCCGAGAATGATGAAGGACTCAGGACTAAAAAAGAGCTTATTGAGCGCGCGGAAAAAGAGAATCTCTTCTCAATTCTGCTTCGTCATGTACCCATGAGAACAGACGGGGACGAAAAAATAAATCTTATTTTAAGCGGACATAATCACGGCGGTCTGTGGCGCTTCCCCAATACAAACGCGGGAGTTGCAGGCGGCGGAAAGAAAATTCTGCCGAGATTCGTTCATGGTGAGTATAAAAACGGCGGTTCAACAATGATTGTCGGCAGCGGAATCACCACCGACACATACTTTTTGCCGAGACTTTACAATGTGCCGGAGATTGTCAGTGTGACGCTCCTGCCCGAAACAAATTTACCGTACTGACGGAGGCGGATTTATGAAAAAAATAACATCGCTGTTTAAATATCTGTATTACGGAACCCGCCGCCGTCTGATTGATTTATATAACATGCTCAGGAGACTCCGACTGAAAAATAAAACCCCGACAATTATTTGCAACAACTGTCTGGGCGGAATTATATATCATGACATGGGACTTCAGTTCAATTCACCCACAATCAATCTCTGGTTTACCAATGAGGATTTTATAAAGTTCGCGAAAAATCTTGATTACTACACTCACTGCGACATTGAGCAGATTTATGACGGCGTTAGAAAATATCCCATAGGACTTATGCGCAGGGGAGAGGAAACGGTAACGGTTTATTTTATGCACTACGGTACATTTGAAAAAGCCGTTGATAAATGGCGCGAGCGAGTGGAGAGAATCAATTATGACAATCTTTACTGCATATTTGAAAACGCGGTTTCCACCGACCCGAATGATGAAGTGTGCAGAGAATTCTTTGAGCTTGATTATAAAAACAAAATGATGATTACCCGAATAAAATCACTTAAAGGTAATGAAAATGCCTGCTATCTCAAGCTTTATGAAAAGGACTATATTACGGGCGACATTCTTTCTTATAAGAATGATGTAAGCCTTAAAAGAAAGCTTGATGATTTCGATTATATATCGTTCTTGAACAGGAAATAAAAAATATCGGGACTTCCGTATTTTCGGAAGTCCCGATTAATTTTTGCTCAGTAATCAGAGAATATAAATTGTAACTGCTCTTCTGCCGAATGCGCAGCAGTCATCATATGTGTTCATATACAGATCGCAGAGAGTTGCTTTTGAGCCGGTGAAGTAAATGAATCCGCCGGTATCCTCAGCAAAGCTGTAGCCGTATACGAATTTGCCGTCATTTGAAACAATCCACATGGGAGTGTGGTAGGGAATCTGATTGGGGTTAACTGCAACGATGCCGGGCTTTACAGAAGCGCCTGTTGCTGTAATTGTACCGCCGTAATATGCGGTTGCGTTGCCGACAAGCTTCTGCTTGTATGAGGTGGGTACGTTGTTGCTTGTAAGCTTAAGTGATGCGGGAGGAGTAAACACTGATATAGTTCTTACACCTGAAGCGAGCTTCGCACCGCCTGATGTCGTTTTAGCGCCTTTAGCACCCTTTTTAGCTTTGGCTGATACTGCCGTTGCCTTGGTGCCGATAAGCTTAATGCAGTCAACGGGCTTTTTGGTGACGGTCTTTGACTTGAGATTTGACTCAACAAGCTTGCCGTCTACGAATTTATCTTCGTAAATTGCTTCCTGTTCGCCGTCAACGCCCTTCTGCTTTATTTCTTCTTTACCTTTTGCAAGTTTATTTGATTTTTCTTCTTTTGTTTTAAATTCGACTGTCTGAGTCTCTTTTCTCTCTACAATGGAGATTCTTGTGATTTTTACAGCTGTGTTTGCTGTAATAACTGTATCAAGAGGCTTTGAAATGATATCGTCATCGTCTGCTGTGATAACAGCTTTGTTAAGCGCATCTTCAACAGTGCTTCCCTTTGTAACATAAACTGTTGTGATATCTCCGTCTGCCGAAATCATGACAGAAACGCCTCTGAGGACTTTGATGGTCATTCCGCTTGTGAGATTATCATCGGGAGAGATTCCGTCAAGCTCGTCGTGCTCGCCAAGCTCAATGTTTGCTTCTTTAAGAGCGTCTTTTACAAGACCGTGAGTTTTAAGTGTTACCGATCTGTCATCGTCAGTAACGGTTACTCTGCATACGGAATCAATAATTATAATGCCGCGGTCCTCAAAAAGACTTGCGTCAATATAATTTGTCTTTTTATCGTATTTGATGCCGCTCTGCTCAATGATATCTTCAACGTCGCTTCTGAGAGTTCTTACCTCGTGCTCTTTGCCGTTGTAGATGATTTTAACTGTATTTGTTGCCGATACGGTTGTCATAAGAGTAGCAGCACATAAGATGATGCAGATAACAGTTGTCGCAATTCTGGTTCTGTTTCTGAAAAAGAAAGAGCTTTCCTTTTTGCTTTTACCGTTCATACATATAACTCCTTAAATCGGAAAATTTGTAACTTTTTATCAGAGCATAGAATTATCCTGCCCGCAACACTGGCCATTATAAAGGCTTCAGACGGGTATGTCAAATTTAAAATATATATTTTTTTGTACATTTCATACAAATAAACAGGCTCGAAATACTGCTGAATGACTTGTAAAATCTCGAATTATGCTAAAAAAGAAAAATAATTTGTGAAATATATAAAAAGTTACAAAAGGTTACAGAAGGACGTCAAGATGTAATTTTTAGTGCTGAAATCGAAAATAAACAAGAAAAATCAAATTTTCATTGAATAACAGGCAATATTATGCTACAATATAATGTAATAATTTTTGAGGTGATATTTTGGCTGTACCGAAGAAAAACATTAGAAATTTTTCAATAATAGCGCATATAGACCACGGCAAGTCCACACTGGCAGACAGAATGCTTGAGCTTACGGAGTCTGTAGCACTGCGTGATATGACAGCACAGCTTCTTGACAATATGGAACTTGAACGTGAGCGCGGAATCACAATCAAGGCTCACGCCGTAAAGCTTGACTATAAGGCAAAAGACGGAGAGACTTATGTGCTCAATCTTATTGACACTCCCGGCCATGTTGACTTTAACTACGAGGTGTCCCGTTCTCTTGCTGCCTGCGAGGGCGCGGTGCTTATTATTGACGCTTCACAGGGTATTGAGGCGCAGACTCTCGCGAATACATATCTTGCTCTTGACCATGACCTGGAAATTGTTCCGGTTATCAATAAAATAGACCTTCCCGCGGCTCAGCCTGAAGCGGTTGCACAGCAGGTTGAGGACGTTATAGGGCTCGACTGCGAATTCGCCCCGAGAGTATCGGCTAAAACAGGCCTTAATGTGGACCAGGTACTTGAAAGAATAGTTCTTGACGTTCCCGCTCCTCTTGACGCTGATGACAGCAAGCCTCTGCGCGCTCTGATTTTTGACTCTGTTTATGACAGCTATAAAGGCGTAATTGTTTATGTAAGAATAATGGACGGCAAAATCAAAGCAGGCGACACAATGCGCATGATGGCCACCGGAGCGGAGTTTACCGTAGTTGAGGTCGGATATATGAGAGCGACTTCCATGGAGCCTGCCAAAGAGCTGACGGCAGGTGAGGTAGGATATATCACAGCTTCTATTAAAACAGTCAGAGACGCGAGCGTGGGCGATACAGTTACACTCGCTGAGAATCCCGCGGCTGAACCTCTTCCCGGATACAGAAAGGTAAACCCGATGGTTTTCTGCGGAGTTTACCCGGCGGACGGCGCGGATTATGAAAATCTTCGCGATGCGCTTGAAAAACTCAGACTTAATGACGCATCACTTTCCTTTGAGCCGGAAACATCAGGCGCTCTCGGCTTTGGCTTCAGATGCGGATTTTTAGGACTTCTTCATCTTGAGATAATTCAGGAAAGACTTGAAAGAGAATATAACCTTGACCTTGTAACAACAATCCCCAGCGTAGTTTATAAAATTCATCTTCATGACGGCAGTGTTATTGAAATTGACAATCCGACGCATTACCCCGACCCTGCGCTGATTGAATACAGCGAGGAGCCGATAGTAAACGCCCACATTTATTCTCCTCAGGAGTATGTCGGCGCTATTATGGAGCTTTGTCAGGACAGGCGCGGAATTTTCAAGACAATGGATTATATTACACCCGAGCGTGTGGATATCAGCTACAGCCTGCCTCTTAACGAGATTATTTACGATTTCTTTGATGTTCTTAAGTCAAGAACAAAGGGCTACGCTTCTTTTGACTATGAAATTTCTGATTATCAGCGTTCGGACCTTGTAAAGCTTGACGTTCTGCTTAACGGAGAAACCATTGACGCTCTTTCATTTATAATACATTCTGAAAAAGCTTACGCAAAAGCAAGAAAAATAGCAGAGAAGCTTAAGGAGAATATTCCGCGTCAGATGTTTGAAATTCCGATTCAGATAGGAATCGGCGGAAAGATTATCGCCCGTGAAACGGTTAAGGCTATGCGCAAGGATGTTCTCGCCAAGTGCTACGGCGGAGATATCACAAGAAAGAAAAAGCTTCTTGAAAAGCAGAAAGAGGGTAAAAAGCGTATGCGCCATTTCGGAACGGTCGAGGTTCCGCAGGAGGCGTTTATGGCTGTGCTTAAGCTTGACGAATAGTTTTTCTCTCTTTTTTGAAAAAAATCAAATAAATTGTTGCAAAAGTGTATAACTATGTGCTATAATTAATCAGTACTGCTGTATAGTGGTGTTAAAGCTCTTAATCAAGGAGGAATAATATGGCTAAAAAGAAAAAAACGGCTGAAGTTACAGAAGAAAAAGCCGGCCGCGAAATGCCGAAAAACAGACGATATGTCGGCTCTCGCGAAACAACCGCTTATGTTCTTTATGATATAGCCCAGTCGCTTACTCTTTCAGGCAAGCAAACTTATTTCGTTACCGACGTTCTTGTTGTTGCACTCAGATGGCAGACCATCGTAAGCGCATTCGTTGGTGTATGGGATATTATCAATGACCTTTTCCTTGCCGCTCTTGTTGACAGAACAAATACAAGATTCGGTAAATTCAAACCTTATCTTATTTTATATGCAGGCCCCGGTGCCGCATTGGGAATTCTCTTCTGGGCGATGCCCGTGTTCTTCCCGAATGCCGCGGCGGCGTATATGCCGAAAATAGTCACGTATTTCATCCTGCAGATGGTCTCTAACCTGGTAACGTCACTTTATAACGTTGCAAAGACAGGTATTCTTGCCACTATCACACCGGATACGCTTGACAGAACACGTCTTATCAATCAGGCCAACCTTATTTCCAGCCTTGTTGAAAATCTTCCCAAGCAGGCCATCACAATCTTCATTGACCTTGTTAACAACGGTGTAATGAAAATCAAGATGACATCACTTTTCGTTGTAATGGGTGTTGCAACAGCAGCTGCTTCAAGTGCACTCGGCTTCTATTTCGCAGTTGTATTCAAAGAGAGAGTTCTTCAGTCTGTTGAGAAACCCAAGTATAAAGACACCATTACATCAATTTTCAGATCAAGACCTCTTATGCTCCTTGCCGTTTCAGATATGCTTTCATCATTCAGCAATATCAGTACGGATATCAGCCTTTACTATATCAACGTTCTTAACTTCAGCTCCGCTGAGCTGGTTGTCGGTATCCCCGGAATGTTCGTTACATACGCAAGCTATGCTTATGTTACAAAGCTCCGTTCGTTATTCTCAACCAAGGCTCTCTGGATATTCGGCGACCACTGGGGCAACTTCCTCATGATTCTTGTTTACATCTTCGGTTCAATCAACAAGAATTACAGCAAGAAGTGGGTAATGATTGGCGCATTTATGTTCCGTGAGACAGTATGGAACGCAGTTTATGCTCTCCGTAAGGTTATTCCCACAGAAATCGGCAACGAGGTTATCGACTACGGTGAATGGAAGTACGGCTACCGTACAGAAGGTATTACCGGTGTTGTTAAAGGTCTCGCAAGTAAAATCGTCGGCGGCTTCGGAAGCGTTCTTAAGACTGCACTTCTTCAGGCCATCGGCTACAGACAGGGTCTTAAGCCCGGTCAGCAGACCAAGAAGGTTGAATACCTCCTCTTCACAACAACTACTCTTGTTCCCGCACTTTGCGGACTTATCGGCATGATTCCCAAGTTCTTCTACAACATTGACGATAAGACAAGAAAGAGAATGTATGCTGAGCTTGCAGAGCGCCGCAGTGAAACAGCTAAGGCTCTTAACGCAGAGGCAGACCTCGTTAACGTTACTGAAGAAGGCTAATAAAGTTTAATAAAATTATTTAAGCACTTTTGAAAATTACAGGTTTTCAAAAGTGCTTGTTTTTAAAAGAGGTGATTCGGTGGGTAAGGCAGGAATTTATATTCATATACCGTTTTGCAGAAGCAAGTGCCCTTACTGTGACTTTTACTCAATGAAGCTCAGCGGAGATATGGCCCGTCAATATACCGAATCGCTTGCTCAGACAATAAAGACTCAAAGAGAAAAGTACAGTATTGAAGCGGATACGCTTTATTTCGGCGGGGGAACGCCGTCAATTATCGGAGCCGACAATATTATAAAACTTGTCAATGCCGCTGAGGCTTTCGGCAGCTTTGACGAAATAACCGTTGAGTGTAATCCGTCGAGTGTGGATGAAGATTTTTTTGAAAAGCTGAGCTCCTGCGGAGTCAACAGAATTTCTCTCGGGCTTCAGTCGGCGGTTGATTCTGAACGGCGGTCACTCGGGAGACTGGCGGGTGTGAAAGAAGCAGGAAGATGTATTGACTCTGCTCATAAGTCGGGGATTGACAATATTTCTCTTGACGTTATGCTCGGTATACCCTCTCAGACAGAAAAAAGTCTTGACGAGACATTGTCGTTCTGCATTGATTCGGGTGTTAAGCACATAAGCGCTTATATGCTTAAGCTGGAAGAGAATACATACTTTTATAAAAACAGAGAAAAGCTCAATCTGCCCGATGATGATTTCACGGCTGACGCATATCTCAGAATGGTTTCTGCGCTTGAAGGCGCGGGCTTTATGCAGTATGAAATTTCAAATTTTGCTGTTCCGGGATTTGAAAGCAGACATAATCTTAAGTACTGGTGCGGAGATGAATATCTCGGGTTCGGGCCTGCGGCTCACTCGTTTATCGGCGGCAAAAGATTTTACTGGCCTCGTGACATAGACTATTTCATGAACGGCGGCGAACCGTATTCGGACGGTGACGGCGGCGATATCGGAGAGTATATTATGCTTGCGCTCAGGATGAAAAGAGGAATCTCTTATTCGGAGATAATCAGCCGCGGCGGTGGATATGCTCTTGACGCTGTAAAAGAAAAATCTGACTTTTTTGAAAAAATCGGTCTTGCGGAAAAAAATGAAAGCGGATTTAACCTTACTCCGAAAGGATTTCTGGTATCAAATACCGTTATTGAAAATATTGTAAGTCTTTTTTAAAATAAAATTGTTGACAAAATAAAAAAATGTGTTATTATAATTACGTAATTTAATGCTGACTAAGTATTAGCAGTGAAAGGAGTTAATTAAAGTGAAGAAGATTATTGCATCACTCGCAGCAGTTCTTATGATCGGCGCAACATCAATGAGCGCTTTTGCAGCGATAAGCCCCACAGCAGCTCCCGAGGATTCTGAAGAAGGAAAAATTTCTCCTCACACAGGTTATTCTGTAATGACAGAGATTGGTGCTATTGCAGCAGTTGTATCATGCTCAGCAGCTGGTATCGTACTTTCTAAGAAAGTAAAATAAGTTTAAATTCGACTAACATCAAAGCTCTGTTTTTTTGTAGACGGAGCTTTTTTGTTTTGAATAAGGAAAAGTGATTTTATGAGAAAAGTCGATTATGACGGAACCTATGTTTATGATGATGAGCCTGAAAACAAACGCAGGAAAGCAATAATTATCATCATAATCATTCTTCTCTTTCTTATATGCTCTGTTGCGGTTGTTTATCTTGTCTGGAATTTTTATAATCTCAGCAAGGGCAGAGATTTCTATTCGGATGTTGTCACTTCTTATGTTGACACTCAGGACGATTCTTCACAGCAGGGCAGCAAGCCTGATAATCCTATAGATTTTGAACCGCTTCAGCAGAGAAACAGTGATGTTTACGCATGGATTGTTGTTCCGAATACAAAGATTAATTATCCGATACTTCAGAATGAACAGACGGATTTTTATCTCAGACGTTCTGTTGATAAGGATTATCTTTTTGCAGGCTGCATTTATACCAATAAAGTTAACAGCAAGGATTTCTCAGACCCGGTAACTGTTGTTTACGGTCATAATATGCGTGATGATACAATGTTCTGCATGCTTCACAGATTTGAAGATAAGAAGTTCTTTGATGAAAACAAATATTTTTATATTTATACACCTGACAGAAAGCTGACCTATGAAATAGTCTCAGCTCTTAAATATGACAACAGAAGAATTACGGCGGCTTATGATTTTTCTGACCCCGAGCAGATTGAAAGCTACCATTACAGCATACTCAATCCGAAATTTGAGCTTTTCAACTCAAGAAATATTGAGCTCAACCTTGAAACAAAAATGGTTACGCTCAGCACTTGTGTTGCCAATAAGCCCAACTACAGATATCTTGTGAATGGAGTGTTAATTAACGATGAGTCAACACGATAATACAGAAGAATTATATGAGCACAAGTCATCCGGCTCGAGTCATCATCACCACAGCTCCGGCTCGTCAGGACATCATCACAGCTCGAGTTCTTCAAGTCATCATCACAGTTCGGGCTCTTCAAGCCACCACAGCTCAGGTTCATCAAGCCATCATCACAGCTCGGATTCTTCAAGTCACCACAGCTCGAGCTCCTCAAGTCATCACAGTTCCGGCTCGTCAAGCCGTCACCACAGCTCAAAATCGTCAAAGCATCACAGTTCATCATCTTCAAAAAGCAATTATTACTATTCGGAATCATCTGAAAAAGAAAAGCAGCTTGCGGAAGAAAAAATCAGAAGACTCGGTGAAAAATTCTCCCAGACTGAAGAAAGAGACGACGTTTATTTCAGCACAGGCCAGAACACAGAAAGCATAGCTGCGGCAGGTGCCGTGAAACGCAAAAAGAAGAAAAAGAAAAACAAGGCGCTTCAGGTTATTCTCGGCATATTCCTGTTTTTCTTCTCACTGATTCTTATAGCCGCTGTGGCGCTGATGATTATGATTGCCACAGGTAAAAAGGATATGCTTGACTACAGCGACGCCGATATTGAGGTTATCGCGGATGCCGAAACCGATAATGACGGCAAAACTGTAAGATATAACGGCAAAATATATCAGCTTAATGAGGATATTACATCTATTGCCTGCCTCGGCGTCGATAAAGAAGAGATTAACGCGAATGGTATAGTCGGTGCGGCAGGTCAGGCGGATACGGTAATTGTTATCGCCTTTGACACAAAGACGGGAATGGCTAAGCTTATCCCGATTCCCAGAGATACGGTTGCCGAGATTGATGTTTACGCTAAAGACGGCTCATTCCTCAGAACGGAAAAGACACAGCTCTGCCTTGCCTACGCATACGGCGACGGCGGTAAAACCAGCTGTGAAAATGTAATTTCCAGTATCAAAAAAGTCATGTTCGGCATGCCGATACACTGCTACGCGGCGCTTGACCTTGCGGGCATAGGGCCTGTAAACGATTCTATAGGCGGCGTAACCTTGACTCCCGGAGACAGCTTCGCAATGTTTGAGGCGGGTAGACCGGTCCACCTTATGGGCGATACAGCGGTAACATATGTCCGCGCCCGTGATACTGATAAGGTTGATTCAAACCTTGTCCGTATGAATCATCAGCTTCACTATATCAAGTCCTTTACAAGGACGGCCGCTTCACAGGCTATGAAATCTCCGTCAATGATTACCGACGTATATAACGTAGCTATGAAATATGCTTTTACAGATATTGACCTGTCAAAAGCAACTTATATAGCATCAAGATTTATGACCCTCGGCGGAAGTGAATTCCTGCCTGTTTCAGTTCCCGGTAAAATGATTTCAGGTGAAGACGGATATTCTGAATACTACATTGATGAAAAAGGTTTTTATGAAGCTATTCTTTCTGTGTACTACAACGTAACAGGAACTTATTAATGAAAAAAGCAATCCTGCAAACGGCATTCAGCCGAGCGAAGGATTGCTTTTATTTTTGTGAATTCAGTTCTGAGCGTTATATGCTTCCATAACTGCCTGAGCGAGCTGGTCGGGGCATGAGGTTCTTTTGAATCCGCATCTTATACCTGAGAACTTTTCGTTGACCTCTTCAACGGTAAGTCCTTCAACAAGCTTTGATATACCCTGAAGGTTACCGTTGCAGCCGCCGTAGAATTTCACTTTTTTTATTACGTTGCCGTCAAGCTCAATCTCAATTTCAGATGAGCAGGTTCCTTTTGTTCTGTAGATGTATGCCATTTGACTTCCTCCTGTTTTATGTGCTGAGTATATTATAACCTGTCTGTCAAGAGTCAGCTGATAATATAAACCAGCGCAAGCAGAAGAAGCCTGTCACAGTTGTCTGAATACAGCAGAATAATCAGCGCAAGCACAAGAGCGGTGTCTTTGTCCTGCAGAATTCCGCTGAGGAATCCGCCGCCGCTGCTCCGGGCGGTTGCGCCGCAGGGTGCTGAATTAAGACTGCGGTTCGTCATTGCTATCACCGCTTTTTGTTAAATCGGTTATCATCGGGATGATTTCAAGAATTCTCAGAATCTGCATAGCCTCATCCGCTTTTTTGCGTCGTGGAAGACTGAGGTTGGGCTTGAGAGCCTCGATAAGCCTGTAACGCTCACTGCACTGAGAATTCAGCATATTCATAACAGATGAGAGCTTTATCAGCATATCGGGGGTAATAAAGCTGCCGAAGTCTGTACCTGATGTGCTGTCGGTGCTTTTTGGGGGCGGAGGTGAAGCAGATGAAAAAAGCGAATCAGCCATTGATTTGAGAGCGTCAATATCATCCTGAGAAAGTGAGGATAAGATATCATTTATGCTGTCCATTGCCGCTGCCTTTCAGCTTGTTCATAAGCTGCTGAGCCTGAGGAGTTGAAAGGATTTTTTTTACTTTTTCCTCATCGCTGAGTATGCTTTTTATCTGAGCGGACTGCTTTGAATCCATTTGCGAAAGAATATTCACAGCCGCTTTTTTCTGCTCCTCTTCACTTTTTGAAATGAATCCGTTTAAAAAATCAGATGCTGAGTTCATTTACATTTCACCTCCGAGATGCTATAATATATATATTAATAAGCTTAGGGGGATATGAATGCGAATTCTTGTGATTTCCGATTCTCACGGCAGCAGTTTTAATATTCAGAAGGCTGTCAATCAGCAGCCGTCTGCGGAGCTCGTCATTTTCCTCGGCGACGGTGAGAACGATTTTGAACTCTGTCATGTTGATAAGCCCTGCATAATGGTTCGGGGCAACTGCGACTGGGGCAGCAGCCTCCCTGCCTTTGCTGTAACGCAGGAAAAGGGATACACCATATACTGCACTCACGGATATGCGGAAAGTGTAAAATACGGCAATGAGGTTCTGACACAAAGAGCGAGAGACTGTCACGCTCACATAGCATTATATGGTCATACTCACAATCCTGTTACTTTGTATGAGGACGGTCTGTGGCTTGTGAATCCGGGGAGCATACGCGAAGGAAGCTATGCGATACTTGACCTGACCGAAAAAGGAATCATGCCTGTTTTGATGAAGATAAGATGAATAAATAATAAAATCGGCGAATATAAATTATCATCTGCGGAGGTGTAATTTATGTTCGTTTTTTCTTTAAGAGCCAATAAAAAAAGAATTGTACTTATGGCGGTGCTTATTGTAAGTATTGCGCTCGGCCTTTTTCTTACACGCAACAGCAATGTGCCTGTTACAGAGGATTCGGGGATTTCTCTTAAGGCGTCAAATGCCGAAGAGAGAATAGCCTTTTTATCTCAGTTCGGCTGGGAGATTGATGAAGAGCCTGTTCAGGTGGAGGAGATTGTAATTCCGTCTCAATTTGATGAAACATATGAAAAATATAACGGTATCCAGCTGGCGCAGAATATGGATTTATCTTTATACGCGGGCAAAACCGCAAAAAAGTGGACATATACGGTGAAAAACTATCCGGGTTATCAGGAGGATAACAGCTGTATAAGGGCAAATATTATAGTCTATGACGGAGCCGTTATAGGCGGTGATATAAGCTCACTGGAGCAGGGAGGCTTTATGCACGGATTTGACTTTCCCTCAGAACAGCAGATAAAAAAGTGAATATTTTACAGAAAAACTTCCAATCATTAATCTGAGAACATATGATTGGGATGAGATTATGAAAATTTCACAGATAAAAAAATCGTGCAGAAAAATAATCAAAGGCAATGTTAAAAACAGCGCTAAGCTTCTTTTGATTTTTATCGGAGGCTTTCTGCTGTTTTCGGCACTGCCTTTTCTGATTGATTTTTTTCTGAATTATAATCCGATTGCTTCGGCCGCAATCCTTTTTGCGGCTTTGCTCTCGGGATTTATTTTCTTCTCGTCATTCAGGACGGGAAGCGGAGCGTGGTTTTTGTTTTATAATAAAAAACGCCGCTCGGCAAAGTCGGCGTTCTGGTTCAAACCGTCAAAAGCAATGAAAAGCTTCAGACTGTATTTTTCACTGTTTTTAAGAAAACTTTTGTGGTCTGCGGCTTTTCTTACTCCGGGAGTGCTGCTGATTTTTACATCGGTGTTTATTGCCTCAAACGGCGGCGTTGAGTTCAATCTTTTTGCTGTGTGGATTGCAGGGGGAGTGGTGCTTATGCTTACGGGTGCGGTGTTTTTATATTTTTTTATTCAGAGGTATTTTCTTGTACCGTATCTGAGAGCGGTAGACCCAAAAATGAAAAACAGAGATATTTTTTCGAAAAGCAAAGAATATATGTCCCACAGCATCACTAAGACAGCGCTTCTGAAAATCAGCTTTATTCCGTGGGCAGTGTTAAGTCTTACTGTTATTCCGTCATTTTATGCGTGGACATATTACTCTCAGAGCTGTGCTTTGATGGCTGAGAAAATCTGCAGGGCACAAAAAGAAAAGCAGTACAGTCAGACTGTACTGCCGGAAAAATGATTTATTTTACTGCTTCCTTGAGGATTATCAGAGCATCGGTGCTGTTTATGTTGCCGTCACCGTTCATATCGGCGTTGGCCTTTTGAGTGCCTGTGAGTGTTATGAGCATAACTGCGTGCTGCATAATGAGCAGAGCGTCCTGCGAATTAACTTTTTTGTCTCCGTTTACATCACCCGAAGCGCTGCCTGACGGGGCGCTGCCGGCGATGATTTTGATATCGTATGTGGCATATTTACTTGTATCCTGCTGAAGATAAACCTCAATGGTATTAGTTCCCACAGTGTAGCTCTTTGCAGGAGAAGCAAGGATGTTAGCGGTGTAAAAGCCGGTCTTTTTATTAAGGGTTTCCTGATAAGCTATTGTGGACTTGGAACCGTCGGTATAAGTTACCTCGATTTTAAGTCCGCGCATATCAAGCATTCCTCTGTCGGGATATATTCCGCCGCCGGGGTTGTGAGTAAAGCTTATTTTATCAGACTTAACCTTTGTAACTTTACCCGGAGTGGTCTCGCTTGTTTCCCACAGTCCGTAGATCCAGTCGGTATTCTGATAAAATGAAGTCTTGCTCGGCTTGCTGACTATTTTGATTTTGCTGATTTTTTTAGCCGCAAAGCTGTTGATGCTGAATAAGCTCAGAATCATTGCCGCCGTGAGAATAATTGAAACAAATTTTTTTATTGATGTCATATATTTCCCTCCCGTTAAATGTCAGACAGACGGGTCAATCTGATTGATTTCATTGCCTGATATGGCGTCAGCCAAAACGGCAATGTCATTTTCGGTTATTCTGCGCATACCGTCAACATTCGCGGCAAGCAGCTGAGCCTCTGTCATTGAACCGCCCGCAATAAAGTCGACTATTCCGGCAATGTCATCGCTGTTTGTTATTCCGTTGCCGTCAATATCACCGTAAATCACAACTGTATAAGTCTTTGTCTGACCGTCCTCATATTTCAGTGTCAATGTTGAATCAGTACCGTAGTATTTACTGTTTCTGATGCTTTTTGAGTATATAATTTCCGCGTTGCTGTTATTTGAAAAATATGACTCGAGCTCAGACTTTGTCATCGCGGTTTTGAGACCGGTGATGTAATTATTCTTATCAATAATCGCCGTGCTGTCCTCTGACGGCTCAAACGGCTGGCTGCCTATAATTTCAATTTCATACGAATCGTAATAGCTTGTATCCTGCTGAAGATAAACCTCCATTATATTAGTGCCTAAGGAGTAGCCTCTTTTGGGGGATACAAGAATATTTGCGGCATAAAAGCCTGATTTGGAAAGTGTTTCGCAGTATTCAATCTCTTTTAAAGTGCCGTCAGAATAGGATACTTCTATAACAAGACCGCTCATATCGAGCATTCCTCTGTCGGGATATATTCCGCCGCCGGGATTGTGAGTCATGCTGATTTTGGGTGAGGTAACAAGCGTTGCTTTTCCGCGTTCTGTTTCGCTCTGCTCCCAGATTCCGTATATCCAGTCATCTCCCTGAATAAATGTTGTTTTCTTCGGCAGACTGATTATTTTAAGACCTGTAATTTTAGGAGCAGCCGCAAAAGAATATGCTGAGCAGATGCCTAATATCAGCACTGCGGACATAAGCACAGAAATGATTTTCTTTACTGTGTTCATATAAGCTCCTCCAATAACAGATTTATTTAATTATAACATCTGAGGGAGGTAAAGTCAACGATTATGATTTGATAAATGTTATATTACCGTAATAACATCTTAATGCCAGGTCTCTGTCGGTGTCGGAAAGACCTGCGCACGCGGAATCAAAATCGTTTTCATCGGGCATGAAATGCCTGACGGCAAAAGGAACCGACATGGATGCCTGAATTCTTCTGATTTCTCCGGTAAGATATGATGAGGCGATTTCGTCAAGGGGGGTCAGGTCAAAGCTCTGAGCGAGAGCAAAATAACTGTCGCTGTAGTTTTCGCAGAAATATTCCGCGAGATTTACGGCACTTACGGCGAGAATACCGATTCTGTCGCTGTTCCACTGTGAAAAGAAAGACGCCGTTCTGAACGCAGCGGACTGCCACGAATACTCAAAACTGTTTATATACGCAGTGTATGCCGCAAGCATCGCACTGCAGAGATTCTCACGTGCGGATATTTCTCCTCGGAACGAGGGGAGAATATTCCTCATGATTTCGTAAAAGGCTTTTGAGGCGACTGATGAAATATATCTGTCAGGGCAGGTGACGGCGCTCTCAAGGGCGAGACAGCTCATGCCGAGAGCTTCATAGGCGATTTTTGAAGAATCGGCAAGAGAGATAAACGATGGGTCGGCTATGCAGATATCAGGGGCGTTTTTATATAAAAACAGATCAAGCGTCTCGAACTCGCACAGCGCACAGGGCAAAGTCTCAATAACCGAGATAAGCGGGATTCCGCAAAGCTTTGACACGGCACTGCCGCAGTCAAGAGTCTTCCCGTCGCCGACGGCGATTATTGCCTCCGGAATATGCGAGTCAGCGTACTTTTTTGCTCTGTCAAAAAGCTCCTGCGCGTTATCTGAAATTATTGCTTCGTTTCCTGTCATCATTGCGTCGAATTTTCTCCTGAGCTTGAGCAGAGCTCCGCTTTGCTGAGAAAGCTTTCCGTCAGAAATAATCAGAACACTTTCATAATCTTTATCAAATATTTTTTCAAGGGCGTCAATTCCGCTGTGAATTTCGCCCGGAAGCTGTAAGCTTAACATGGTATCACTCCGAAAAATTTTTTGTTATTATTTTTTCTTCTTTTTATTAAAAAAATCTTTGTAAATCTTTCAAGTAAAATTTATAAAAATCATATCTGCTACGGAGGCTGAAAATGCAGTTGTCAAACAGAAAAAACGCGCTTGTAATCGTGAACCCGAAAGCGGGGAGGATACGTGTCCGCTCACAGGTGCTTGACCTTACAAAGCTGAGCACAAACGGAATATCGCCCACAATGTACGCAACCTCGGGCAGAGGCGACGCCACGGTTATCGCGGAAAACCTTGCGGAAAATTTTGATATGGTTATCTGCCGCGGAGGCGACGGAACCTTCAGCGAGGTTGTTAACGGATTGATGAATACAAAACGGAGAATTCCCGTGGGATATATTCCATCGGGGACTACCAATGACCTGGCGAAAGCGCTGAAAATCCCCAATAATACAAGAAAAGCAATGGAACTGATAATCGGAGGGAATACTCTGCCGCACGATGTGGGAAGCTTTAACGGCGAAAGATTTTTTTCATATATTTCCAGCTTCGGTGCGTTTACAAAAGTTTCTTACTGTACGCCTCAGAGCAAGAAAAATTCTATCGGATTTACAGCCTATCTGCTTGAAGCGGTGAACTGTGTCAAGGAAATAAGACCTGTCAGGGCGAGGGTGATTATTGACGGCGAGGAAATCAGCGGCAGCTATGTTTACGGCGCTGTGAGCAATTCAACGTCCGTGGGCGGAGTGCTCAGACTTAATATGAATACCGTCAATCTTTCTGACGGAATTTTTGAGATAATGCTTGTGGAAAATCCCGGCAGTTTTGTCCGCTGGAAAAACGCTCTTCTCGCGGTGAAGTCGGTGAATTATGACATGAGCGACTGCATTGTTTTCAGGCAGGGGAGAAAAATTGAATTTTTCTTTGATGAGGAAATACCGTGGACTCTTGATGGCGAATATGTCAGCGGCGGATATCATGCGGTGATAGAAAATGCCGAAAAAGCTATTGATGTGTTCCGCTGAAATCAATATCACGGAGCATAAAAAATACTTGCGGACACCACGGCTTTTTTGTGCAGTTTTCTATTGCAATATTCGCAAATATAATGTATAATATACAGGTTATAAGTTCATAAAGAGAGGTGTCGCTTTTGAGCGATAAAACCGTTGTTAAAAATTTTCAGGTTCCTCAGTCTGAAATAGAAAAACAAAAAGAATATACCGCCCTTGTAAGCTCCGTTCTCAGCGCGAAGTATCCCGACAGAACGCCACTTGCAATGGTGCATACATACGGCTGTCAGGGCAACGTGTCTGACGGGGAGCGTATAAAAGGACTTCTCGAAAAGTGCGGCTACGGCTTCACTGACGATGTAAATGAAGCCGACCTTGTGCTTTACAACACCTGCGCTATCAGAGAGCACGCGGAAGACAGAATCTACGGTAACGTGGGAGCTCTTAAAAATATCAAAAAAGACAGACCTGATATGATTATCGCCCTTTGCGGCTGCATGATGCAGCAGGAAAAGGTCAGCCAGAGAATAAGAAAAAGCTATCCTTATGTCAATCTTGTTTTCGGAACTCATGTTATCCATAAGGTGCCGGAGCTTCTCTACAATGTGCTCCGCTCGGGCAAGAGAGTTTTCTCATCCCCCGAGAGTGACGGCGTAATAGCCGAGAATCTTCCTGTTCACCGCGACGGCAATATCAAGGGCTGGCTTCCCATAATGTACGGGTGCAACAACTTCTGCAGCTACTGCATTGTGCCGTATGTAAGAGGACGTGAGAGAAGCCGTGAGCCTGAGGATATTATCGCCGAGGCTAAGGAGCTTATCGCTTCGGGATGTAAGGATATCACTCTTCTGGGGCAGAACGTCAATTCCTACGGCAAGACTCTTGACAGAGACATAAATTTCGCGAAGCTTCTCAGAATGATAAATGACCTCGAGGGCGATTTTATTATCAGATTCATGACATCTCACCCCAAGGACTGTACGGAGGAGCTGCTCGACACGATGGCTCAGTGTGAAAAGGTCGCGAGACATTTTCATCTTCCCTTCCAGAGCGGCAACAACCGTGTTCTTAAAGAGATGAACAGAGGCTACACGAGAGAAAAATATCTTTCGCTTGTGGAATACGCGAGAAAAGTCATGCCGGATATTTCGCTCACCAGCGATATTATCGTAGGCTTCCCGGGTGAAACTTATGAGGAATTCAAGGATACTCTCGACCTTATCGAAAAAGCGAAATTCACATCCCTTTACACTTTCATTTTTTCACCGAGAGACGGAACGAGAGCGGCAAAAATGCCCGACCCGATTTCGAGAGCGGAAAAAGGAAAGTGGTTTAAGGAACTCTGCGATTTGCAGGAAAGTATCGCAGGCAGACGCACGGCCCTTATGAAAGGCAAGAGCTACAGAGTTCTGTGCGAGGGTTATGCCTCAGAGGGCATATACAACGGCAGAACAGGCGGCAATGTGATGATAGAATTTCCCGATACCGACAACGGTGAATCCATCGGAAAATTCTGCACGGTAAAAGTTACGGAACCTCTGACGTGGATAGTCAGAGGCGAGCTTGAAAAATAATAAAACACAGGAGAAATTAAAATGGACATTATTGAACTTACAAGACAGTTAGGCGCGGCAATTCAGAAGGAAGACGCATACATTGCTTTCCATAAGGCAAAAGAGGCTAATGAGCAGGACGACGGGCTCAACGAGCTCATCAACAAGATTCAGCTTATCCATATGTCATATCAGCACGAGGCCGCGAAGGACGATGCAAATGAAGAGAAGCTTCAGGCGTACGATAAGGAATTCAGCGAAGTTTACAAGCAGGTTATGGCCAACTCAAATATGCAGAATTTCGAAAAGGCCAAGGAAGACCTTGATGTTCTCATGAAGAGAATCACAGGCATTCTTTCACTCTGCGCTCAGGGTGAGGATCCCGAAAACTGTGACTATAACGCAGGCTGTTCAGGTGACTGCTCATCCTGCGGCGGCTGCTCAGATAAATAATTAATATTTTGTGTGGGAAGTGTAAAAATGGCTGAAATGACGCCGATGATGCGGCAGTATCTTGAAACAAAAAAAGAATATCCCGACGCAATTCTGATGTATCGTTTAGGCGATTTTTACGAAATGTTTTTTGATGACGCCAAGGTGGCGTCACGGGAGCTGGAGCTTGTCCTTACAGGCAGAGACTGCGGTATGGAAGAACGCGCCCCCATGTGCGGCGTTCCGTTCCACAGTGTTGACGGATATCTCGCGAGACTTGTGGCAAAGGGCTACAAGGTCGCAATCTGCGAGCAGATGGAAGACCCGGCGACCGCCAAGGGCATAGTCAAGCGTGAGGTTATCAGAGTTGTTACCCCCGGTACGGTTATCGAGAGCAACATGCTTGATGAAGCCAAAAACAATTATCTTGCGTGCATTGTGATGAACGGCAAAAAGGCAGGCGTCTGCTTCGCCGATATTTCCACAGGCTCCGTTCATCTGACATATATTGACTCTAAAGACGTTCAGTCAAAAATCATCAATGAGCTGGGCAGATATATGCCTTCTGAGATTCTTTATAACGCTCAGACCGTCAGCAGTAAAAAGGTCGGCGATTTCATAAAGAACCGCCTTGGCTGCATGGCTGACGCCATTGACGAAAGCTCACTTGATTACGAAAAAAATCTTCAGCTTGTGCTGAATCATTTCAAGGCCGCGGATACTGACGCCATAGGCGTTTCGGGCGAAGAAGCGGTGTGCGCTCTCGGCGCGACGCTGAGCTATCTTCACGATGTGCAGAAAAGCTCAATAGACAATATCCGCGCGGTAGAGTTTTACAGTGAAGCGCAGTTTATGAAAATCGACGTTTCCTCAAGGCGCAACCTTGAGCTGACGGAGACTATGAGAAACCGCGAAAAGAAAGGCACTCTTCTCTGGGTGCTTGATAAAACCAAAACCGCCATGGGTAAGAGACTTATCCGCTCGTGGCTTGAGCAGCCTCTTGTGAGCCTGCCCAAAATCGAAAAAAGACACCATGCGGTGGCCGAAATTACGGAAAATCCCATGGTGCTTGATTCTATCGTATCAGCTCTCTGCAGCATAGTTGACATGGAGCGTCTTATGGCGAGAATCGTTTACGAGACCGCCAACGCCAAGGAGCTTCGCTCACTGCTCGCGGCAGTTAAAAGCATTCCGCCTCTCAAAGAGGCTCTTGGCAGCTTCGAATGTGTCCTTTTAAATGAGCTGAACGATTCTCTTGACACTCTTACAGATGTGGAGCAGCTTATAGAAAACTCAATCTGCGATGACCCGCCGTTTACTGTGCGTGAGGGCGGAATGATTAAGGACGGCTTCAACACCGAGCTTGATTCTCTGAGAGATATTGTGGTAAACGGCAAAGGCTATATCGCAAAGGTTCAGATGGACGAGCAGGAGAGGACAGGCATCAAAAAGCTGAAAATCGGCTATAACAGAGTTTTCGGCTATTATATCGAGGTACCAAATTCCTTTAAGGAGCTTGTTCCCGAGGAATACATAAGAAAACAGACTCTCGCTAACTGCGAGAGATACATAACACAGGAGCTTAAGGAGCTTGAGTCAAAGGTTCTCGGAGCACAGGAAAGAATTGTCAAGCTGGAGTATGAAATCTTCGCGGCAGTACGCAAAAAGATTGCGGACGAGTATTTCAGAATTCAGAAAACCGCCGCGGCTGTTGCCGCTGTTGACGCTCTGTGTTCATTCGCGGCTGTTTCAATAAGCAACGGTTATGTCTGCCCCGTGATGACAGAAAAGCCTGTTATCAATATTAAGGACGGGAGACATCCTGTTGTTGAGAAAATGCTTAAGGACAGTCCTTTTGTACCGAACGATACGGTTCTTGACTGTGATGAAAACCGCTGTGCGATTATCACAGGACCCAATATGGCGGGTAAATCCACATATATGCGCCAGGTTGCGCTCATAGTGCTTATGGCTCAGTGCGGATGCTTTGTACCTGCTTCAAGCGCCGAAATCGGTATAACCGACAGCATTTTCACAAGAGTCGGCGCGTCTGACGATTTGGCCTCGGGTCAGTCAACATTCATGGTTGAGATGAGCGAGGTGGCGAATATCCTTAAAAACGCCACGCCGAAGAGCCTTCTGATTTTTGATGAAATCGGCAGAGGAACATCAACCTTTGACGGCATGAGTATCGCAAGAGCGGTGCTTGAGCATACGGCAGATAAAAAGAAGCTCGGAGCAAAGACTCTTTTTGCCACCCATTATCACGAGCTCACCGAGCTTGAGGACAAGCTTGAGGGCGTGAAAAATTACAACATAGCCGTTAAAAAGCGCGGCGACGATATAACGTTCCTTCGCAGAATTATCCGCGGCGGAGCCGACGGCAGCTACGGTATTGAAGTTGCCAAACTTGCGGGTGTTCCGAATTCCGTTGTTAACAGAGCGAGGACGATTTTAAAGGAGCTTGAAGATAACGCTCAGCCTGTCAACATGGGCGCGGTTGCCGCACCTGAGCAGACGGACGACGACCCGCTTATGCAGCTTTCATTTGCCGGCGGAGCAGGCAGTGAAATAATCGACGAGCTCAAAATGACAGATGTCAACACTCTCACACCCATAGAAGCCATGCAGAAGCTTTATGAACTGGTGAACGAGGCTAAAAAAATATAAACGAAAATCTAAAAGAAAGAAGGTGATTCCGTGCCGGAAATTAATATCCTGCCCAAGCACGTTGCTGAGCTTATCGCGGCGGGCGAGGTGGTCGAAAGACCTGCTTCTGTTGTGAAGGAGCTTATGGAAAATTCCATAGACGCAGGCGCTTCGGCGGTTACTGTTGAGATAAGACGCGGCGGAGTCACCTATATAAGAGTAACAGACAACGGCTGCGGAATCGACCGCGGCAATATCAGAAAGGCGTTTATCAGCCACGCCACAAGCAAGATTAAAGAGGCTGACGACCTTGATTCCATTCTGACTCTCGGTTTCCGAGGTGAAGCGCTTGCCTCCGCGGCGGCGGTTTCCCGTGTGGAGATTATGACGAGAGCGCAGGACGAGGAAACAGGCACACGCTACTGCGTCGAGGGCGGCGAAGAAGTTCTTCTTGATGACGCAGGATGCCCCAAAGGAACAACGATTATCGTAAGAGATATTTTTTACAATACTCCCGCGAGAATGAAATTCCTTAAAAAAGACGTTACCGAGGCTAATGCCGTTGCGGGAGTTGTGGACAGAATCGCTCTGTCTCACCCCGAAATCAGCGTAAGATTTATCCGTGACGGTAAAGAGACACTTGTAACTTCGGGTGACGGTGCGATAAAAAATACGATTTATTCCGTTTTCGGCAGGGAATTTTCCCAGTCACTTATGGAGTGCAGCTATGAGCTGAATGGCATTAAAGTGAACGGATTCATTTCAAAGCCCGTTAATGCCAGAGCGAACAGAACCATGCAGTTCTTCTTCCTCAACGGCAGACTTATCAAGACAAGAACAGGCGCGGCAGCGCTGGAGCAGGCGTATAAAAACGCCATCATGGTCGGCAAATTTCCTGCCTGCGTGCTTAATATAACGATTCCGGCAGGCGCGGTTGACGTTAATGTTCATCCTGCCAAGACAGAAGTGAGATTCGCTGACGAAAAGAAGATTTTTGACGCTGTTTATTACTGCGCGAAATACGCTCTTCAGCAGAATGACACGAGACCGCAGATGAGCTTTGAAGCGAAATCTCAGATGAGAATCAATTCTCAGCAGATGCCTCAGACAGTAAAAGCGGAGCAGATAAGATTCACGCCTCCGATGCCGAAGAATGAGGTTAAGACCGTTGCCGAACCGCTGAAAAAAGAAGAGACAATACAGCCTGTAAAGACAGTTGTACATGAAGCGGACAGAAGCTTTACACAGAATAAGATATTCACACTGTCATCTGATACAGTTAAAAATAAAGCAGTCGAAGAGAGTGACGAGGATATTCTTCTCAACAGCTTTACCCCTGTGAAAACGGCAGAACCCGCAGAAGAGGAAGCACCGCCTGTTCAGCAGAAAGTTCAGACGGAAGTCAAGGCTGAGCCGCAGGAGGAAGAGGTACAGGAAAATGTTCCCGAGCCGTTCAGAGTAATCGGTGAAACCTTTAAAACGTATATTCTCGTTGAGCAGGGCGATAAAATGCTTGTTATAGACAAGCATGCCGCCCACGAGAGAATGATATTTGAGTCGCTTAAAAAGAACGTGAACGATTCGGAAAGACAGCTTCTGCTCATGCCGGTGACAGTTACCCTGAGTAAAGAGGAATACAGTGCTGTTATAGAGAATACGGATATTCTTTCAAAGGCGGGCTACGGGGTAGAGGATTTCGGTCAGGGAATGGTAATTGTTACGGAATGTCCCACATTCCTTGAATCGGGAGATATTCCCGGAGTTATAAGCGAGCTTGCAGGACATCTTGCGGAAAACAGCAGGGATTTAGTCCCCGATAAGCTTGACTGGATATATCATTCCACCGCCTGCAGAGCGGCGATAAAAGCAGGGGATAACACAACTCCCTACGAGCTTGAGAAGTTTGTTGAGAGACTGCTCTCTCAGCCGGATATAAGATACTGCCCCCACGGCAGACCTGTGCTTATTGAAATGAGCAAAAAGGAAATTGAAAAAAGCTTCGGAAGAATACAGTAAACCACAGGAGGTCGGCAATATGAAAAAAATACCCCTTATAGTTGTTGCCGGCCCTACAGCGTCGGGTAAGACTGCTCTCGGGATAGAAATATGCAAAAGACTCGGCGGCGAGGTTATATCGGCTGATTCCATGCAGATATATAAGGGCATGGATATCGCCACCGCCAAGCCGACAGAAGAGGAAATGCAGGGGATATCCCATCATCTTATAAATATTATTTCTCCCGAAGAGACTTTTTCCGTTGCGGATTTCAAGACACTTGCACAAGATAAAATAAAAGACATAACCGAGAGAGGCAAGCTCCCCGTTATTGTGGGCGGAACAGGACTTTATATTGATACGCTTGTCAATAATATAAGTCTCAGTGAAGCTCCCGTTGACGAGGAGCTAAGACAGAAGCTCTGCGAAAGAGCAGAGAAAGAAGGCTCCGCGGCGCTTATAGAAGAGATAAGGAGCTTTGACAGCGAATACGCTCAGAAGCTTCACGAAAATAATCTTAAAAGGATAATAAGAGCCCTTGAGCTGTGGTACACGTCTCATACAACAATGACTCAGCAGATAGCTGATTCACGCCTTGAGGAGTCACCTTATAATGTGTGTTATATTGTGCTTGAGGCTGAAGACAGAGATTATTTATATGACAGAATAAACAGAAGAGTCGATATGATGCTTGAAGCGGGCCTTGTGAAAGAGGCGGAGGAATATTATTCTTCCTGCGGCAAGACCTCGGCTCAGGCTATAGGATATAAGGAGCTCGCGCCGTATTTCAGAAATGAAAAAACACTCAGTGAAGCGGCGGAGTCGCTGAAGCAGTCCACAAGAAGATACGCAAAACGTCAGCTGACGTGGTTCAGACGTAATGAGGACGCCGGAAGAATTTATATTGACAAATACGACTCGGCCGCGCTTATGGCAGACTGTGCGCTTAAGCTGATAGAAGAATCCGGGGTACTGGAGGGATAGATACGGAAAAGAGGAAGAAGAAAAAAATACCTGTGATGCAGATAGTTGCAATCACTCTCTGCGTTGTGGTTTTTGCATATATGGGTTATAACGCCTTCGCGGTTTCGTATTCGCCTGTGACGACTATGACCCTTGCGGAAAAAACGGATTTTGAAGAGACCTTTGACTTCGACGGCTTTATTGTCCGTGACGAGAAAGAGATTGAAAATTCTCTGAGCGGAACGGTAATTCCGCTTGTAAAAGACGGCAAGCGTGTTGCCAAAGGTGACTCCATCGCGGTTATCTGTAAAAACGAGGAGGAAGCCTCCGATTACAAACAGCTTGAAAATCTCAAAGAGGAGCTTGCGGAGTATCAGAACCTCAACAACAGCGACGGAATGCATGACCTGAGCGCGGAAAAGCTCAATTCTGATATTTCCGAAGCATACAGCCATGTTATGGATTCTGTTACGACAGGCAATTATGAGCAGCTTGACGAGGCTCTTTCACGCTTTAACGAAAAGAGCGCAACAAAGCAGATACTTGCGGAGGGCAGTATAGACGTAAGTCAGCAGATGACTGACCTTGATAATGAAATCAAGGCTATTGAAAATAAAAAGATATCATCATCACCCGTCAGCGCTCCCGCCTCGGGATATTATATTAATTCGGTTGACGGATACGAGAATGTCATTAATTACGAAAAAGCCACATCCCTTACGGTTAAGCAGATTCAGGACGCGCTGAAATCTGAGCCGGCTGAGACTAAAAAAGACTCACTCGGCAAGCTTGTAGGCAGTTACAGATGGTATGTTGTAGGAACGGTTGAGAAAAAACACGCGACCGATTTCCCCGCAACAGGCAAGGTTAAGGTGAATTTCCCCGACAGCGGAATATCAGACGTAAGCATGGATGTCATGTCGGTGAAAACCGAAGGAGATTCGCTTGTGGTTGTGCTCAGCTGTGACCTGATGAACGAAACATACGCCAATATGCGAATGGAAAAGATTCAGGTCGTCATCAGCTCGGGAACGGGGTACAGCGTTCCTGTTAACGCTGTCAGATTTGACAGCGAAAACAAATCGGGTATTTTTGTGTTGAGAGGAAAAATAATATCCTTTATATATGCGGAAATACTATATTCTGACGACAAAATCGCTATAGTTGATTCAGCGGACAGCACAGGCGGCGGAATCGCTCTTTACGATGAGGTTGTTGTGAAAGGAAAGGATCTGAAGGATGGAAAAGTTATCAGATGATAAACGGTTTTACGATATAGAAGAGAATTATAAAGAAATATCGCAGAGAATCGCCGCAAGTGCCGAAAGAAGCGGAAGAAAAGCGTCTGATATCCGTTTTATGGCGGTTACCAAAACCGTTGAGCCGAAGTATATTAATCACGCGCTTTCACTTGGGCTTAATCTGATAGGTGAAAACCGCGTTCAGGAGTTCATGGGCAAGCGGGACGAGCTTCACCTTGACGGAGTTGAAAAGCATCTTATCGGTCATTTGCAGACAAATAAAGTAAAGCAGATTGTCGGCAATGTGGATTCAATCGACGGGGTTGACAGCATAAAGGTCGCAAAGGAAATCGGAAAAGCTTCGGTTAAGCTGGGCATAAAAACCGATATTCTGCTTGAAATAAACATCGGCGCAGAGGAAAGCAAGTTCGGCTTTACGCCCGAGTCAATCGGAGAAGAAGTGTACGAAATTTCCGAAATAGAAGGAATTATGGTGCGCGGATTGATGGCGGTACCCCCGATTTGCGATAATTCTGAAAAAAATCGTGTTTTTTTTGAAAATATGCACCAACTGTTTATTGACATTGGGACAAAAAAATTAGATAATATTAATATGGATATTTTGTCCATGGGAATGTCCGGGGATTATGAAGAAGCAATCCTCGGCGGCGCAAATATGGTTAGAATTGGCTCCGCTCTGTTCGGGGCAAGAAATTACAGATAAACGGAGGATAAAGTTATGGGATTTATCGACAAGTTCAAAAACGCATTCAGCATGTCAGAAGAAGAGTACCTTGATGATGTAGACATGGACGAAGAGGAAGAAGAGGAAGAATACGTGTATCAGAAACCCCGTGCAGTCCGCCACGCAAAGACCGGTGAGCCTGCAAAGGCAGATAACGTGGTTGACATCCGTTCATCATCAACAGCTCAGCAGTCCGGCTATTCATCAAAGGCAGCTCATGTTGTATTCAAGAAGATTGACTCCTTTGAAGAGGTTCGTTCTGTAGCTGATGTTCTGATTGAACAGAGAATTGTTATTCTTAATCTTGAAACCTGCAATGATGACGCGTCACGCAGAATTCTTGACGTGCTTTCAGGTGTAGCATATGCTAATGACGGCAAGATTCAGAGAGTTGCCGGCAGAGCATACATCATCACACCCAATAATGTTCCGCTTACAGGTGAGCTTCTTGACGAAGTTGCAAATTCAGCGGCAAAAAATTCAGTATTTTAATCAGGTTAATTACGGATAACCGTTTCACAGGAGGAAAATTTGATGTTAACACCGTCAAAAATTAAAAATCATCATTTTGAGGTAGTAGGCAAAAACGCCTACCGCGCTCAGTCTGTAGACGAGTTCTTTGATATTGTTGCAGACTCATATGAGCAGATGTTCAAAGAAAACGGAGAGCTTGTTAAAAAGATAAGCCTGCTTGCGGAAAGAGTTGAGGAGTACAGAAACGACGAGGATAATATCCGTGCCGCTCTGCTTACAGCTCAGCGTATGGCTGACCGTATTATGAAAGAAACAAACCAGAAGGCAGACGCTAAAATTGCCGAGGTTGAGGAATTCGTTAAAAAGCAGGAAGCCGATTCGAATGAAAAGGCAGACAAAATCATTGTTGAGGCTCAGAATAAGGCCGCATACATAATCGCTCAGGCTAATCAGCAGGCTGCTCAGCTTATTGAGGACGCAACAGCTGAATCCAAGGAGCAGGAGGTTGTTGCCAGAGACCATATGATTAAGGCACAGGCAGGCCTTGACCTCATTGAAAAAGAGGCGGATAAGTTCAAACGTCAGTTGCTCGAGCTCTATTCAGAGCATATTGAGCTTATCAACAAAATTCCCGAGCTTGAGGCAGAGGAAAAACCGGAAGAAGCTGCTGAGCCTGAGGAAACCGAAGAATCTGAAGACGAGCTTTATTTCGGCGACGCTGATGAAGAATTAAGCTTTGATGAGTCCGAAGAAGAAACCGCCGAAGATGAAGATTATGATTTTGACGGTGAAATCGTTGTTGAACCCGAAGATGAGGACGAGCTTTCTGTTGAGGACATTATCGATAAATATACTGATGATGAAGAAGAGGACAGCGAAGCTTTTGATACAGAAGACTCTTTTGACGAAGAAAGCTTTGAAGAGCCTGAACAGGAAGAGACTCAGGACGAAGCAGAAGCGGATGATTTCGACGAAAGCGAAGATGAAGCTGACGAGGAAGCATACGATGACGCTGAAGAGGATTACGAGGAAGAAAAGGCTGCCGAAGAATCCGAAGATGAGGATGAAGGCTTTAAATTCGATCTCGATTCATTCAAATTCTCTGAGGATGATGAAGAAAACGGCGAAGACGAGTATTACGACGACGAAGACGGCGACGATGAATACTATGACGATGATGACGACGATGACGATGAAGACCAGGGCTTTTCATCAAAGCTGAAGGGATTCTTTAAGAGATAATGTCGGTTATAGTCAGTCTTCTGTCAATAGCGGTTCTTACGGCCGCTGATCAGATAATAAAGTATCTGGCAGAGTCAAAGCTTGTGTCGATGGGCGAAATAACAGTTATGGATAAATTCTTAAGCTGGGATTATGTTCAGAATACAGGCGCGGCATTCGGCTCATTCTCAAAGAGCACGGCTCTGCTTTCAATTATAACCGGAGTAATCATTCTCGCAGGTATAGCCGCGATTATTTTTAAAAAAATCAAAGGCAAATATCTGCTGACTGTTTCGGTTATGATAATAGCGGGCGGACTGGGCAATCTGATTGACAGAATAGCCAAAGGATATGTGGTGGATTTCATAAAGGTTCTGTTTATAGATTTTCCTGTGTTCAATTTTGCCGATATACTTGTTACCTGCGGCTCAATAATGCTGCTTTGCTATCTGATATACGATATTTACAGAGAAGAAAAGAACAAGAAGAACAAAAACAAGGAGCAGTAAAGTGGAAGATATATGTTTCACCGCTGACGAAGCTTTTGACGGAATGCGGATAGACAAGGCTCTTTCTCTTGCGGCTGAGGATTTTACCCGTTCCCATATTCAGACTGTGCTCAGCGAAAAGGCCGTAACCGTCAACGGTAAGGCAGTTTCAAAGAGCTATAAGCTCAGCGCTGGGGACAGAGTTGTTTTTACTCCGCCGGAGCTTAAAGACCTTGACATTACCGCTGAGGATATTCCTCTTGACATAGTTTATGAGGATGATGACCTGCTTATAGTCAATAAGCCCAGGGGAATGGTCGTTCATCCCGCACCGGGCAATTACAGCGGAACACTTGTCAATGCTCTTATGTATCACTGCAAAGACAGACTCTCGGGCATAAACGGAGTTATCAGACCGGGGATTGTCCACAGAATAGACAAGGATACCAGCGGACTTCTGATAGTCGCCAAAAATGATTTTGCCCATGAGAAGCTTGCCGCGCAGATAAAGGAACACAGCTTCACACGCCGTTATATGGCTGTGGTGCACGGGAATCTTAAAAACGATACGGGCGTAATTGACGCGCCTATCGGAAGAAATCCCAAAGACAGAAAAAAGATGTGCGTAACTCAGACGAATTCGCGCAATGCGGTCTCACATTATGAGGTTCTGGAGCGTTTTGACGGCTTCACTCTTGTGAGAGTTACCCTTGAAACAGGGCGGACTCATCAGATAAGAGTTCACATGGCGCATATCGGTCATCCGGTGGCAGGGGACCCGGTTTACGGCCCTAAAAACGGAGTGACAAAATTAAACGGTCAATGCCTTCACGCGGAGTTTATAGGATTTAATCATCCGCGTGACGGAAAATATATTGAGTTTTCAAGTGAACTGCCTGATTATTTTGAGGCGTTTCTTAAAACTCTCAAAAAAATCAATTATTAACCGGAGGTGTTATTTTGGACGCAGCAGTAAAAAAACAGTTACAGATTAAAGCGTGCAAAGTACGAATGGGTGTCATCGAAGGCGTGTTTAATGCAAAATCAGGTCATCCCGGTGGCTCACTTTCAATAGCAGATATTCTTACTTATCTTTATTTTGACCACATGAATGTGGACCCCAAGAATCCCAAATGGGAAGACAGAGACCGTTTCGTTCTCTCAAAGGGTCACACAGCACCTGCTCTTTACGCTGTTCTTGCTCACAAGGGCTTCTTCTCAGTTGACGAGATCAAGACTCTTCGTAAGCCCGGCTCAATGCTTCAGGGTCATCCCAGCATGAAGCTCACTCCCGGCGTTGATATGAGCACAGGCTCTCTCGGCCAGGGTATCTCAACAGCAGTCGGCATGGCTCTCGGCGCAAAGCTTGGAGGAAAGAGCTACAGAGTATTCACAGCTCTCGGCGACGGTGAAATTCAGGAAGGTCAGGTTTGGGAGGCTGCTATGTTTGCGGCCGCTAAAGGTCTTGACAATCTTGTTGCAGTTGTTGATAATAACAACCTTCAGATAGACGGCTCAGTTGCTGAAGTT
>JAZUHE010000129.1:0-2321 GCA_045641565.1 Acutalibacteraceae bacterium | reverse complement strand
CAGTTGTCTTCCTAAGACCGCTTGGCCTCCGACTTTATCTGTGCTGTGCTCTCTGAGCTTTATTACGGATACTGTCTTTCCGTCGGCAGTCTTTTCGCTTGTTTCCGCAATGATATTGCCGTTGGCTATCCACTGAAGCTTGTCTGCGTTTTCCGCTGTGACAGTGATAATATCATTCTCATCGTCAACAGTGATTCCCGTAACGCGGGGAAGAGGGCCTTCGCCGACGAAATCATCGGGCATTTCTTTTCTCGCTCTGCGGCCGACAGCAAAGAAATTGCCTTTTTCCATGGCGTTCTTTACGTTCTCAATGCTGTATTCGGGGAGAATGAAGTCCATATAGGATGTGTCGATATCAGTGAGCTTGTGAGCGTCACTGTTGCCGAAGCCCCATATGGTGCGCTCACCGCGGGGGATAACATACTGAAGCAGTGAGTCCCAGAGAATTCGGTCGGAGGAACCGACGGAATCAACGCGGTTAAGTATTTCCATGCCGAGGCAGGACTTATATTTGTTGAATATTTCGCCGAAAAAGCGTACGTTTTTGATATCTCTTGCTTTTTCGGGGTGAGTTGCCGAGCCGAGCCAGTCACCAGGATGGTTGATAACCGAAATTCCGCCTGCTTTGTCAACGTGCTTGACAGCGTATTCGTAACCGTTCTCAAAGCCTATGTCTCCCTGACCGAAATCGCAGAAATATCCGTTAACGTGGCTCTTGGTCATGGTAACCATGTTAAGCTCTATGGCTGTAGGTACGCACTGAAGACCTCTGCCTGCCGTTCTGCCGGATTCGGCTGAGAATTCATATGTGCCGCCGGTTATGGCCTCATACTCTTCGTCGGTGAGCTTCGTCACTTTTCTGCCTGCGATATACTGATAAAGATAAAGCGGAAGCTGTTTGGGCTTTTCATTCCAGTATCTGCCGATAACGCCGTGGTCAGCGAATGCGAGAATATCAAATCCGTTTTCATAGTAACCTTTAATCATATCGGCGTAGTCAACGGTTGCGTCGCTGACTGTGGAGTGAGTGTGAAGATTCGTTTTGTAGTGAGCCGTCGGGTCAGAGAGAAGTTCCTCAACCTCAGCGTAGGGATTGCTTATTTTGTAGTCGAGACTGTCTGCCGCAAAGACAGGTACAGCCGCATTTAAGAAAATTGCCGAACATAAGCCGAGGGACAGAACTTTCTTTAAGATTTTTTTCATATTACCCCATCCTTTTTATTGCTCTCAGAGTAACGGAATACACGTTTTCTGATGCAGTTCTATTTTATATTAATGCATTTTTCATGTCAATAGCAAAGAGAAGCATTAAAGAATATTCGTCAGTTTTAAATAAACATATATTGACTTTTTTATGAATAAAACGTATAATAATAACATCAGGGGTGCGGATGTCACTTCATATTTTCAGCGGATTTTCCGAGGCGCCGGCAAGCGCGGAGATATGAGAGGGCAGCCGCCGAAGTGTATACTCCTTGCCGGGGTTATATGCTGGGGCTGCACAGAATATGTGTTTCACTGTCGTATTTTTACGGAGCACTGTCAGATTTATTTCGGGCAGGCTCTTTTTTTATGCCCGGAAAGGAGATTGTTATATGAAAAAGAAAATCGCCATTTCCGTTCTGCTTGTCGCAATGATTGCGGGAATCTGCTATGCGGTTTACGGTCACGCTCTTGACGGGTATGATTTCACGGGAACTGCATGGTCGCTTCTTCCGCCCGCGGTTGCCATTGTGCTCGCGCTTATCACAAAGGAGGTTTATTCCTCACTTTTTCTCGGACTTGTGTCAGGCGCACTGCTTTACTCTCATTTCAATACGATTGACACCCTCGAGGCTGTTTTTGTCAAGGGCATAATTCCCGGACTTTCGGGCAGCAGTAATCTCGGCATTCTCACATTCCTTGTAACGCTGGGAATTCTCGTTTCTCTGCTCAGCCGTTCGGGCGCTACAAAGGCCTACGGCAGATGGGCGAGTCAGCATATTCATTCAAGGCGTGTGGCCATGCTTTCAACATTCGCTCTCGGGATTGTGCTGAGTGTTGATGACTATTTCAACACGCTCACAGCGGGCAATGTCATGAGGCCTATAACAGATTCAAATAAGGTGTCCCGCGCAAAGCTCGCCTACATAATTGACGCTACAGCGGCACCCATGTGCATGATTATGCCCATATCCAGCTGGGCAGCGGCGGTTTCGGCGAACGTTGAAAACGTCAACGGCGTTGAGATGTTTCTCAAAGCGATACCGTTCAATTTCTATTCGCTTCTGACGCTTGCCATGGTGTTTATCACGTCGGCGTTTCAGTTTGATTTCGGCCCC
>JAZUHE010000128.1:0-1788 GCA_045641565.1 Acutalibacteraceae bacterium | reverse complement strand
CACCGCTTGCGTAAATCGTAGCAGTGTAGGTTCCTTTTACAGATGTATCAACAGTTTTATTCCATTCGAGAGTGATTCTGGGGTCATTGATAGTAAGGGTCTGATAGTCAGCTGAATCCTCTGTTTCTTTATAAAGAACGGAAACAGCGTTGAGAATCATGGACTCATTAAAAACAGAGTCCTTTTCAACGGTGAATCTCTGCTCACCGTTATACATATAATAACCGTCTTCACCGCCGGCAGTCTTTTTGTATACAGTTATCTTTTCATAAGGATAAACGGTGTTTACATTGTAACTTGTACCGGTCTTGAACGCACTGCTGCTTTCACTCCAGCGGAGGTATCTTGATGAACCGCTTACATAAAGTATATTATTGCTGTAATCAAATGTTGTCGCTGATGAATTTGCGTCTATTACATTACTGCTGTTATTACGCACATACTTATTTGATGCTGCGTTGTATAACTGATTGTTCTGGAAAAGGAATTCGCAATAGGAATATGCAGTATTTGTTTCATCTGCAACATACGCATTTGGTGCAGTGTATTTGGTACCCGAGCCATCATTTTTGGTATAATAGTTCGTTGTACCTGCGGAGGTTTTCGTGATAATTCTCGGTGAAATACTTGAACCGTTAACCTCCATAAGTCTTGTATCTTCGTCGCCTATAGCTACGAGATAAGTCTTTCCTGCCGTCATTGAAGACTGCTTGACATAAATTGTTACAGGCTCATATGAAGTGCCTTCAATGTGCTTCCATTCAGCCGCCGACGCCAGAACGCCGAAGGCCGCACTTGCACAGCTGAGTATCATTATGATGCTCAGAAGCACTGATAATGCCCTTTTGACTTTTCTCATATTTTATCATCCTTTCTGAAACGAATGCGGATTATCCGCTGAAAAATATGTCTGTTATATGACGTATTATATGAAATATTTTAAGAATTTCGCCTGTTTTTAGTGCCAAAATGAAATAATAGCTTCAGTGGGCAAAACTCTATTTTCATTATAATCAGCTGTTTGTCAAAAGGCAATACAAACAGTGAAAATAGTACACATGTTACAAAAAGTTACAATATCATACAAACATGGCACTTTTGTAATGTTTTTAAACATATATTTTTTGTATGTATGTAAAAATACAAACTTTTACACTTGTTTCAATACAGATTGTAAAAAAGAGTAAAAGCCGTTAACAAAAAGTTTACAATTTGTTCACATTTGAAAATGGTATTTTTTTACTATTTCTTGCAAATCAGACGTAACAATTAAATTTCAGACCTTTAAAAACAATAAAAACATTACCTGAAATCAGATAATAATGTGAATAAGCTAAAGCAGCACCCGTTTATGCTGCTTATCCCCTCTATTTATTAAAGCACGAACGGTTTATATCGCAAAAAAACATCCCGCTTCTTTCGAAACAGGATGTCTTATATAGATTATTTATTATGAACTGAAGAAGAAGAGGGCGTCCATAGGTCTGTGGTAACAGAGCTGAGCGAATGGTGAAGTGGGGTTGGGGTTAACGATGTTAACGCTCCACTCTGTTCCGTCTGCGCACTGTGCCGAGAAGAATGTCATATACGACGTGGGGTCTGTATATGTGCAGTCATTCTCAGTTGAGTCGACTATTGTTCCGCCGGGGTCTGCACACGCACCTGCGACAAAACTGTTTATTGTTAAATCCTGAATAATCGAAACAGGCTTAATATATTCTTTTTTCATATTAAGTTCTCCTTTCAATCACTCTTATTTAAACAACCATCCGAAACCGAAGATTGTGG
>JAZUHE010000127.1:0-21161 GCA_045641565.1 Acutalibacteraceae bacterium | reverse complement strand
ACAACTCCTTGGCCCACAGAACGACATGGCTACGATCCGACTTCCTTTTAGGCTGCGAAGCTGCGAAATGTCTTATAGAAAAAGGCCACAGTGTTACATCTGTAGCTCTTCCGCCCCTTCCCGAGGGAGCTCCCATCCCTGAGGAAATGGATATTATCTTCGGCGACATCAACAAGAAGTCAGACGAAGAGATTCTCGGCATGCTTGAGGGCAAGGACGTATTTATCTATGCCGCAGGCGTTGACGAGAGAGTAGAATTCCCCGCACCCGTTATGGATTATTACTATAAATTCAACATCGCTCCTCTTAAGAGAATTTTCCCCCTTTGCAAAAAGGCAGGCGTTAAGAGAGCTGTTGTTTTAGGCTCATACTTCTCATATCTTTCAAAGAAGCGCCCCGATATGAAGCTTACAGAGAGAAATCCCTATTTCAAGTCAAGAATTGAACAGGAAGAGGTATGCGAATCCTTCTGCGACGATTCGTTCAGCGCAGCGGTTCTTGAACTTCCCTACATATTCGGCACACAGCCCGGCAGAAAGCCCGTATGGACAATTCTCATTGAGCAGATTGCGTTTATGGATAAATGGCCGTTCACAATGTATCCGGGCGGAGGCACTGCAATGCTTACCTGTCGTCAGGTAGGTCAGGTTATCGCCGGCGCCGCTGAGAAGCAGAAGGCTGGCTTCGAGGCTATCCCCATCGGTATGTATAACCTTAAGTGGGATAAGTTCCTTTCAATCGTTTATGAAGCACGCGGAATGGGCAGAGACAGAAAGATTGTCAGCGTTGCTCCCTGGATGATGAAAATGGGCATGTTCAAGGTTGCCGCAGACTATAAGAAGAGAAAGATTGACTCCGGTATGGATCCGTTCAATCTTCCCGACATCATGGATATCGACCTGTTTATCAACAACACTTACGCTAAAGAGCTTGGCGCTACAGAAGACGATATCGAAGCCGCTATCAAGGATTCTATCAAGGTTTCAGTTGCTTCCTATAACGGAACTGTCAAGCTTCTTGAAATGAAAGGCGAATAATTTATAGTCGGGGTAACTGTTATCTGATTCGACTCTCGGTAATCGAGCTCAGGCTGTAATAAAACTTTATCTCTCGGTCACGCACGTTCAAGGCTCCCTTGTGTAAAGGGAGCTGTAACGGAGTGACTGAGGGATTGTTTTTTATAGTCGTTTTTATAGTTGGAGTAGCTGTTATCTGATTTTTTTCTCAGTAATGCAAACAGCCGACATTTGTTAATTTTCTGTTAAATGGTTGACTTTTTGAAAAATATGGTATATTATTATTTAGCACTCGACGCTTGCGAGTGCTAAATTTTATTTTTACTTACAGAAAAGAGAGATATATATGAGAAAAAAACAGTTTAAAGCCGAAAGTAAAAAGCTTCTCGACATGATGATTAACTCCATCTATACTCATAAGGAGATTTTCCTCAGAGAGCTTATTTCAAACGCCAGCGACGCTATCGACAAGAGATATTACCGTTCACTCAGCGACGCGGGTGTAGGCCTCGCGAGAGAAGACTACAAAATTTTCCTTGAAATTGACAAGGACGCGGGAACAATCAAGATTACCGACAACGGCTGCGGCATGACTGAGGATGAGCTTGAGACAAACCTCGGCACCATAGCCAAGAGCGGCTCTCTTGATTTTAAGAATGATAACGAAGACAAGACCGATGTTGAGATTATCGGTCAGTTCGGCGTCGGCTTCTACTCAGCGTTTATGGTAAGCGACAGCGTTACCGTTGAGACGAGAACAGCTTCTGACGAAACAGGCCATAAATGGGAGTCTCAGGGCGCTGACGGCTATTCAATCAGCGAATGCGATAAGGAAGCCGTCGGTACTGTTATCACTCTTCACATTAAAGAAAATACAGAAGAAGAGAAGTACGACGAGTATCTTCAGGAATACAGAATCGAAAGCCTTGTCAAAAAGTATTCTGACTATATCCGCTATCCCATTATTATGGATACTGAAAGCCGCCGCCTTAAAGAGGGCAGTGAGGATGAATATGAAACCGTTATCGAGCCCAAGCAGCTCAACAGCATGGTTCCTCTCTGGAGAAAGAACAAGAACGAGATAACAGAAGACGAATACAAGGATTTTTACAACGATAAATTCCACGATTACAACAAGCCCCTTCACGTTATTCACTCCAAAACCGAGGGTCAGGTCAGCTATGACGCGCTTCTTTTTATTCCCGAGAACGCTCCGTGGGACTATTACTCAAAGGATTTTGAAAAGGGACTTCAGCTTTATTCAAACGGCGTTATGATTATGGAGAAATGCGGCGACCTTCTTCCCGATTATTTCTCATTTGTCAGAGGACTTGTAGACAGCGCTGACTTCTCACTCAACATCTCCCGTGAAGTTCTTCAGCACGATTATCAGCTTAAGCTTATTGCCAAGAACATTGAGAAGAAAATAAAATCCGAGCTTGCTAAAATGCTCAAGAATGACCGTGATAAATACGTTAAATTCTTTGAAGCTTTCGGTTCTCAGATTAAGCTCGGCGTTTACGCTGATTTCGGCAGAAAGGCCGACGACCTTAAGGATTTGCTTCTTTTCTGGTCGTCAAGCGAGAAAAAGCTTGTTTCTCTCTCTGAATACGTTGAGAGAATGAAGGCTGAGCAGACCTCGATTCTTTACGCCTGCGGTGAAACCACAGACAAAATCGACATGCTTCCGCAGGTTGATTCTCTCAAGGATAAGGGCTATGAGGTGCTTTATCTTACAGACGCCATTGACGAGTTCGCTCTTAAAATGCTGCGTATGTATAACGAAAAGGACTTCGCCAACGTCTGCGCTGACGACATAGACCTTGACACAGAAGAGGAAAAGGAAGCCATCAAGCAGGAAAACGAAACCTCAAAGGATATGCTTGATTATATGAAGCTCGCTCTTGAGGGAGCAGTTGAAGAGGTTCGCTTCACCAACAAGCTTAAGAATCATCCTGTATGCCTCACAAGCGAGGGCGACGTTTCAGTAGAGATGGAAAAGGTGCTCAACACTCTTCCGGGTGAAGAAAAGGTGAAGGCGAAGATTGTGCTTGAAATCAACTCCGAGCACGCTGTAGCGGAGAAGCTTAAAGCCCTTTACGAATCAGATAAGGACAGACTTACGGATTACGCTAAGATTCTTTATTCTTCAGCGAGACTTATCGGCGGTATGCCTGTTGATAACCCCACAGAGCTGAGCAATCTTATCTGCTCATTAATGGTATAATAAAAGGCGGGATTTGTGCAGTTTGCTTAAAATCCCGCCTTAAAATTTACTTTGGGATTATTGAATGTTTTTGCCGTAAATGGTATAATAAACTGATGAATATTTTGGAGTGTCCTTATGCAGAAAGAAATGAAAATCAAATTTCCCGAAAGCGGAAAAATAAGAATCCTGCAGGTCAGCGACCCGCAGGATATGCACATCGTAAGAAGCGCCATGACAAAAATGCTTAATATGGTGTATAAAAAATTCAAGCCGGATTTAGTCGTTTTCACAGGCGACAATATACTGGGCAACCATATTGACGACCATCTTGTAGGCTCAAAAACTCAGAAAAATCCCAAGGTGACAAAGCGCAGAATCAAAAAGGCACTGGGGCATATTCTGAATCCTCTTGATAAAATGAAGATTCCCTACTGCATGATTTACGGCAATCACGACGATAAAAACTGCCTCACCAAGCAGGAGCAGGCGGATATCTATAAAGAGCACGAATTCTTTGTCGGTCTGAATTCAGACGAAAAAGACCTTGACTGCGATACATACAATCTCCCCATATACGACAGCAAGGGCGAGAAAATCATATATAATCTGTGGATGATTGACTCCGCGTGGCACGATAAGGAAAAGGACAAGAGCTACTGCTATGTCAAGCCGCAGGTTGTGGAATGGTATCAGCGAAAGAGCAATGAGCTGAAATCGCTCAACGGCGGCGAGCCTGTGATGTCGCTGATGTTCCAGCATATTCCCGTGCGTGAGACGGTTCAGCTTTTCACCCCCTGCGAAAAGAACGATAAAAACGCCGTTCCCGTTAAGGGCAAAGAAGGGGAGTACGCGAAGCTTGACACAGAAAAGGCGAACGGATATGCTTTTGAATACCCCGATGTATGCGAGGTCGAAATCGGTCAGATGGACGCAATCCGTGAGCAGGGCGATGTGTGCGCTCTTGTTTTCGGTCACGACCACGTCAACTGCTTCACCGCCGAGATAGACGGAGTGAATATCATTCAGACACCCGGCGCGTCATTCAGAAGCTACGGCAATATGATATCACGAGGCGTTCGATTCTTTGAGATTGACGAGAATCATCCCGATGAATTCTCAACATATATTGTCAGCTATTTTGATTTGTTCGGCAAAAAGTTTCCGTCGGTTCTGCGGTATATAATGGGTGCTGACGAAATGGAAAAGAAGCGCAATCTCATATGGATTCTTTTCGGAATTTTCGGAGTTGCGTTTGTAACATATATTTTATGTTCGTTTCATATGCTTAATTTTTGATTTAATATAAAGGAGTTTTTGATATGGATAAACCGTTATGCGTTTTAACAGGTGCAACAGGACATATAGGCTATGCTCTTCTTCTCAAGCTTGTTGAGGAAGGGGAGAATGTCAGAATTCTCATAAGAAAAGACAGCAGTCAGTTTGACGGCATTGAATGCGAAAAGGTTTTCGGCGATGTTACCAACCCCGCGTCTCTTGAAAAAGCCTTTGAGGGCGCTGACGTTGTATATCATCTCGCCGGAGTTATCGACATCAACGCCTCTGACGATAATCTTGTATGGAGCGTTAATGTGGGCGGCACCAAGAATGTTGTTGACGCCTGCCAGAAGTGCGGCGTAAGACGTCTCGTTTACGCTTCAAGCGTTGACGCTTATATTCCGCTTCCCGACAATCAGCTTATGACTGAGGTTGATAAATTCTACCCCGAGGAGCTGGAGGGTACATACGCCAAGACAAAGGCCGTCGCCACAAACTATGTCTTTGACAAGTGCAGAAACGAAGACCTTGACGCTGTAGTTGTTTATCCCGGTGCTTGCATAGGCCCATATGACTTCAAGGTTTCCAACGTAGGCGAAATGGTCAGAATGTTTATAAAGGGCAGCTTCCCCGCGTCTCTGAGCTTCGGCGCGTATAACTTTGTTGATATCAGAGATATTGCCGACGGTATGTATGCCGCCGCTAAGAAAGGCAAAAAGGGCGAGGGCTACATTCTCTGCGGTGAACCTATCACAACAGATGAATTCATAAAAATCACAGCCGAGGCCTGCGGCAAAAAAGCTCCGAAGATTAAAATGCCCTACGGTCCCGTCAGACTTTTTGCTCCTGTTATGGAGGTTTATTACAAGGCCGCCAAAGCAACGCCTCTGTTTACAAGATACACCATCAGAAAGCTCATTTCAAACTGCAATTTCTCTATAGAAAAAGCACGCACCGAGCTTGACTATAATCCCATGACTCCCAAGCAGTCCATTGAAGACATGGTTAAATGGATTAAGGAAAACGAGTGATTTAAAGTCGGGGTAAATTTTATCTTATTCGACTCGCTGTGCTCGAGCTTTAAAGTCGGGACAATTATAAGTTTATTCGCTCCTCACCAATCGAGCTTAAGCTATAATCTATATCTATCTCTCGGTCACGCACATTCAAGGCTCCCTTGTGCAAAGGGAGCTGTCACGAAGTGACTGAGGGATTGTTTTTTATAATAGAGGCAACTGTTATCTGATTCAACACTCACCAATCGAATTCAGGCTTTAATAAAAAAGCAAAAAAAGAACGCAGGATTCAAAATCCTGCGTTTCTTTATTAAGTCAGTTAAATTCTTTTGTTAAATTACTGCTCTACAGCGTAAACGCTGACCTTTTTGCGGTCTTTGCCTACACGCTCAAACTTAACTTTACCGTCAATAAGAGCAAAAAGTGTGTCATCCTTACCCTTGCCTACGTTGTTGCCGGGGTGAATGTGTGTTCCGCGCTGCTTAACAAGAATGTTGCCTGCGAGAACGAACTGACCGTCAGCACGCTTAACGCCGAGTCTCTTTGATTCAGAATCACGGCCGTTACGGGTAGAACCCATACCTTTTTTATGAGCAAAAAGCTGAATGTTGATTTTAAGCATTATGGCACCTCCGTTATAATGTAAGTTTAATGTTTTCAGGATAATCCTGACTCAGAGCTTCAAGATGAAGTTTTAATCCTCTGAGAGTCGTCTGCGCTTCGGTGACGGGGGAGATGATGAATTTAAAGAATCCGTCGTCATTAAGGTCGATTTCAGCATCAAGACCGATGATATCGGTTATGGTGTTGGCCGCCATATAAGCTGCCGATGAAACCGCGGAGCATACAATATCGTCTGCGTCCTCGTCATCAACATAGCCGCTGTGGCCCTTAATTTCAAATCCCGTCAGAAAATCGCCTTCGGTAAAAAATCTTGCTTTAATCATGAATTAAGCATTGATAGCTGAGATTTCAACCTTAGTGTAGGGCTGTCTGTGGCCCATCTTGCGCTTTTCGTTTTTCTTTGATTTGTAAGTGAAAACAACAACTTTCTTAGCTTTGCCGTTCTTTTCAACCTTAGCTGTAACAGTTGCGCCCTCAACATAAGGAGCACCTACAACGATACCGTCGTCTTTACCAACTGCAACAACCTTATCAAAGGTAACTTCGTCGCCGGCTTCAACATCAAGCTTCTCGATGAAAACAGATTCGCCTGCCTCAACCTTGTACTGCTTGCCGCCTGTAACAATAATTGCGTACATTGAACTAACCTTCCTTTATTATGGACTCGCTACTGTGGGGCGGATAAAAATCACTTGTGCCGCAGAGCGGCGCCCGAAGTACGCGGTATGAACGAGTATAGCACATTCAACAAATAATGTCAACGCTTTTTTACATTTTTTTCAAGTTTTTCGGCTTAATCTGTAAATACCGCGTTTTTAAGGCAGCAGTATTTATTTTCACCCTCCATGTATGTCTGAAATTCGCCCGAAACCGTAATAAGTTCGTTTTCATTCGGGTAGTCGGCAGGGTATGAGTAATCCTTTGTCAGCTCAAATTCAAGACCCTGCTGACAGCAGGCCGCCGCGTCAGCCACAAAGCAGGAGAAGTATTTCTTGCCTGTGTCAGGGTCTTCATATGTGTAAAACGTGCCGCTGATTTTAACCGATTTGCCGATGTATTCATCAGGCTTCGTCATCATGTCGTATATCTGCGAATAAACCAAATTGGCGTTGAGTCCCGTAAGGTCAACGTCAGCCTTGGAAACAGACTTTGTTTTTACATTTGCCTTTTTTGCCTTTGTCGCCGGCTGGGTAGTTGTTGTGATATTTGTCTCAAAATAATCAAAATCATCCGACGCGTTTGTTGTGAGTATATCCGCCACGCCGGTGGTTTTGGTTTCTGTCTTTTTGCCTGCCGTATCATTGCCGGAGCATCCTGCGAAAAGAGCGATGATTATTACGGCTGATAATAAAATGCTTAAAGATTTTTTCATTTTGAAATTCCTCCTGTAACTGCGCCCGCTATTGAAAACAGGGCGAATGCCGCTATGTCGACAGCTACTATTGTGCAGCCGACCGGTGTGCCTGCGAGAATTGAAATAAGTATTCCGAGAGTTGAGCAGATGACCGACAGAACAGCCGAGCCGATAGTGACTGCTCTGAAGCTTCTGAAAACTCTCATCGCCGAAAGGGCAGGGAATATAACAAGAGCCGAAATCAGAAGCGAGCCGACGAGATTCATGGCGAGCACGATTATTACTGCGATAATTACCGCGATGATGAGATTGTATACGCCTGTTTTCATTCCCGTCGCCTTTGAGAATGATTCGTCAAATGTGACACAGAAAATCTTGTTGTAAAAGAACACGAAAAGAATAACAACCGCGAGTGAAAGCACTGTGCAGAATATTACTTCACTTTGAGAAAGGGTGAGAATTGATGTGGAGCCGAACAGGGTAGAGCATACGTCGCCCGAAAGATTTGACGATGTGGAGAACAGATTCATAAGAAGGTATCCCATCGCCAGCGCGCCTACGGAAATCATTGCCACAGCCGCGTCGCCCTTGATTTTCGCGTTCTGCCCCGTTCGCAGAAGAAGCACGGCGCTGATTATTGTAACAGGGAGCGTCAGCATCATATCGTCAGTGAGACCCGCGACTGCCGCCACAGCCATCGCGCCGAAGGCAACGTGAGAAAGTCCGTCTCCTATAAAAGAAAATCGCTTTAATACGAGCGTAACGCCGAGAAGCGAGGAGCACAGAGAAATGAGTACGCCGACAATCAGCGCGTAGCGTACAAACGGATAATCAAAATACATGGTAAGCTTATCAAAAACGCTCATTTTTCCGCACCTCCCGATGATGTGAAATCACTGCCGATATCGCTGTGAATATATTCTTCTTTGGTGCCGAAAAATATCTTTTTGCCGATATGAAGAATCTTATCGGCATATTTAAGAGCGGCGTTTATATCGTGAGAAATCATTATCACTGTGATGCCGTCACTGTTGAGCGCCTCAATGAGCTGATACATTTCGGCTGTAACCGAGGGGTCAAGTCCCGAAACAGGCTCGTCGAGCAGTAGAATTTTGCCTGTGGCGCATAACGCTCTCGCGAGAAGAACTCTCTGCTGCTGACCGCCGGAAAGGTTGCGGTAACAGCGGCCTGTAAGCTGAGCTATCCCCATTTTTTCTATGTTTTCTTTTGCAAGAGCTTTCTCTTCTTTTTTATAAAACGGACGCAATCCGCATTTTCCCTGACAGCCCGAAAGCACAACCTCCCATACCGTGGCGGGAAAGTCCTTCTGAACCTGTGTCTGCTGAGGAAGATAGCCTATTTCATTTCTGCTGAGTCCCGAACCCGTTTCGATTTTTCCCGAAACGGGAGACTGCAGACCTAAAACGGTTCTCATGAGAGTAGATTTTCCCGAGCCGTTTTCGCCGACGATGCAGAGATAATCGCCCTCACTGACTTCAAAATTCAGATTGTGAATAATTTCTTTGCCGTCATAGCCGAGGCAGAGATTTTTACAGCTTAACTGTGACATTTTTCCGCCTCCTTATAACAGCGCTTCTTTGAGCGCCGAGAGATTCTTTTCCATAACGGAGAGATAAGTCGTTCCGTTGTTCACATCTTTGATAGTTGTCGACTGCATTGAGTCAAGAGTGAGAATTTTTACATTTTCTTTTTTGCCTGATGATATAACCGTCTCGGCGATTTTATGCTCAGAGCCCTCGAGAGTGAAAACAGCGCTGAGATTGAGCTCGGTTACTTTATTCGCGAGGGATGATATTGTCTCAAAGCTTGCCTCGCTCTCAGCTGAACAGCCGGAAAACGCGGCGTAATATGAAAGTCCGTAATCATCGGTGAGATAACGGAAAGGAAATCTGTCGCCGAAAAGAACCGTCTTTGTCTTTGCGTTTTCAACAGCTGACGCATATTCGCCGTCAAGAGCCGAAAGCTTTTCAGAATACGCTTTAGTGTTGTCTTCATATTTCTGCGCGTTTTCGTTATCAAGCTTTACAATAGCGTCTTTGATTTCTTTACAGAAAATCTGAGCGTTTTTCAATGAAAGCCAGACGTGTTCATCTGTTTCAGCTTCCTCTTCAGCTTCTTCCGTTTCCATTCCTTCCACGGTTTCCTCTTCCTTGGCGTTTTCTCCGAGAACATCAAGCAGGTCAATTACAATCATGTCTTTGTTTGCGGCTTCCTTAAGGGCATCGTCAACCCATTCGTCTGACTCGCCGCCCACATAGATAAATAAATCGCACGCGGAGATTCTGATAATATCATCGGCGGTGGGCTGAAAGCTGTGAAGGTCGACTCCGCTGTCAAGAAGCAGAGTAAGGTCAAATTTATCTTCATTCCCTGCGATAATGTTTTCAACCCAGTCATATTCCGGGAATATTGTCGCGACAACGGAAATTTTCTTTTCTGCGTTTGTTTTTTCGCCGGAGCAGGCGGTGAAAAGACCTGCGATTATCGCAAGGCATACAATGAAAGCTGTTATTTTTTTCATAAAAAAATCCTCCTGATTACTCTTACAGTCTGAAAAAGGGTATAAAAATACAGGGAAACAGACAGACTGCTCCCTGTTGCCCTGCATCAGCTTAAAAAAGTATGATATACCTCGCTTCAGCTGTTACAAGGCATAGTAAGATTAATCGGAGATTTTTATGTTCAGTGTGACAAGTGTATTGTCCGCTGATATTTTATTATTATTTCGGCAGACCGACCTTACGGCGGCTGAGACGCAGAACATCACCGCAATCAAAGCGGCGGCAGCGAAGCCTGATTTAAGCAGATTATCGCATGCAGCGGTCTGCAGGCATATAAGACAGTCTTCACCTGTGCAGGAATGTCCGGCTTCCGCACCGATAAAGCATACGGCAGACAGAACGGCAAATATCATCACAGCTGCGCACACAAGCGCGGCTATGCGCTTTTTGAAATCAGCCTTTTTGCTCATACCGTACCCCTCCGTTCAAGATTATTAAAGATTATATCAAAAATGAACTGTCAAGTCAAACAGTATGTGAAAATTTACATATGCTTAATAAATAAAAATGCCGCAGTTTTGCGGCATTAATCCTGATTGACTATACTGTTATTGTATTTCTCATTAAAATCAAATTCTTTTCCGCCGAATTTATACCCTACCATGGTGTCAAGGCAGACGGAATGAATGGAATTGAAAATATTTTTCTCAACATTCGGGTTGGTTTTTTTCAGCTCTCTGATAAGCTCCTTGATTTCCTGACGCTTTGACTCTCCCGTTCCGTCACCGCTTTCACTCATTTTTTCCGTGAATCTGCAGGCGCACTGGAGAAATTCAAGATAGTTGTATTTCTTCCATCTTATGATATCGTTCTCGTGAATGCAGTAAAGGGGACGGATGAGCTCCATGCCCTCATAATTCTGACTGCGGAGCTTCGGCGGCATGGCCTGAAGCTGAGCACCGTAAAGCATTCCTAAAAGCGTGGTCTCTATAACGTCGCTGAAATGGTGGCCGAGAGCGATTTTGTTGCAGCCCAGCTCTTTTGCCTTTGAGTAAAGATGGCCGCGTCTCATTCTTGCGCACAGATAGCAGGGATTCTGCTCTGTTTTATTGGCGACAAAAAATACATCTGTTTCAAAAATTGTCACAGGTATTTCCATAAGACGGGCGTTGTCCTCGATTTTCTTCCTGTTCACAGGGTTGTAGCCGGGGTCCATAACAATGAATTCAAGCTCAAAGGGGAATTCGCTGTGCTTCTGAAGCTGCTGCATGAGCTTCGCCATAAGCATTGAGTCCTTGCCGCCGGAAATGCAGACGCCTATCCTGTCGCCCTCTTCAATAAGCTTATAATTCTTGACTGCCTGAACGAACGGGTTCCATATTTCTTTTCTGTATGTTTTTGTAATGCTTCTTTCAATTTTCTGACATTCAGTCAATACTCTTTCCATGTTACTCTTTTACCAAATCCTTGATTACTTCGCCTGCCATGATGAGACCTGCGACGGAGGGTACAAACGCTGTGCTCCCGGGAGTCTGACGGCGATGCTGTGTGTTTTCTTCATCTGAGGCAGGGGAATGCGGCTCTTCCTTTGAATAAACCACCTTAAGCTTTCTGACGCCCCTCTGCTTAAGCTCTCTTCGCATTACCTTTGCGAGAGGGCAGACGGAGGTTTTGTATATATCTGCAACCTCAAACATATCCGGGTTGAGCTTGTTGCCCGCGCCCATTGAGCTGATTATCGGCGTTCCCGCCGCCTGCGCTTTGATAACGAGAGCGATTTTACCCGTTACTGTGTCGATTGCGTCAACAACATAGTCATACTGCGTGAAATCAAATTCGTTTTCCGTTTCGGGCATGAAGAATGTTCTGTGCGCTCTGACCTCAGCGTCGGGGTTAATGTCGAGAATTCTCTCTTTCATGACATCAACCTTGTACCTGCCGACGGTGCTGTGAAGAGCGATAATCTGCCTGTTGATATTTGATTCACTGACGGTGTCGTTATCTATTAAATCAATGCTTCCCACGCCGCTTCTGGCGAGAGCTTCAGCCGTGTAGCCGCCCACACCGCCTATGCCGAATACCGCGACACGGCTGTTCTTCAGCTTTTTAACGGCGTCAGCGCCTAAAAGCAGCTCTGTTCTTTTAAACTGTTCGTTCATATTATCACCGTGAATATTTTATCATAAAGAGTCAATATGTCAATGCTGCGTTTCTTTGAGAATCGGCTTCACCGAGATAAGCACAGCGGCACCTATGGCGGTGATAATAATTTCGGGTATCATGTATGAGCTGTTATATACAATCGAATACACCGCCGCGAGAGCCTGACCAGAGAATCTCTCTACAATAAAAGCACCTGTTTTTGTTCCGCTTTCGAGAAGAGTATCCGCCGCGTAGCTGCCCCAGACGTACCAGCCGGTAATGAAATGACACAGAAGTCTGAGAAGCCCTGCGAAAACAACGCCGAGAGTGAATGAAAGCCGGGGATTTTTTATTCTGCTTTTAAATACGCCCGAAAGTCCGAGCACGGAGAAAGCAACGATAAAATCAAAAAGCAGACAGAGAATGAAGCTGAGCATATCGTCTGTGAGATAGGCGAGGGAAGTACCCGCGCCGGCGATGCACTGAATAACGCCCATCACCGCGCCGGAAATCATGCCCCATTTTGCCCCGTATGCATAGCCTGCGAACATCACGGGAAGCATACTGAAAAACGTGATTGAGCCGCCGTAGGGCAGGTCAAATATTTTTATGAATGAAAGAATAACCGACAGCGCCGTCATGATTGAGCACACGGCTATTACTTTTGTGTTTGATTTTTTCATAAAATCACCTCGTTGTTAAAATTGAGTTTATCGGAAGAAAGATATAGATTACAGTCTGAGCTCGATTGCAGAGCGTGGAGTCGGAAACAGTCGCCCGACTTGATTGCTTCCCTCTTGAGGGAGGGGGACCGCCGAACGGTGGTGGAAGGAGTAACTTCCTTATGTAGAAAACTTAATAGTGCTTACCGAGAGAAAGATTTAGATTACAGCCTGAGCTCGATTGCCGAGTGATAAATCAGATAAAAGATAACCCGACTTTAAAGCTCGATTGCAGAGTGTCAAATCAGATAACAGTTACCCCGACTAAAAAAAGCATCCGTATGAATACGGATGCTGATTCGCTTTATAACTCCCTACGACGGCATTATCCGTATCAGGTTATAAAGGGTATAATCTCAGCCGAATGAATTCAGCACCCCTGTGTTTTTATTATTATTTTTTAAGATTATTTTTGCCTTCGGCGGTTTCTCTGTAATACTGCGTCTTGGGATTCGGATGTTTTGTATTCTTCCACAGCTCGTCAGCCTTAGGCTGCCACTCTGCCGCGAATTTATCGCATTTAGAGCAGAGAGTCTCAACGTCCTCCTGATTCACAAGGTCAGTGGATTTAGCTCCCGTCTCTTTGATAATACAGCGCAGACACTGGGGATTTTCAAGCATCGGGCAGGGTCTGAGATGATTGTCGTTAAAGGGCTGATTGTGATAAAACGCGGTGAAAAGGGGATTCTTAAGAGCCTCAAGGAGCGTATTCTTTCTGATGTTTGAGTCAGAATAGTGAATGAATACGCAAGGCTCAATGTCGCCGGCCGAGTTGATGTGGAAATATCTTCTGCCGCCCGCGATACAGCCGCCGCAGTACTCGCCGTCATCCTGGAAGTCCATGACAAACATCGGCTTGCCTGTTGTGCCGTTTCTCATTTTGCGAAGCCATTTATACATGTGAATTCTCTGGTCGGGCGTGGGGATAAGGTCGGGAACCGCGCCGCTGCCCAGAGGCATATAGTTAAAGTAAAGGCCGAATTTAACGCCGTTTTCAAGCATGAGGTCAATGAATTCATCGCTTGTGACAAAGTCAATATTCTGACTTGTGTAGCATACGGAAATTCCGAAGAGACAGCCATTTTTCTTAAGCAGTGACATGGCCTTCATGGCCTGAGCGTAGCTGCCTTCGCCGCGGCGGGCGTCGTTGCTCTCTTCGGTGCCCTCAACGCTTATGGCAAGCGAGAGGTTGCCGACTTCTTTCATGTCGTCACAGAATTTCTGGTCAACAAGAGTGGCGTTTGTATAGGCAAGGAATGTGCAGTCCTTATGTTCTCTGCAAAGACGAAGAATCTCGTTCTTTTTAATGAGCGGTTCGCCGCCTGTGAACATATAAAGGTGTGTGCCCAGCTCAACGCCCTGGTTGACAACGCTGTTCATTTCGTCATATGTGAGATTGAGCTTGTGACCGTACTCGGCCGACCAACAGCACTTGCATTTTTGGTTGCACGCGCTTGTGGGGCCCATGAGAAACAGCCACGGAATATTACAGCCGTATTTGTCACGGCTCTCACGCGCGGTTTTCGTTCCTTTATATCCTGCGCCGAGACCGAATGAAATAAACATCTTTTTGAGATTCTCACGGTCAATATCTTTGAGAATATTAAGACCGTACTGACCCCAGATGTTGCTTTCATCTTCAACGGCGGCGCTGATTTTATTGAAGTTATCCTCCGGAAAAACGTTTTTGCCTATTTTTCTGGATTTCTTTATCAGTCTGGCGAGATTCTTACGCGGATTTTTATCAATATACTTAAAAAGTCCGCTGAGCAAAGCATCAGCCGCCGCAAACTGAATTTTATCTTTAAGCATAAAAACGTCCCCCTTCATAATAATTTCACAACTGAATATATATTCTGACACATTTTCGTGATAAAGTCAAGAAAAGAAATGCAATATTTTAAAGATTCAATGCACAATATGGCTGATTTTTATTGAATTCTTTTTCTTTTAAGGGTATAATATATCGACTTTTGCCTTTGGAGGAAAAAATGAATAAAAAAATTACCAATATTCTGAAAGCCGTTTTCGCAGCGGCGCTCTTTATAGCAATAATAATTAATTATGATAAGCTGTCAAATCTTGATATAAGAGAGCTCATAAGCGGTGCGGGGAGCATGGTCTCCGCCGTGGCGATTATACTCGGCGTGTATTTTCTTAAATCTCTTGTTTTCGTAGTGCCTGCGTCACTGATTTATATTTCGGTCGGTATGGCGTTCAGCCCCGCGGCGGCTATTGCGATTAATTTCGCAGGCATAATGATTGAGATAACCTCAACCTACATTATGGGCAGAATCCTCGGAAAAGATACAGTTGAGAAAAAGCTCAGCTCAAATAAAGCGGGGCAGAAGCTTCTCAATATGAAATCCAAAAGCAAGAACCTGATGGTTTTTACAATCAGATTTACGGGAATTCCCATTGATTTTTCGTCGCTTTTCATGGGCGCCTTTGATTTTAAATTTATACCGTATTTCTTTCTTTCTCTGCTCGGCCTTATGCCGAGGGTAGGACTGCTTACTGTTATAGGCGACGGGTTTTATGACCTGATACCGATGAAGTATATCATCACCGCGGTTGTAATCGCCATACCTGTCGGTACGGCGGCTGTAATAATCAAAAGCGCTGTATCAAAAAAGAAAATGTGTAAAAATCATTTGCAAAATCTGTAATATGTGGTATAATACTATGACTGATTGTCTGGAAAGTGTTTTTTCAGACAGCAGATTTCCGAAAAATAAGGAGAATAAAAATGAGCAAAGAATATTTCTGCGCTAAAGAAAACGGCAAGCTCCATTATCCGCATACTATACTTACAGGCTTCGGATTTCTTGCCTCCTCAATAGCCTGGGCAATTTATGACCCTTTTATCACAAAAATTCTCAACAGACTTCTTACAGACAGTGCTGTTATCAACAGCTGGAGCGCAAAGCTCAACGAAGCGTTCCCGAAGCTGGCTGAATTCGCGGCCGCAAACGGTGAAGATGTCGGCACCGCGGCAGGAGGTATAACTCTTGTTCCGCTGTTTATCGGTATAATAATGACATTTGATAATATTTTCGGCGTTATCTTCCAGCCTACCTTCGGCAAGCTTTCGGATAACACCCATTCACGCTTCGGCAAACGCCGTCCCTACGTTATTTTCGGCGCTCCCGTTGCGGCACTCCTGTTTGCTATTATTCCTATAATTGCATTTAAAGTCGGTTCTCTTCCGATGACAATGCTCTTTATTATTCTTTTTGTATTTGTAATGTCCCTGTGGCGCGCGCCGGTTGTTGCGCTTATGCCTGACCTTACTCCCAACAAGCTTCGCTCTGAAGGCAACGCAGTTATTAACCTTATGGGCGGTCTCGGCAGCGCAATCGGACTTTTCGCTGGTACAATCGTAACTGCAGTTTACTGTATGGTAACAGGTCTTGATTCAAAGTCACCCGATTTTGACGAGTATCCCACTTTCCCGTACGTTTTCCTGCTCGGCGCGATTATCATGATAATCGGTATGCTTGTTGTACTTTTCTTTGTAAAAGAACCCGACAGCAGAATAAAGCTTCAGGCTGAAATGAACAGAAGCGCTGACGAAGCGGCCAAGAGAGAAGCCGAAAAAGCAGCACGCAAGGCTGAAAAGAAAGCAAGAAAAGAGCAGAAGCTTGACCCTGCCAAGAGAAAGAGTCTTATTTTCATGCTTGTAGGTCTGTTCTTCCTCTTCTGCGGCACAAACGCAATTCAGACTTTCTTTGCTCTTTTCGCAGGCGAAATTCTCGGAAAGACAGCGGCTCAGGCAACACTTATGACAACCGCATTCGCGGCAGCTTCAGCTGTTGCGGCTCTCCCCGCAGGCTGGCTCGGCAAGAAATTCGGCAGAAAGAAAACAATTCTCGGCGGTCTTATAATATTTATCGTAGCTTTCGGTGCTTATCTTGTAGCGCAGAATCTCGGTATTGATTCCCTCAGCGGAATTTTCATCTGGGTTGCTCTTATTGTCGGCGGTGCGGCAAATATGTTCATCACCGTTAATACTCTTCCGCTTGTACTTGAAATCGGCGGAATCGATAAGGTCGGTACATTCACAGGCTATTATTACACAGCTACATTCTCAGCGCAGATTGCAACACCTATCGTTTACGGTATTGTACGTATGTTCACAGGCACATACATGTCCCTGTTCTACTATTGCCCCGTTGCATTCGTCCTTTCAACAATATGCATTCTTTTTGTCAAGCACGGCGAATCACAGACAATATCAGACGAAGTTATTAAAGAAATCGCTCAGGACGACTGAGTGAATTCCCTTAGGAGGATTATAAATGAGTAATGCAATTCTTCAGGTGAGAAACCTGGAAAAAAGTTACGGCAGTCATGTTGTGCTCAAAGGTCTTTCATATGATATTGAGCAGAACAAGATAATCGGTCTGCTCGGACCCAACGGCTGCGGTAAGACATCAATGATAAAATCCATTGTGGGTCTTATCAATGATTACAAGGGCGAAATTCTTATCGACGGTCAGCATCCCGGTGCGTATACCAAGGAGCAGGTTGCCTATCTTCCGGAGAGAAATTATCTCCCCGCATGGATGACTCCCAAGGCGGCAATCAATTATATGGCCGACTTTTATAAGAATTTCAATAAAGAAAGAGCATATGAGCTTCTTAAGGCTTTCGGACTTCCCGAAAAGCAGAAGATAAAGACCATGTCAAAGGGTATGCAGGAAAAGGTTCAGCTTCTTCTTGTAATGAGCCGTGACGCCAAGCTTTATATACTTGACGAGCCTCTGGGCGGCGTTGACCCCGTTGCGAGAGATTTTATTATGGAAACCATTCTTAAAAACCGTCACGCGGGTTCAACAATCCTTCTTTCAACACATCTTATTTATGATATAGAAAAAATTCTTGACGGTGTTCTTATGATTAAGGACGGCAATCTTGTGGTTAATACAGAAGTAAGCAATATTAATTCTCAGGGCAAGTCAGTTGAGGATTTATTCAAGGATGTATTCAGCTATAATCCCGGAATGGAGGTGCCCTATAACAATGCTTAAGTCATTAAAACACGATTTTATTTCAACCGGCAGAATAATGGGCGTTATTTACGCTCTTATGGCAGGCATCAGTCTTTTCATTGTTCTCACAAAGGATGTTAAAGAGGGCGCACTCTCACTTATCGGTGTTCTTGCTCTTATGATACTTTCTCTGTGTCTTCTTGTTCTCACATCAGTTGTTGTAATGCTTGATTTTCAGCGTTCCCTTTACGGAGACAGAGGATATCTTACATTTACTCTTCCTGTTAAGAGCTGGCAGATTCTTGCCTCAAAGATTATCGTATCAGGCACATGGTTTGTAATAGCACTGTGCGCTATCATCGGCTCAATGTGGGTGGCTCTTTCATCTGCAAAAGAGTATTTCGGTGAAGATTATGAAATGCTTAAGGATACAATAGAAATGCTCTTCGGCGCGAATGTCAACTCCATGATAGGCATGATTATCGCAAGAGTAATTATTCTGTTCATTGAATTCTGTTTCTTCGCGCTTGTAATATTCTTTACAAACACTCTTTCAAACACAAGACATTTCCAGAAGCACAGTATTCTTTTCACAATCGTTCTTTTCATTCCGATTTTTGCGGTTATTTACAAAATCAGCCAGTTCGCCAATCAGAATCTTGTTTTTTCAGTTTTCTTTGTTGAAGGAAAGCCCGAATTTGTCGCTGATGCCGCTGTTTACTCGGATTATCTTTCTCAGTATTATTCACACGTTGACCTTTCCGAGGTAATAATCTATATCATAATGGGCGCGGTTTGTTTCTATGTTACTCACTGGCTCATGAGCAAGAAGGTTAATATTAAATAATGCGTATCGGTATTTTCGGCGGAACGTTCAATCCGCCACACAACGGCCATAAAAAGCTTGCCCGGGAATTTGCGGGCAGGCTTTCGTTGGATTTACTGATGATAATTCCCGACTACATTCCGCCCCATAAATCGGCGGACAGTCTGGCAGGGGAGCAGGACAGGCTTAATATGTGCCGCCTCTGCTTTGATGATGAAATAATGACAGTCAGCGATATGGAAATTGCCCGCGGCGGCAGAAGCTATACGGTGAATACACTCGAGCAGCTTAAAGCCGAGCATCCTGATGACGAGCTTTATTTCCTTATGGGCAGCGATATGCTTCTTTCGTTCCATACATGGCGTGAACCGGAGAGAATTCTTGATTACGCTGCTGTTGTAGCGGCGGCAAGGCTTGACGGCGAAACAGAAAGTCTGCGGAAATATGTTGATGATTATTTCCCTCACAGAAAAGACAGGCTTGTGATTATGGAATTCACGCCGTGCGAAATCAGCTCCACGCAGATAAGAAACGGCGAGGTACCGTATGAGTCCGCTCTTCCCGAAAAGGTGGCGGCATACATCAATGAAAGAGGATTATATACATTGACTCAGTGGACTGTTGAAAAAATAACCGCTCTGATTAAATTGAGACTTAAGGAGTCAAGATATATTCACAGCCTTAATGTGGCGAAATGCGCGGCTGAGCTCGCTGAGATATACGGCGGAGACAAAGAAAAATGCTATACGGCGGGACTTCTTCATGATATCATGAAAAATGCTCCCGAGCAGGAGCACAGAGACGTCTTTGCCGCGGCAGGCAGAGAGCTTTTACCTGACGAGGAAGAAAACAGAAAACTCTGGCACGCCATGAGCGGAGCCGAGTATGTTAAATATAAAATGGGAATTGACGACGAGGAAATATACCTTGCAGTCAGATATCATACAACCGGCAGATCGGGTATGACCCTTATTGAAAAAATTGTTTTCACAGCCGATTTTATTTCTGAGGAAAGAGATTATGAGGATGTGGATATTATGAGAGGTCTTGCGGCAGTCAGCCTCGAAAAGGCGATGCTTTACGCTTTGAGATATACGATTCCCGACCTTGTTAAAAAAGGACAGACGATTCATAAAGACAGCATAGCTCTTTATAATCAGCTTATTCTTGAAGAGAAAAACAGAAAGGATTGATTTTATGACACCGAGAGAAATCGCAGAAACAGCCGTAAAGGCTCTTGACGATAAGCTGGGTGAAAATATTTGCCTTATTGCTACAACAAAGGTTACCGTTGTTTCGGATTATTTTGTTATTGTAAACGGTAATTCAAATACTCATGTAAAAGCTCTTGCCGACGAAGCTGAGTACGCTCTTTCACAGAAGGGCATAGAGGCGACTCATATTGAGGGAAGAGCTACAGGATGGATACTTCTTGACTACGGCAGTGTAGTTATTCATGTATTCACCCCCGAAGCGAGAGAATACTACAACCTCGAGAAGCTCTGGGCAGACGGCGAGGTTGTTGACATATCATCACTTACTGAAGACTGAAGAGGTAATTGAAAATGGCTTATTATGATTTTAAAACCACAGAAGAAAAATGGCAGAAAAAGTGGGAGGACGAGGGTGTTTTCCACGCTGAGGATTACTCAGACAAAAAGAAATTCTACGCTCTTGTAGAGTTCCCTTATCCCAGCGGAGCAGGCATGCACGTAGGTCACATCAAGGCTTACTCAGGCCTTGAGGTTGTTTCGAGAAAAAGAAGAATGCAGGGCTTCAACGTGCTCTTCCCCATCGGCTTTGACGCATACGGACTTCCCACAGAAAACTACGCTATAAAAACAGGCATTCATCCCCGTAAGGTTACGGATATGAATATCGAAAAATTCTCAAATCAGCTCAAAAGAGTAGGTTTCTCTTTTGACTGGACAAGAGTTATTGACACCACACAGGAAGATTATTATAAGTGGACTCAGTGGATTTTTCTCAAAATGTTTGAGAACGGACTTGCTTTCAGAGACAAGACTCTTGTTAACTACTGCCCCTCATGCAAGGTTGTTCTTTCTAATGAGGACTCACAGGGCGGCAAGTGCGACATCTGCCACAGTGATATTATTCAGAAGTCAAAGGACGTCTGGTATCTGCGCATAACAGAATACGCCGACAAGCTCCTTGAAGGCCTTGAGAAGGTTGACTATCTTCCTAACGTAAAGCTTCAGCAGAAGAACTGGATAGGCAAATCAACAGGTGCTTTCGTTGACTTCGAGGTTAAAGGCTCCGATAACGAAAAGCTTAAGATATACACCACACGTCCCGATACTCTTTTCGGCGTTACATTTATGGTTATGGCTCCCGAGCATCCCATGATTGACAAGTACGCTGACAGAATATCCAACATGGACGAGGTTGCCGCATACAGAAAAGAATGCGCCAAGAAGACAGAGTTTGAAAGAACTCAGCT
>JAZUHE010000126.1:0-6628 GCA_045641565.1 Acutalibacteraceae bacterium | reverse complement strand
ATCAAAATCAATTCTTATAACATTCGGTGTGAAAATCATCTGCCCAAGGGAAATAAAGAACGCTAAAACCGCTGATAATATTCTGTTAAACATAAAACCGCCTCCGTCTGTTTTTATTAATTATAACATCATCAGAAATATATACAATATGCACGACTTATCAAATCTCAATTTTTAAAAGTATCTATTGATTTTACAGCTTCAGAAATTTTATTTCTGATACACGCGGATATAATCAACGGAAAATGTTTTGGGATATACGCCGTTATCGCGGCCTCCGTCCCAGTCGCAGTCTGTGTAAACACCGAGATACATACACATTTCATAATCGGGTGAATTATCAGTTTTGGCAATCAGCCTGCCGTCGACATAGAATTTCAGATGTTCGGGAGTCCAGTCAAGCGCATAGATATGATAGTTATTAACGAAATCGCCCGCAAGTTTGACATCCTTACCGAATTCGGATAGCTTCTCATCGTTCCACGGATGAACTCTCGGCGAAAAAGTATTCGGAGTGCTTAACCAGTTTTCAATAATATCAATTTCGCCTGTATGTGCGGAATCAGTTTCATCAGTATCATCCTGTATTCCCGTAAGCCACCACGCCACATGACCGCCTCCGCCGCAATCGGGCAGTTTTGCACGCATTTCAAAATATCCGTATTTGCAGGAAAATCCGTTAAATGCTTCAACATCTCTCATATGTCTTGCACCGGGATGCAGACCGTTTTTTTCAAATGTCTGTATTGAACTGACCTTCATTGATGTATAGCAGGCATAATCCGACGAGGTTTCGTCGATAATCAGATTCAGACAGCCGCTGCCGATTTCATAATTCGCTTTACATCCCTCAGAAAAATCCGATGCGTGCGGCAGATACTCGCCGAGCCATTTTGAGGAATCAAGCTCATCTGTGTCAAATTCATCGTCAAAAATTAAGGTATATCCATTTTTCTCCGGCGGCGTTGACGGAATATCAATAAAGCATCCGAAAACAGACATCAGCGCAGAAAACAGAGCTGCAAAAAAAGATATAATTCTTGTAAACATACTTTCACCTCATATGCTGCCTTATTGTCAGAATCATTATAACATACTTTTCGTGCACGTTCAATTAAATATGCGATTTAAAAATCCGCATAATTAACAAACCTCCCTGAAAATGACTTTTCAGAGAGGTATTTTCACAAATGATTATATTTTTTGTTAATCAATCTACATTAACAGTTGAGATTTCCGCTAAAAGTGTAACTGTTTCTGTCGGATAAACGGTGTTGCCGTTTACGTCTGTGCTGGTTCCGTTATATACCGCAGAAACGATAGTAACGTTTTCAAGATGAAGATTGTAAATTACGGTTTCTTCCCCATCATACATACAAAATGCGGTTGTGTGAAAATCTGCTGACCTGATTACTGTTCCGTTTTTGAGGTTTTCCTGAATTGCAGGTGTCGCTCTGTCAACATAATGCTTGAATGTCAGCTTTGTACAGGTTTTCCCGTTTACGTTCTCAAAGCTCTGCTCGGCACTGATAATATCAATCCACCTTTCATGGTCACAATTAAAAGCACTGGAGCTGTCGCCGTCTATCCCGTCAATTCTGATATACTGGTAGATTTCCTCAGGCCTCGGATATTTCTGCGCACTTGCAGGTATCATGAACGCAGCGAGCATCCCTGCCATAACTATTATTGTCATTAAGATTGAAACTGTCTTTTTCATTTTTTCTTACCTCCGTTTTTGTCTTACATCTGTTTATACGACGTTTCGTTAAAAAGGGCTAATACTTTTTTGGTAGTAATTTTTATTATTCAACCACTACTGTCATTCGGCAGACAACGCCGGTATAAAGATTAATTCTTATGTCATAATTGCCGCATCTTTTGATTTCCGGGGTCTCAATTTTTCTTCTGTCTATTGAAACTGCGAATTTGGATTCTATGGCGTCTGCAATTTCTTTGCTTGTGACGGAGCCGAAAAATTTACCGTCAGCACCGAGTTGCGCGGAGATTTCTACAGATTGTCCCTCGAGCTTCGCCGCAAGTTTTTTTGCCGCAATTAATTCCTGTTCCTTATGAGAATCATCTGCGGCACTTACAGTAACTGACGTTGCTTTATTATCTGCGGCATAAGCGGTAACGCTTGTTGTCAGAGTTCCGGCAACGAGAAGAACGATTGTTAAGAAAACAGATATTTTTTTCATGGTAGATCACCTGATCCTTTATTTATTTTTGTCTTACATCTCTTTATACGAAGAATTGGAAAAAAGGGCTGATATTTTTTGAAAATCCGCAGAAACTGTTATCTGATTTTTCTGTTGCCGCACCTGAGCAGCAGTTTAATACAGCGCAAACAAAACAAATTGACAAAAAGCGATTATAAATGATATACTGAATAAAAAGCTGCAGACAGGGAGGAAATACAATGGACGGTTCAACCAGCGGTATAAAAATCAAAGACAAATTCGGCTATACTCTCGGTGACCTCGGAGGAGTTCTGACATTTTCACTTGTTTCGTCATTTCTTCAGATGTTCTACACCGATTCTCTGCATATCCCGCTTGAAAAAATCACAATTCTGATGCTCGTCGCCCGTATATGGGACGCCATAAACGACCCGATGTGGGGCGGTTTCATAGATTCACGCAAACCGACACGCTTCGGACGCTTCCGCCCGTATATTTTCGGAGCCTCAATTCCCCTTGCTGTTGCGGCTGTGCTGATGTTCACCAAAATTCCCGGTCTTTCCGAGACTCAGTATTTCATATTTGCGACTGTAACATATATCTTTTACGGCATGATGTATACGGGTACAAACATCCCTTACGGCGCTCTTGCCTCGGCGGTCACCAGCGATGAAATCGAACGCTCGTCCCTTTCAATCTGGCGCAGCATCGGCTCGGGTATCGGCGGTCTGCCCGCAATGATGATTCTGCCTATGCTTGTGTATTCGGAAAATGCCGAAACAAAAGTCAAGTATCTCGACTCGGGGAAGCTTTCCGCCTGCGTTGCTGTTCTCGCGGTGCTTTCCGTCGGAGTTTATTTCCTTCACACGTTCCTTACCAAGGAGCGCATTACCGTTTCCCCCACGCAGAAAACAGAGAAGTACAACTTCTTCGGCTCGCTGAAGTCCCTTGTAACCAACCGTCCGTTTGTGACATTGAGTCTTGCTTCAATGTTCCTTATTGCCTCGCAGATGTACACTCAGACAGTTTACAACTATCTTTTCAAAGATTATTTTGTAAAGCCTGAGCTTTATATCTTCGTTACAATCTGCACTTATCTTCCGATGGCAATTCTTATTCTGCCAATGGGCAAGCTTGTTCGCCGCTTCGGCAAGAAGGAGCTTTGCGGCGCAGGCATGGCGTCTGCGGCAGCGGTTAATCTCATAATGTATCTCATCGGCTTCACTCCGCTCGCAAAGAATCCCTACGTCTTTCTTGCGATGCTGTTCTTCAGCGGAATGGGTCAGACCTTCATGACGCTGGAGGTATGGGCCATGGTTATGGACGTTACGGATTATCACGAGTTCAGATGCGGCAGGAAAGAAGAAGGCACAGTTTATTCGATTTACAACTTTGTAAGAAAAATCGGCCACACAATCGCAGGAGCGGGTTCGTCCCTTGCGCTTATGGCTATCGGCTACGATGTCAACGCGGTTGAGCAGGGTCAGAGTGCTGAGGTCGTCGGCGGATTCTATACGCTCTCAACTCTTGTTCCCGCAATCATGTTCGGAACAATGGCTCTGCTTCTGATTTTCGGATATAATCTTTCCAAGAAAAATCTTGAAAAATTTCACGAAATGAAAGCTGAATAAGCATTAAATATGAAAATCACCCGTCGATAAGAGAACGAATCTCTTTTCGATGGGTGATTTCTTTCATTTCTGCAAACAGGGCGATATATTGTCTCCCTCGGGGAGGTAGCAAAATCTTTGATTATGACGGTGGGGGTGACCCCTTCAGTCTGCTTCGCAGACAGCTCCCCCAAGGGGCGCCTTGACAGCGCTTTACCGAGATACAAATATAGATTACAGTCTGATGCGGCAACAAGATTATTTATTTTATTCGTTTGTTATGTATCTTTATTACCAGTGCCGCGATACCGATAAAGAACATTATTCCCATAACGAGCAGTATCGCCATTATACCGAATGCGCCGATATAGTTTACCGGCTTATCTTTAGCGACCAGCTCCCAGAGGAACTGCGGATTGTAGAACGGATACGCGTAACAGTGCATGGGGAAGCACACGCCGCGAATGATTGAAAAAATTGAATAAGCAAGTGGATATATGCCTGCGAGCCACGCCTTTTTCATCGGTATTTTTTCACCCGTCGCAGGGAAAAGCCAGATCAGAATCATAAACGGCGGCATAATCATGTGATAATAAACCTGAATAAAGCTCGAGAATGAGTGAACGGCTGTGTCCCATTTTGCAGGCGGTGTGAAACCGAGCGGAATGCCGCAGCAGTAAACGAGCCCCGCAATAAAAATATATGTTGTCGCCAGTGCGCCGACAAACGGCGAATATGCAAACTTCTGAGCTTTTTTGCTGCCGAATACCGCAAACGCAGAAGCGATAAGATAAATGTATCCGAAAAGATTTGAATGAACGGTAAAATAGGATAGAATATTATATTTGCCGTAGTCAACTGGTGAGTACTGCGGATCATATTCGTAAACATAATACGACAGTCTGTGTATGATTATCAGCATTCCGAATACTCCGAAAATCAGCAGCAGAACGCCGAACAGCTTTTTGTTATACGGTGTTTTTACATTCATTTCGTCACCTCATCAAAATTCCTGTATGCATTTTTTCTGATTATACCACTCCGACGTTGTTATAGCAAATATTTTTGAAAAGTTTCTCAGCTTTTATTAAACAGTAATCAGCCTTGCGAAAATTCAAGTGTTGTGATAATATTATGAAAAAGGCTATGGAGGAATTTTTATGAAAAAGCTGCTATCTGTATTTTTAGTTTTCACACTGCTTTTATGCACTGCTCTGCCTTGCTATGCGGCCGATGCAGGCAATACATATTATATTGACGCCGAAAACGGCAATGATGCCAACAGCGGCACAAGTGAAAGCACTGCGTGGAAAACGCTCGCCTTTGCTTCGTCCAAAGCATACTCAGCAGGAGATAAAATTCTGCTGAAGGCAGGTTCAATATTTAACGGCAGCTTTGCCGCAAACGGGAGCGGCACAGCAGAAGGTCCCGTTGTACTCGGCTCATACGGCGACACTGAAGCTCTCGGCAAGCCGATTATCAGAAGCGATGATGACATTACTCTGCTTACAATTAATAATGTGAGCGGATGGGCAGTTGAGAATATTGAGTTCACCGCACCCAACGGCAAGGGTATTTATATCACGGCTGACAGCGAAAAAATGACAACAGACATCACCGTAAGGAACTGCGTTTTCCACGATATATGGTATAAGCAGTGTTCCTCATACAACGGCGGTCACTGCCCGATTATGCTTTCATCCTCAGGCGCAGTGTCAAGAGTAAGAAACGTCACACTTCAGAACTGCAGCATTTACGACTGCGCTTACGGTATCAACATGAGCGGTCTGACAAGGGAATGGACACCCGACCTCTATGTCAGTCCCGAGGAATCCTATAATACGCATTTCGTTATTGAAGGCATCAGCCTTAACAACATTCTATACGACGCGGTTATCATCTGCTCGATTTACGACATGGTTATCCGCAACTGCGCTCTTATAAACACATCACTGAATGACGATTATTATACCGCTCCGATGTGGTCGCACCACGCAAGCAATTACACAATCGAAAACTGTGAAATCGCGGGCGCAACGAATGAGAAAGACGGCATGGCCGTTGACTTTGACGGATGGACAACCGATTCAACCTATCAGTACATCTATTCTCACGACAATGTGCGTTTCATCCGCAACTGCTGTTACGATAATTACACCAAAAACGCGAACTGTACTGTAAGATACTGCCTTTCTGTCAACGACAACAAAGGTGAAAATTCAATGGCTCAGCTTCTGAGCAGCGGCTCGGTCAGCTATGCCGAGGATGAATCGGCAGTCTGCATGGACAATTTCAAATTCTACAACAATACACTGATAAACTGCTCAGAGATTTTCTGTCACGCACTGACTAATTCCGTTATTGCCAATAATATTTTTGCAGGCGACAATGTTCTTTCAACGATGCTGTATATGAAGAAAAATGTTGGCGACGACGGAGAAAAGTTCATTACGAAATACAACGGTGTTTTTACGAATAACTGCTTCTGGAATTTCGGCGCATCTCATATTGCAAAGAATAATTTCCTCTGCAATCCCGGATTTGTCGGCACAGATGAAACTGATAAAAACAGCTTTATGCTTTCAACAGAGTCAAAGCTTATCGGCAAAGGCATTCAGGCAGAAGAGAATATGGGTGAGCACGACTTCTATGGCAATAAGCTGACAGATGTTCACAATATCGGCTGTTATGAGGGAACAGGCGAAGAAATGCAGGTAAAAACAGGATTTTTCAGGACAATCGCTGAATTTTTCGGAACACTGCTTGCTTCTGCAGTCGGCTTCATAACCAACTGCAACAACACTTACTGGCTGTTTTAAAAAAGACGGAACAGGA
>JAZUHE010000125.1:0-5985 GCA_045641565.1 Acutalibacteraceae bacterium | reverse complement strand
GAGAATGGAAACTACATCCTCTGCACCGATTCCTTTGCTGCGTATGAAAGCGGCTATTTTGTCGGTCAGTGCTCCCAGTTCTTTATATGTTATTCTGGTATTTTTATATACTACGGCTGTTCGTTCGGGATAATCCTCAATGGCCTTTTCAAGTAAATCAACAACAGACAGCTCTGAGTTATAATTCACCGTATTGTCAAGGAAGCCGTCCAGCTCGTCTGTCATTTTTTCGTCAAGCAGACTTATTTCGGTGATTTTTTTGTTTTGCGCAACTGAGTTTAGAACGCAGAAATAAGCTCTTACGAAGCGGTCAATTGTACCCGGTAAAAAGCTCTGTGCATCATACTTTACGGTAACAGAATCATCTTTTAATAAAGCCGCAAGTTTCATACCGCCCTCACCGACAGAAGCGTTGTCAAACAAAGCTTCATCGGCATACAGCATAGGCATAGGCTGAAGTGAAAGCTCATTAATCAAAGCATTCAAGTCAAACGTATCAATATCTTCAAGTGCCGAGACTTCCTCAAGCCATTTTTCAATATGCTCCGTAAGCGCGCTGCTCTGTTCAAAAGAGTTAATCCCTGCATAAACGGGATAACAAGCCTGTTTTGTGCATAAGCCCGCAATAGCCTCGTTTGCGTTAGTATATTTTGAAAGCAGAATAAGCCACGCCGAGAGCTTCTGCGCAAGTGCAGATGCTTCAAGAAGCTTATTATGAGCACAGAACACCGCGGTCGATTCTGCCGCCGGCTCGGCTTTCAATAATTCTGTGGTATCCGGAAGCAGCATAGAATCAACTTCTGTTTCTTTAATATTTTTGAAAAAATAATCATAACAAAGCATATTTTTCTCGCCTTTCACTGAAAAGTATCGTTTTTTCTGTAAGTTACAGCATCAGACTTTTATCTTTTGATTTTTAATGAAAGTCTATAAATCTATATCTAAATTATATCAAATTATTAATAAAAAGCAATTAATAATATTTGGCTCTGTACTACTTCATAGTTGATATTACACCTAAAAAAATAGCCGCTTTTTAAAGAGCGGTTATTTTGAAATAGGTTTTACTTTAACCAAACACCAGATAAACGGGTTCGTTTGTTGCCCTGATTTTTCGTTTGATATTCACGGGATTGCCGTACATATCATATGCTTCAAAATCACCTTCGGGAGCTTTGACGCTCTTGTTATTGCCGAGGCTGTAATAAACAAGAATCTTTTTCCCATCCTTGCTGTATTCGTCAATTACAAGATTCTTTTCATTTGAAACATTCTTAACAAATTTTGCTTTGCCGAGAAAACGTATCACTGTCGCAAAGCTGATAACCGCCTCTGACGGCTGGAGATATTCGTTAAAAAACGCAAAATCGTTTACGTCACCGTTGGGAATAACGGACTTTCTGAATGAGAATGAAACATAACCGTCAGCACCAACAGAACGTGTGTAAAGTGCCTTGCAGGCTATGGTCGCCGGGTCTGCGCCGGGAATTCCGCTTTCGCTGTTTATGCCGCCCTTTGCAATACCTGCGTTCTTTGCAAGAGCCTGCGTCCGAGCCATGTCTTCATAATAATTTTTCAGCCCGTTGTGATTGTGGAAACCGAAATTATCAAGCAGACCATTTTTCATCAGCTCTGCAGATTTCTCGTAATATGGGGCATATTTCTCCCTTTCGGCAAGCGCAAGACCACCCGTATAAACATATGCGTCTGCGTTTGCCTCTTTGAGAATTTTCGCCGTGTTTTCAAGCAGAGTAAAATATTCCTCACTGGTTCCCGTGAAGAATCCCCAGTTCGGCTCATTCCAGATTTCCCATAAAATATTTGTATCGCCTGCGTAATGTGTCGCAAGCTGACCAACAAAAGCATCCCACAGCTCCTCATCCGGAGCGCAAGCCCAGAGGCTGTCTGCGTCGTAGCTTGAAAGATAATTCTTGTTGAGTGACCACAGACCTGCGTTGCAGCCTAAAATCCAATTATATTTGATTCCGCGCGCGGTAATTCTGTTCAGAATATAATCCTGCGTTTTGAAATTCACTTCCGCACCTGCGCCCGACTGCATCGCGCCCCAGCTTACAAAATCCTCGCGTATTAGATTTACTCCGAGATATTCAGCCGTGTCAAGAATTTTATCGGCAGAATCATCCGCGTTGAAATTCGGCAGACAGTGACCGCTGCCCCAAGTGTAAGTACGAGTGATATAGGGCTGAATGCCGTAATAAAACTCATCGTCCGCCATTTTATTTTTCGGCAGAACACCGACAGCAAAACTGTATTTTTCTCCGCTTGTCAGTTCGATTGAAATGTTGAAAATTCCGTTGTTTTCAGAAGAAAAATCAAATGTATAATACGGATATTCTGAGTTGAAATTCACATAGCCTTTTTTATTAAAATCCGCCTGCTCCGATTTAACTGTAATTTTGGCTCTTGTACCGTAAAGCGAAGAATCATGGCATTCGATTACAGCAGTTATTTTTTCATTCGGCTCAAAAAGATTACCCTCGCCGACAACGCCGAACCATAAAAGACCGTTTTCACTCTCGCCGTCTATATAATATCCGTCACAGCTCTTCGTTTCGGCGACTGTTATTCTCTTGTTTGGAAGCATTCCGATAAAAAATGAATCAAGCATAAATATGATTGAAAGAAAAAATGAAAGGATTTTCATATAAAAACTCCTAAATTAAATTTTCCGAAGATATTGTAGCATACAGCTTTCGGTTTGTAAATATATCAACCGTCAGATAGTACTGAGCCTAATATTTTGATTGAAAATATTTCTGCCAAAAGCAGAAAAGCAAAATCGCAGGTTCTTGCGAATCTGCGGTAGTGCTTCGGATATTTACTTTTTTAACGGAAGTCTTTATTTACTCAAAAAACAATATATCTTATGCTGTCGCCGCCGAATTTATAGATTGGGTTGCTGTTAAGTTCAGCGGTGTCAAATGTTTCATCAAAGCAAGATGACGGTACAAATACCGTTGCATAAAGCATTGAAAAAGCATACCGGGAGATTTTCGGCATATTGTTGAGCGTAATATATTTTAAGCCGTAGCAGCGGTAGAATGCTTTGTCGCTGATTTCCTTAAGGCTTGCAGGAAGCTGAATGCTCATAATTTTATCGCAGTCTTCAAATGCACAATTACCGATTATTTCAACTGTCGGCGGAAGGTCAATTGCCTTAAGTGCACGGCAGCCGCTGAAAGCACCTCTGCCTATTTCACGTACTCCTACCGGGATATATACGTTTTCAAGATTCACGAAATCTTCGAAAGCATAATCGCCTACATTGGTAACGCCGTAGGAAATGACGGCCTTATAAACCGAACTTTTGGTTTTAGCATCCAGATTATCTGTTGCATAACTGTCCATTCTCCCGTTTCCCTCAATATAAAGTGTGCCGCTGTTAATATAAGCGACCACACTGTTTTCGCCGTTTTCGCCGACATTCCATGTATTATTTGCGGCAAAAGCAACAACTCCTGTTGTAAGTGTTAAAGCCAAAGCAAGAAAAAGAGCTGCGAGTGATTTAATAGCCTTTGCTTTCATAAATAATTCCTCCGTAATTTGATGTTTTTTGTCTTACATCAGTTTATACGATTGTTTTGAAAAAAGGGCTACAATAAAAATGCGGTTTTGCGATAATATTAAACCTTTTTCAAAGTTACAGTTAGTGCCCCCGATATCTGTGTGTGAATTTTTACAAAGAAACAACAACGAACTTCAGAGGAACACACCTGCCCGATTAAGAATACAGTATCAGGTATTTGTTGAAATAATCCCCGGTAATGTGATATAATATACCGGTAGGATTCTTTCAGAGGAAAGGAAATGATTTAATGAAAAAAGCAATATCGATTATTCTTGCCGTTGTTTTGGTTGCTCTTGCGGTTGTTCCGTCGCTTGCAGCAGAGACTTCTACAGCAAAACTCTATAATGTTTACGGCGACGGAATGCTGTTTCAGCAAAGAAAAGAAGCAATTCTTGCAGGCACGGGAACAGCAGGCGGCAAAATCGAATGTATCCTTAAAGACAGCACGGGCAATACTAAGGCGGAAGCGGTTTCTGTTATCGGTTCAAACGGGATTTTCAAGGTTTCTTTCACCGCTCCCGAGGGCAGCTATGAGGAATATACGATTGAGCTGAAATGCGACGGCGTTCAGTTTGACAGCCTTGAAAATGTAGTTTTCGGCGAGCTGTGGCTTTCAGGCGGTCAGTCAAATATGCAGCTTGAGATGCGCTATTCCGTAACAGGCAAAGAGATGCTGCAGAACGGCACACGCGGAAGCAAAAATGTAAGATATTTTTATTCCGATCCCAACCCCGTTTATAACGGCAGCGCGAACAATCTTCCGTATTATCCGCAGACCGAAATTCCCGGCTGCTGCTGGTTTGACGGAACTGACGAAAGAATATTCAATATTTCGGGCATAGGCTTTTTCTTTGCGGAGAAGCTTCAGAAAGACCTTGATATGCCCGTAGGTCTTCTCAGCGGAAGTCTCGGCGGAAGCTCAATAAAAGCGTGGGTTCCCAGAGACTGTATTGAAGCCGACAAAACGCTGAAAAAAGCAATCGGTTCGGGATATGTTTCCGAAAAAGAGTGGAAAGAAGATGGCTCGCTTTCGGTATTAGGCGATTGCACAGGTATGTATAACAAAAAAATCGCTCCGCTTGAAAATTTCAGACCCTCGGGCATGATATGGTGTCAGGGCGAGGCTGATTCCTCATGGGAGCACGGAAGATACACAACTGTTTTCAATGCTCTGCAAAAATCGTATTCCGATTTATTCGGCTATAAAAAGGAAATGATGCCCGTTGTTGTTACGGCGTTGTGCGATTTTTCATTTGGCGATATGGACGCATTCAAGCGTCTCAGCTCCGAATTTTCCGAAATGCAGCAGATGAGCCCCGAAACAAGGTCACTCGTATCGCTTTCTGACATTCCGCTTACTTTTTCCCCGGAAACTCAGGTGTGCCATCCTACAGAAAAGAAGCCCTCGGGCGAGCGAATGGCTTATGCCGCGCAGGGACTTGTCTACGGCAAAGATAACTGCGCCTGTGCTCCCGTTATAAAGAGCAGTGAAATCAGGGACAGCTCAATTTACATAACCTATAATTACTGCGGCGACACCCTCAAAGCGAAAGGCAGCAGAATATACGGCTTCACTATCTGTGGCAAGGACGGGGTATATCTCCCTGCGGAAGCGGAAATTGTCGCACCCGACACCGTGAGAGTATATTGCGACAGCATAGAAAAGCCGAAAGCGGCTATGTACGCAAACGGCCTTATCTCGGAAAGATGCAATCTTTACGCTTATAAAAACGGCGAATATATCTGGCCCGTTCTTCCCACAATCACAGACTGGTCATATACCGACAGAATACTGACAGATTTCGGCTGGACAGACTGCGATGTTTCCGATATATGGAGAGAGGAAAGTCTGGTAACAGCAGGCAGATATGAAATATGGGAGAGCTGCGGAGCTTCCGCTGAAATTTCACCGGACAGCGCGTACATAGGCACGGGCGGAATTAAAATCATTTCAGGACAGAAAGATTTCTCTGTAAGCCCGATTACAACCTACACCGACGAAAACGGTGAGGAGCAGTATTTCCAGGAATTCAACGAAAACTGGATGAACTTCAAAACAATGTCAGTTATGCTGAGAAATAACGGCAAAGAGAATATAAATCTTTCGGCAGTTAAAATCTATAAAGATAGCGGCAAATGGGTTGCGCCGCTTGTTAAGGGAACGCTTAAAACAGGCACGGTTATCCCCGCCGACGGCGAATGGCATAAAGTAACATTCTGCCTTGATTCACTTCTGTTCTCAGGAAAAATTCTTCCTGCCGGCGCAACAAGAACACATCTTTCAGATGTCAGAGATGTTGAGTTCTGCTTTGAGGGTGAGGGCGCACAGCTGAGCTTTGACGAGATTTTATTTGAAACATCAAGCCTTGCGGCGCCTGTTATAAAACTTCTCGGTC
>JAZUHE010000124.1:0-18718 GCA_045641565.1 Acutalibacteraceae bacterium | reverse complement strand
AATATCGCCCACGGCTGCAACTCTGTTATGGCTACAAAGCTCGCTCTTAAGATGGGTGACTATACAGTTACAGAGGCAGGCTTCGGCGCTGATCTGGGCGCTGAGAAGTTCCTTGACATCAAGTGCCGCATGTCAGGCCTTAAGCCCGACGCTGTTGTTATTGTGGCAACAGTCAGAGCTCTTAAGATGCACGGCGGACTCGATAAGAAAGAACTTGGTACAGAAGACCTCAACGCTCTTGAAAAGGGCATTCCCAATCTTCTGCGTCACGTTTCAAATATCAAGAATGTTTACAAGCTTCCCTGTGTTGTTGCGGTTAACCGTTTCCCCACTGACACAGACGCTGAAATTGACTGCATTATCACCAAATGCCGCGAGCTCGGCGTCAATACCGTTCTCTCAACCGTATGGGCTGAAGGCGGCAAAGGCGGCGAAGCTCTCGCAAAAGAGGTTGTACGTCTCTGCGAAGAGGAAAAAGGCGACTTCACATTCTCATATGACCTTGACGGCTCAATCGAAGAAAAAATCGAAGCTATTGTCAAAAAGATTTACGGCGGCAGAGGCATAACAATCATGCCAAACGCAAAGAAGCAGATTGCTCAGCTCACAGCTCTCGGCTATGACAAGTGCCCTGTCTGCGTTGCCAAAACCCAGTACAGCTTCTCTGATGACCCCACAAAGCTCGGCGCTCCCGAGGATTTCACAGTCACAGTCAAGAATGTCAAGGTTTCCGCAGGCGCAGGCTTCATAGTTGTCCTCACAGGCGACATCATGACAATGCCTGGTCTTCCCAAGGTTCCCGCAGCTGAAAAAATTGACGTTGACGAAAACGGCAAAATCTCAGGTCTGTTCTGATTTTCAAAAAGAAACAATAAGGCTCCCTTTAACAAGGGAGCCTTAATTCATTCAATTCGCAATATTGCACGGCACTCGGTCGCTGTCATATTTAATCTTTATTATATACACTGCCTGTGCGCTCGCTGATAATATATCTCGGGCGCGCCTTAACCTCCATATACGTCTTGCCGATATATTCGCCGACAATTCCGATAAGCAGGCTCTGTATGCCTTCCACAAAACAGAAAAGGTAAACGAACCATACTATACCGCTGACCGGGTAGCTGATAATATTCACTAAAAGGCTGATAATTGCGCCGATAACACCTGCAGCGCACAGCAATATACCGAATACAACAGCGAGTCTCAGGGGCTTTATGCTGAGGCTTGTAATGCCGTCAAAGGCAAGGCCGAGCATTTTTGAAAGAGGATAATGTGACTCTCCCGCGATTCTCTCATGCCTGTCATAATATACAGAAGCACTTTTGAAGCCGACTAACGGAATCATTCCGCGCAGGAAAAGATTGACCTCTTTAAAATCAGCAAAAGCATTGAGCACCTTTGAAGAAATAAGGCGGTAGTCCGCGTGATTGAAAACCACTTCAACGCCCATTAAATCCAGCAGTTTATAAAAGGATTCGGCCGTAAATCTCTTAAAGAAAGTATCGGTGTCGCGCTTGCTTCTCACACCGTAAACGACCTCGGCACCTGCAAGGTATTCGTCTACCATCTGACCCATTGCGGTAATATCGTCCTGACCGTCGCAGTCAATGGATATTGTAATATCCGCCGTTTCCTTTGCCTCCATAAGACCTGCAAGAACAGCGTTCTGATGTCCCCTGTTGCGGCTCTGACTTATACCGATAAACTTCTCATTTTTCAGGGATAAATCTCTGATAATATTCCAGGTGTCATCCTTACTGCCGTCATTGACAAACATAATTCTGCTTTCAGGTGATATTTTATCAGCAGATATAAGCAGATTCAGCTCATCAAGAAACAGCTGTGAAGTAATCGGCAGAACCTCCTGTTCATTATAGCACGGAATAACCATATAAAGAATAGGACGCATATTCTCAGCCCTCTCTGATAAATTCTGTAAGCATTGTACTATTGAATCAAAACCGCTCTTTACAATAATACATATTGATTATATCACAAACATTTTTAATAAACAATATTTTTATGATAAAAAACATCCGAAGCTGCTTATGCTTCGGATGCGTTATATATTGCCCATTCTGATTTTACGGAAAAACCGATGGATTTATAAAATTCAACGATTGAATCATTTTTGCAAAGGAGCTCGGCTCTTCTGTCCGCTTCAAGCATTTTATTGCCCAGCGTCTTTACAAGTCTGCCGCCGAAGCCGTTACCTCGCCGTTCAGGATTTGTCGCCACAGCGCCGAGAAGAGCCGCGTTTTCTGTAATAAACAATGCGGCGGCGCATGCTGAAAGCGCTCCGTTTTCATTAATAACCCCTGTCAGCGCCGTTCCGTGATTCACTCTGTAGGAAATATCGGAAAGCCACGGAAGATACTCCCCTACTCCCAGCAGCTTCACGCCGCTGATAAGAGAATACATCTGCTTATAATCCGCCGAGAATGTGATACCGTCGCTCTCAACGGACTGATAACTTTCATACCCCACGACATAGCCCCATATGCTTTCGGGAAGATTCAGTTTTTTCATAACCTCCCTGTCGCACTGAAGCGTCTGAAAGGGTGTAGCTTTTATAAAAAACTCAAGCTCGTCATAATCGGCGTTTTCACGGCAGGTAAGAGTCATATCCCCGTCCATGAGCGATAACGCCGCTGACGGATTCCCGTCACTGTCAAACTGAATCCACACCTTAAGAAAGTCGAATTTCGCGCCGTAGGTATCAAAATACGCTTTGATTCTCGTGCCGTAAACATCAGCTGAGCAGACTATTTTCAGCATTTCGCTGTCAGCTTCAACAAGTCTTATCATCTGCAAACTCCTCTGCCAGCGCGGTGATTATTTCAAGAGAAGAATAAATATCCTCCTCCTTAATCACACACGAGGGTGAATGAAGATAACGGCAGGGAACCGAAATCGTCAGAGTCTTGATTCCGCCCACACTTTTATGGATAAAGCCCGCGTTATTGCCGCCTGCAATCATCGTCTTAGGCTGAAGCTTTATATTTTTCTGCCCTGCGAGCTCAAGGGCGAAGTTATACAGATTTTTATTATACACTGTCCTTCTGTCCATAAAAGATACAGCACCGCCCATGCCGAGCTTACATACGGTTTTACTCTCGTCAACACCCGCGAGGTCCGCCGCCGTAGTGGTTTCAACAACTATGGCGTAATCTGGATTCACCGTATATGCCGCTGTACCTGCCATGCCGAGGCCGACCTCCTCGCCGACAGAAAAGCTGAAATACAGATTAAAGGGCTGTTCTTCCTTTATCATCTCAATAAGAATCGCGCAGCCTGCTCTGTCGTCGAGAGCCTTTGACTTTATATATCCGTCGCCGAAGCGTACAAACTCAGAGTCAAAATAAGCGCAGTCGCCCAATGAAACGAGCTTTTCTGACTCTTCCTTTGACGATGTGCCGATATCAATCACCATGGCTTTTTTATCGGGCAGCTTCTTTTTATTTTCACCCGAAAGGAGATGAACAGGTACAACGTCGATAACACCCTTCAGCATTTTATCGCCGACCGTAACGGGAATACCCGTCATAACAGCCGTATTTATACCGCCTACGCAGTCAAAATTCAGTGTACCGTCGGAGTTGACGCCTGTGATGATAAAGCCTACCTCATCCATATGGGCGTCAAGCATAACCGTTTTTTTCGCGGGATTTCTGCCCTTCTTGAACACAATCAGATTACCAAGAGGGTCAACGGTGATATCGTCCGCGTAAGGCTTTACTTCTTTAATAATAAAGTTTCTCACAGCATCTTCTCTGCCTGAAGCGCCGCAGAGAGCGCAAAGCTTCTTAGTAAGCTCTATCATAATCTGACACCTCCGTTGCTGATTACATAATGAGCCATCAGCTGAGCCGCGGACTCTATATCATCAAGATTCACTACCTCAACGGGGGTATGCATATTCTTAAGCGGAACTGAAATCAGCGCTGTTTTAATACCGCCTCTGCTCACCGCCACCTTATCGGCGTCTGTTCCTGTTGAGCCGCCCATAATCTCGGTCTGATACGGGATTTTTCTCTGCTTCGCGACCGCCATGAGCTGAGACGACATGCCGTTGTCAAGCACAGGTGCCACGCCTATCATAGCGCCCGCTCCGAGCCTGGCGGTTACAGACTCAGGTGTTCCTTTCGCCTTGGCGAAGCTCACATCAATGCATATGCATTTCGCCGCGTCAGAGCCGAAGCCGCCTGCCGCCGCACCCGAGGAGCCTGTCTCCTCCTGAGTTGAAAAGAGAACCGAAACCTTTTTGCGGCAGTCCTTCTCTCTGAGAATTTCCAGGCATCTCAGAACAGCGCACACACCCGCCTTATCATCAAAATACGCGCCGCTGACATTTCCGTTCTGCATTGAATTATACTGCGTTCTGAAAACAACTCTGTCGCCCAAACTCACAATATCATTGATTCTCTCATCGGAAATGCCCGTATCCACAAGCATTTCGTCAAAGCCTGCGGCATTCTCGGAATCCTTGGCAAGGTGAGGCGGAGTTGACGTAATAACGCCGTAAACATTCCTCTTTCCGAGCACGGTCACATCCTGCCCTGCGAGAGTGCGGATATCCACGCCTCCGCATTTATCCACTCTCAGGAAGCCGCTCTTCTCAAGTTCCGTCACAATCATACCGATTGAGTCCATATGCGCGCTGAGAAGTATATTTTCTCCGTCGCCCTTCTGAGTTCCTGTTATATTTCCCATGGCATCCTGCTGAGCAGGCATATATTCATTCAGCATTTTCATTACCGTCGGTGCGGTGAAGTCCTCATCGCCCGCGGTTGATGACGCTCTGCACAACGCAAAAAGCGTCTCTTTTATATCCATCAACACCATCTCCTTTTTTATAGTCGAGGTAACTGCTATCTGATTTGACTCTCTGTGGTCGAGCTCAGGCTATAATCTTTATCCATCTCTCGGCAACACACTTTTAAGGCTCCCATGTGTAAAAGGAGCTGGATTTTGCGAAGCAAATATTATGTGATATATCCGTAGAAAGACGGGCGAACAAAGTTCGCCCCTGCGATGTCACGCTTCGCGTGCCACCCTCCTTTACGCAAGGAGGACTTTTTAGTCGAGGCAACTGTAATCCGATTTTCTAAAAGCAACACTGGTGACACAAGTGCGGGAGCGCATGGCCCCCCAGAAAAAACATAATCAATAAAGCTTTGTTCCGCCTGCGTTTCTGATTTTCAGAACATGGCAGGAACCTTCACCGTAAACAGCTTCAATTTCATTTTTAAATTCATCAAGCACGCAATCGGGAACAAACGCCTGAATTGTACCTGCGAAACCGCCGCCGTGAACTCTCCATGCTCCTTTGCCGCCGAGAACTCTCTCACAGATGCAAAGCGCAACGGAAACCGGCTGGCTCTGAGTATTCTTAGTGGAGAAAACATTCTGATTAAACATAAATGATGAATGTCCGCTCTCGGTGATTGTTGCTTTAAACGCTTCAAAATCACCTGCCGAAAGAGCGGCTTTAAGTCTCTCGACTCTGTGGTTTTCATTATAGAAATGAGTCGCGCGAAGAACGGCTCTGTCGCCGCATTTTTCTCTTACAAGAGCGATATTTTTATAAAGCTCGTTTTCGTCAACTTCTCTGAGAACGCTCTTGCCGAAAACAGCCGCGGCCGCTTCCATCTCGCCTCTTACCGCCGCGTACTCATCTGTAAGGTCAGCGTGACTCCCCTTTGTGTCAACAATGCAAAGCGAGTGACCTGTCTTGGCGAAATCAAAATCTATCTTTGAAATAACGGGATTTGCGTTATCCTTGAAATCTATTGAAATAAATCCGCCGACCGAGCAGGCCATCTGGTCCATAAGTCCGCTGGGCTTGCCGAAATATACATTCTCTGAGAACTGGGCAATCTTGGCGATATCAACGCTTGAAACCTTGCCGTCATTATAGAGATAGTTAAGGATTGTACCGATAAGCACCTCATAAGCGGCAGAAGATGAAAGGCCTGAGCCTGAAAGCACCTGAGTAACTCCCGTGGAATTAAAGCCGCCGATATTATAGCCGTACTTCTTAAAGCCGGCACACATTCCCTTTATAAGAGCTGAGGATTTGCCGTACTCCGCCTCGCTGGGCTCAAGGTCAGACAAATCAACTTCATTCATGCCGTGGCCCGATGACTTCTCAAAAATCTTACCGTCATCTCGCTTTGCGGCCGCGGCGATAGTGTCGAGATTAATGCTCGCGGCTAAAACCTTGCCGTGGTTATGGTCAGTGTGATTGCCGCCGACCTCAGTTCTGCCGGGTGCGCTGAACATAAACACTTCATCATCTTCGCCGTAAAGCTCGGCGTATGTATTCAGCACTGAAATGTGTCTTTTCTTCTGCTCATCAAGTGACGCGCAAGCATATACGCTAAGCAGAGCTTCATCAAGCTCACCCGAATTAAGCTTCGCTTTTAACATTTGTATTTTTGACATTGTTCTTTCTCCTTTTTGCGCTGTAAAACAGTAAAACTCTTATTGCGTATGAAACTATTGCACCCAGAACCGCAAGAACTATCAGCGGAATCAGGAATCCCGCAGACAGAGGGTTATAGACGTTTCGGCCGACGATTGTATACGACAGCAGAAGCGGTGAATAACCTAAAAGGGACAACAGCAAAAATTTCCAGTATTTGAATCCCAGTGAACCGTAAAGCTGACTTACGGGATTAACGGGGAAGAACGGAATAAGTCTCAGAATCACAAGCAGCCACGGGTTGCCCGCGTCATCGGTTTTCATTATCAGGCGGATTGTCTCACTCCGCTGAAGAATTACGTTAACACCGCCGGGGCCGAGTCTTTTGCCGAAAACATATTTGAGCGTATAGTGCATTGTCATTCCCACAATATTAATCGGAACAGCAAAATAAACAGGGAAAACAGCGCCTGTCGCCGCGCACACAAGAGACAGCGGATAAAGAGGAATGAACGCCTTGAAAGCAAACAGGAACATTATCGTAAAAATAAGATAGACCTTGTTGCCCATCTCTTCAACCTGAAGCTGTGCCGCCATAAGAGAATCCTGATACGTTTTCCACCACAGCTGAACATTATCATTCCACGAAAGTACGAGGAGAACGATGAAAACAACAGCGAGAATTGCACAACCTAAAGTGGCAAATTTTAAAAGACTGATAGTAAGAGCACGTCTTCTTCTCTTTTCCAAGCCATTCTCCTCCTTTATAAAATATTTATATTTAATTGTATAATAAAATTGCCCGCAGGTCAACATTTTTTTGGATTTTGGACGGATTTTATTGCCGCTTTTTCAAGAAAAGAGGACAGCGGAAGCATTATCCCTGCTGAAAAGACATTAAATACCGTATGAATCGCCGCAATTCCCACCGCGTCAGTCGGCTCATACAGCTGACGTATATAAAAAATATTCTCTGCTGCATAGAATATGCTTAAGAAAATCACTGCCGAAAAGAGATTGAAATAAAGATGTATCAGCGCTGTTCTTTTGGCGTTATCTGACGCACCGAGGCCAGCAATAAGCGTAGTTGCGCAGGTACCGATATTCTGCCCCAGGATTATCGGGACGCAGGATTTTGCTGTAATAACACCCGTAAGAGAAAGAGTCTGAAGAATTCCCACAGACGCCGATGAACTCTGAACAAGAGCGGTAAGAAGTGTTCCCGCGATAATCCCGAATACGGGATTTGAAATAAACGCAAGCATTTCCATTGCCCACGGCTCATTTTTTATGCCCGACGCCGAATCAGCCATAATATTAAGTCCTGTCATAAGTACCGCAAATCCGAGCAAAATACCGCCTATATCTTTTTTTCGTGAACGCTTTCCGCTGAAAAGCAATATACCGGCGGCCGCCGCAAGCGGTGCAAGAGATGACGGCTTTAATAAATCAAGTAGAAAAGTGCCTCCCTCCACACCCGAAAGGCTTAAAATCCATGATGTAAAGGTTGTGCCCACATTTGAACCGATAATAACAGCCGTTGCGTTTTCAAATGAAATAACTCCCGAGTCTACAAATCCGACAACCATAACCGTTACCGCAGATGATGACTGCAGAAGCGCCGCACCCGCAGTTCCTGTAAGAAACCCTTTGAACTTGTTTTCAGTAAACCGCTCAAGAAGCGGTGCCAGACTTCTGCCCGCCTGCTTTTCAAGCTTTTCGCCCATATATCTCATTCCGAAGAGGAACAGCGAAAGTCCTCCGCACAATCTGAGTATATCAAAAAAATCCATATGTTTCTCCTTATAGCCGTCGACTGTACACAATACCGGACAACGCAAAAACAAATCAGCGCAATGCCGCACGCATTACGCTGTCAGTTGCACAATTCTATTGTATGCATTTTCCGCTTATTTAAGCTCCATGATAGAGATTTTTTCAGGCAGAAAATCACCCTGATTCATAATGAGGTCCTTTATCTGCATAGTCACAGTGTCGGAAAGTGTTCCTTTAGCCGTAATAACCTTTATGTCATCACCGTCGATTATTACTATGTTATCATTTCCCGTTTTGGCGCTTATCAGCGTTTCAAGGTCACTCTCGCGCTTAATAGCCGTGCTGAGAGCTTCAAGTCCTTTCACCGCTTCATCCACAGCCGCCGCAGAAGAATTACTGTTGTCTATTACCTGCTGAAGTGTTTCTTTGGCCTTATCGTGAGCCGACTGACGCTCAACATCATATTTTGCAAAAGACTCAGCCTGCCCCGAAACGGCCGTAGCGCCAACATAAGCCGCGTCACCGAGATTATCCTTCTGCTGTGCCGCAGAAGTAACAGGCTCACTCTTCTTTTCCGTCTTCGGCGCGGTGTAATACCAGTTAATAAAAACAGCCGCACCGAGGGCGAGAATCATTGCAAAAAGCGCCGCCTGCCCTTTTTTGATTTTAATGCTCATAAATTATCCTCCGCTATTTCTTTTCATTACCGAAATATTCACTCTGGCAGAGCTTATACCAAGCACTGCCGTTACTGTGTTTGTTATGCTCTGACGAACAACAGCCGAGCCGCCGCCTGTGCATACAACAGCCACACCGCGAACCTGCGGCTGAAATGTCTTCAACAAAATTCCATTCTCCCCGTCATCTGTTTTAACTATCACATAATCATTTTCATGCTTTCGGTTTTCTACGTCATCCTTTTCCTGCTGTGCATACACATCCTCAGCCGAGCCCTCAAGGGTAACCATAACACTTACGGAACCCGCACCGTCGATTTCTGATATTATTTCCTCCAGCCGATGCTCTAAATCAGCTTCGTAATCACAGCAGACCTCAGAAGTCGGTTCTGACTGATTTTGGGCTTTTTCTATGTTGTTTTCATTAGGAAGAAGCTCTGACAGAACAAGGATTACCACCCCCGCGACGCCGAGACAGATAATCACCAGCGTCTTCTTGTCAAAGGCGTCTATCGCTTTTTTCAGATTAATCATCTTCATACTCTGTCAGAACTTCAACGCCAAGCTCGTTTCTCACAGCAGCCTTTACTTGCTCCGCGCCTTCCGACGGATTCACAACTGTCACAGATTCAACATTCAGCGTACTGCCGTCTCTTTTCATTTCTATGACTACCTCCCTGTAATTTATTCCGTTTTTTTGAAGAACGTCTTCAATGCTTTTTTTTAGATATTCGCTTGTCTGCGTGCAGGCTTCATCAGCAAGTGCTTCGCTTTCAGTATCAGATATATCGAAAATTTTCGAATAATCGTTTTCAGAAGCCGTATTTTCGTTAAAAATCGGCAAAATCACAGCGCACAGCAGAAACAGTGAAACAACTGTTTTTATACATTTTTCAAAAGAGCCCGACGGAGTCAGCCCGATTGCGACCGTTCCTATCAGCGCGGCTTTACACAACCCTGACGCCCATAACCGAAGATTTTCCATTATCCAAGCCTTTTATCTATTATTTTAGATTTATTAAAAGTGCCATTGATATTATGAACAGCACACAGTTAAAAAGGAGCACTGCATTCATCAGCGTCAGCGCCGACGAAAGAGAATCAAGCAGCCCCTCAATCTCATCCTGCTCAAAAATACCCGCCGCCGCTGAGCAAAGCTTCAGAATAAATATCCATAAAATCAGATTAATCATTGACGGCAGCGTAATAGCGGCAACGCTGATTATTCCGAATACACCCGCTGTACTTTTAACGAGTGTCAGTGAACCGATTATTCCGCTGTACGCTTCGCTCAACGCCCCGCCCACTACAGGAACGGCAGAGCTTATAATGAGCTTTATCCCTTTTGAAGCCACACTGTCTGCCGAAGAAGCCAGGGCGCCCTTAATACCGAGAAAAGAAATATACAGCGTCGCCGTGGATGATAAAATCCATATCACTGTCTTTTTTATCAGATTTGTTATTCCGCTGAGTCTGCAGTGTGGCATCAGTGAACCTGAAATATCCAGCGCGGTAACAGCCCCCACAACAGGCAATGTGAAGCTCTGACATACTGAGGATATCATCTGCGCGGCGGCAAAGGCCCATGTCTGAAAGCTTAATGCTGTCATCGGATTTCCCGAGGCAATCAGCGCGCCTGCAAGGACAGGTATCAGCCCTTTCATAAAAACACAGCACATACCTACAGATGATATCGCCGATTCAACCGCCTTAAACAGCGGCACGCTGAGCGCTGCGACACATAATAACACCCCGACAGTATTAAGAATGCTTTTCATTTTATCGTCTTCGGGAAGAAATGATTCCCCTATTGAAAGCATTATCATTATCCCTGCAAGCTTTGCCGCTGATTCGGCAGGCTGACCCGCTCTCCCCTTTATAACGTCGGAGATAATACCGAAAACCTTGCCCGGAGAAATATCAAAGAGCGTGTCAAAGCTCACATCATTTATACCTATTCCCGCTAATATCTCTTTTGCGTCCTCGTCCATGGAAGAATACAGCTCATTCAACCCCGATGCTTCCATTTGCCGGCTGTAATATTCATTTGCTTCAATTCCTGCCGCGTATAAGGAAAAAATGCACATCATCGCTATTGCGGTTGTAATTTTCAACAATGTTTTCATAAACTATCCTTTCAGAAATCCCTGTGCAATATCCATAAGATTTTCTATCATCGGAATACTCATGGATATTATTACGATTTTGGCCGACAGTTCAACAACGAAGGCAAGAGATGAATTATCGCTGTCTCTGCAAAGCTCCGAAACAAATTTTGCGATAACCGCAATTCCGACCACCTTAATCAGCAGATAGGAAAAATCCGGATAACCGTTACCCTCAGAAACAAACCCTTTGAAGCAATCCAGAAGATTTTCCGCAGTCTCTTTTATAACCCACAGCACCGCAAGCATTGCCGCAGCCTGAGCAAACGGCGCATACTGAGGGATATAACTTTTTATCAACATCACCGCGGCGGCGCAGATTAAAGCGATTACGGCTGTTTTAAAAACTATACTCATTTTAAAAATCAAACATTGAAGATACTGACGAATTAAGCTCGCTGAGCTTCGGCAGAAGCATCAGAATAACAGCCGCTACACCTGCAAGCACTGTAAGCATTGCGTATTCGTCACGTCCGGAGCGTGACAGTATCTGACTGAGCACCGCCACAATAATACCTGTAAGTGCTATTTTTATAACAAGCTCCATAAATCTTCCTCACAAAAATATTATCATCACTGCCGCCCCTGCCATCAGACCTATTCCTCTTGCGGGCCTTGAAAAAGTTCTTTTTTCTTCCTGTGCCGCAATAAGCTTATCCTTAAGCAGCTTTTCGTGCAGTTCGCAGTTTCTTATCTGCCCTGCTGAATCTGTTCTCCCCACAGACGTGCCGAATGAAGCGAGCAATGACGTATCCTCTTTTTTCAGTGCATATACGTTCTCTCTTTTTAATACAGAAGCTTTCCAAGCATTAAAAAAGTCTTCACCGTTTCTCATTCTGCGCCTGCACTCGTCAACAAACGGCAGAATTTTAAAATCGCCGTGTACGGATATTGAGTCTAAAATATTCTCTATGCTGTCAGAGGTGAAATCCATTTCTGTTTTCATTTCAGATATGAAAAGCAGTATTTTTTCTATCTTTCTCACTCTGAGTTCAAGCGCAGCAGAGTATGTCCACCCCGCGCAGGCGACTGAAAGTGCAATGAGAAAAAGCGCCGCAGCTCTCAGCATATCAGACTCTCCGCGGAGATGATTTTATTCATGCAGCAGGGCTTTCCGCTTTTTAAAAAAGCTATTTTCTTAAACGCTCCGTTTTTTATAAGTCCGACAATTTCCGCCTTGTTTCTGAGCTCTTCCTCATCTGCCGCGTGAACTGCCGCCGCGAATGCAACCCCTGAATTTACTCCGAATCTGACCGCTTCACAGTCTGATTTTCCGCCGATTTCATCACAGATTATAAGCTTTGGTGAAAGTGTTCTCACCGCCTGAATTATTCCGTCGGATTTCATATATCCGTCAAGTACGTCCGTATTAACTCCCACATCATTTAGAGCCGTCCCCTTAACAGCGGCTGCTATTTCGCCGCGTTCATCAACTACAGCCACCTTCTGCATCAGCATATCTGAAACAAGCCTTGAAGCGTCTCTGAGAATTGTTGTTTTGCCTGTGGACGGTGCGCCGCACAGCAGAAGTCCGCAGACGCCCTCGGAAAAAGCGGCGGTCACAAGCTCGGAAGCACAGCCCTTGAATTCCCTTGATATTCGCATATTAATGCCGCCGATATCACGTACGCCTGTGACTCTGTCTCCGTCATACACCGCCGTGCCGTAAATCCCCGCTCTGTGGCCTCCGCCGACAGTTATAAAGCCTGCCGAGATATCCTTCGAATAGCTGTAAACCGAGTATTCGCAGATTCTCTGAAAGCTCTCTTTTATTTCGGCACTGCTTACTGTAAAAGAAGACGCTCCCGGAATCCCCGTCAGCCTGCCCGATGTTGTCAGATATGAAATCCCCTCAAATGTGACAAGTGAAAGCGGTTTTCCCGCTCTCAGACGGATTTCACATACGCTTTTGAGGAAATCCTCGTCCAGCAGTCTCAGTGTGTTATATACACGCCTTGACAGATAACCTGCGGCTTTTAAAAATCTCTGCATTTTCATTCTCCTTTCCTGCTGTCATTCAATAATATGAACACTTGTCCTGAATTAGAACACAAAAAAACAGACTGCCTTTCGGCAGTCTGCAAATGAATTATTATTTATCTGTTGATAAAGAACAGCCCGACCATGCAGATTACTATACCTGCGATTTTTGACACGCTTAAATGCTCTTTATAAAAAATCACGCCTATTACAATAAGGCATATGGCAAGGAGTGTACTGCATACAAGCTGGCCTGTGCTGATATTCCATCCGACCTTATACATATACGCGGAGCCTGCTTCAAGACCTACAATGGCAATACCCAGAACCCACGATGTCCAGTTAATATTTTTCAGTTCTTCAAAAATGTTGCCGCCTCTGTTCAGAGCGAAATACAGTATCCCCGACGCAACAGCGCCGACAAGATATGTAACGGTCAGCGCCGCAAAAGGGTTGACCTTTTCGGGCAGTGACTTTGAGCACACGTGATAAAAAACGTTTGACACAACGATTATTGCTATAGGCAGGTACATACTCAAATTTATCAGTCCTTAATTGCAGTTTCTATTCTCTCAATATCTTTCATAATTCCGCAAATCAATATTTTATGGGTAATTGCGCTTATTCCGTCAGAGTCAATATCTATGACACTTCCGCCGTCAAAAAACGGCTGAAAGCCTGATGAAAGCCCCAACTTCATAAGATATGTAAGCCTTACCCCGTTATATACAACAGAAAAGTCATTCCTGTGGTCATGGGCGCAGAAAACGTAACGGGCGTTTTCATTCTCTTTGATAATATCAAAAAATCCGCGTTGGAAAGGCTTGCCGTCGGAATCTTTTTCACAGCACACGTCCTCGTGAAGCTCACCGCAGGCGTCATAGCCGTCGCGCCACGTCTTGTTTTCGGCATCATATGCTTCTTCATAAGCATACTGATACTCGGGCAGAGGGATATGCATGAAAATTGAAATTTCCGCCTTTCCGTCAGTTAGACGGGTAATACCGTCAGCGGCGCGTTTATACCATCTCTGCTGAATCTCATTGGGCTGTGAATGATGGGAATCCATCATAAAAATGCACTCGACGGTTTCAAGAGAATCTCCGTTCTTTTCGGCGATACGGATTATATAATTACCGACACCCATGGAGCTGTCGCCCTTTTTCATAAGGCAGTGAGGCGATGTCATCATAATATCCGCAAGGTAGTTAAGGTCACAGTTTGACTCATCGTCGTGATTGCCGAATACAGGCGCCCACGGAATCCCGAAGCTTTCCATAAGGTCGGTTATGCGCTTTATGGAATAGTATGTGGAATTATCTCCGCATACAAAATCACCCGGAATAATTATAAGGTCGGGCTCGGTTCTTTTTACAAGAGCCTTGATTTTTGCCGTATTGAAAATTGAATTGAACGCTCTGTAGCCGTAATCGGAATAATGAATATCATCAAGGGTGAGAATTCTGAAGTTCTCGCCTTTTTCTTTAATCAGAGTTGTAGTCTCATCAAAGGTGAATTCACTGTTCTCATCAAAAATATCACCGCTTTTTTCGCCCTCGTGATATTCTGACACCACCGCTTTTTTATTAAAAAGAACATACATCGACTCTTTGAAGCCCGTCATTTTTTCATATCCCTCCGATGCGGTCAGCGTTAAGGCTGTAACAGCTGACAACAGCAATGCGATTATTCTCTGCATAAGCACACCTGCTTTTAATCTTCTTTTTCTTTATCTTCATCGGCCTCCGCAGTTTCCTCTTCGGCCTCTGTCTCCGTTTCAACGGGAATTTCAGCAATTTCTTCTTTCGAAGCTTCCTCCGGCAACGCTTCTTCCTCTTCGTCCTCGGGAATTTCTCTCTCCTGCATAAGCAGTGCCTCCGAGTCCTCAGCGGTAGCGTCAGGGCCTAAATCCTGAGCCATAAGAGCATCAATGCCCGTAACGGTATTTTCATCTTCATTTTTGGCGGATGAAAAATATACCGTATTCTTTCTGTCTTTAATGCTTCTGATTATTTTTCTGAGAATAAGGAAAATTATTATAAAGAGCAGTGCGCCGCCCGATATGCAGGCACCGATGAATAATCCCTGAACGTGATATGTGAATTCAACATCATGCTCGCCTGCCTTAAGGTCAACCCCCACAAGAGCATTATCGCTCAGATGAAGAGTGCTGACCTCTTTGCCGTCAACGGTGACGTGCCAGCCCTTGTCATAGGGTATGGAGGTGTAAAGCACGCAGTCTTTCTCAGCGTTAACAGTTCCGCTGACTGACGTATCTGTTACGGTTATATTTTCCATAGAGCCTGCCTTGAGAATCTCATAACCCTTTTTGAAATTCTTTTCGTTAAGGGTATATACATAGCAGTCTATGCTTCCCGAGGTGTATTCATCGCTCACGGGAAGAGTAATATCCACAACTTCATCGGCCTCGTGCCAGCCCAAATCGCAGATATAAGGCTCCGTCAGATCCTGATTGCACTCAAAATTACTGCATGAAATCGTTGCCTCTTCAACAGATTCTGAATCGACATAGGCGTAAACATTTCCACCCTCAGTCAGATTATATGAAACTGTTGCCGAAGCCTCACTCTGTGAATCCGCCTTCGTATAATTGAACATTGTACCCGAGAAGAACGAATTCTCTTCATCAAGATTCATAAGAGTGTAGTCCGTAAGCTCAACAGGGCTGAAAATATCGTCAACACCTGTTGTGCGCTTGAAATACTCCGTCTGATTGGTAAACGGATTATCATAATTGCCTGCCCTCCATTTTTTTACGTCACTGTTTACACAGTAAGCAATGGGAAGCCAGTATTTATTTTCGTACGCGGCAAACTTGCCCGAGGACTCGACGTGTTCATATATATCGGGATTCATTACCAGCAGGTCATTGTTGTTTACAATATATTTAAGCGACATCATGGCGTTGTATATCGGAGTGTTTCTGTTATATACAAAGCTGTTGATATAATTGCTCTTTATGCCTAAATCGTCCTGCATATTGGCAAAGCTCTCATATGCCATGGATGAAAACATTGACACGCCGTTATAGCCAAACCAGCAGTTATCCATAAGCGTGTTTATTTCCGTAAGCTCCATGCGGTAGAACGCATCCTGTTCCCTGTCGTCAAGGTCATCCTTAAGCTTTCTGAAATCCTCATATCCGTTAACGAAATTAGGCTTTTCCTGAGTAATTTCAAAGCGGTCTGTGTCGGCAACTGCGGCCTCGGCAAATACACAGCACATAAGAAGAAGCGCAACCGTGGGCTGATGATATTCGGGGTTTCTCATAAGCCAGAGAACAACAGTATAAATCACGGCAAACACTACGCTGATAAGCACGGTATTTTCATCAACATTGTCCTGTCCCCATGCTTCAACGAGGATTATGAAGCCCACAAGAGCAATACCCGCCGAAAGCAGCTCTTTGCCGCTGAAGGATTTAATATTTACAAGCACCTTATATGCGATGATTACAATGAAGAACGAGTAGATGAATGAAAATCTGAACGGAAGGTCATTGGGAAAATGGAACGCGTGAATAATATAATTCGGAATATTAAAATTAAAAGCGAAGAAGAAAATGCCGAGTGTAAGGGTTGCGGCAATCTTTTCTTTAACAGAAATATTTTTGCAGAAATAGAAAAGAGGAAGAAGCAGAATCGTAAGCATGCCCGAGTAAACGTTGGGCACAACAAGGTCTCCGCTGCTTCTGATTGTGGGCACAACAGACGCCAGATGATTCGCAAGGAAGTCAAATATTACGTTGTATGTGGTAAGCTCCGTAGGCATCACGCCCGATGTTGCCGAGCAGTTTTTAAGAATGAGATATGTGGGTATCAGCGCAAAAGCTGCCAGCGCGGCGGAAAGAATCGAGCAGAATCCGAAAACAATTCCCCTGTTCAGGAAAAGGGATTTTTTTATGCTGTCAAAAATATCCGAGCTGACCTCGCCTTTTTTATTGACATATTTTTTAGGCTCTCTTGTAAAATCCGTTGCGGAGTAATTTGAGCAATAATATACAAAGAAATAAATAAGAGCAAAAACGCAAACCATAAATGCCATGTAATAATTCGCAAGGAATGTAATCGCAAGAGAAATCACATAAAGCTTTGCCTTGTTTTCGTTAATAAGCTTCTCAATCCCAAGAACGACCAGCGGAAGAAGATACATGGCGTCAATCCACATAATATTCCAGTAATAGGCGATGAAGAAGCCGCAGAAGGCATACATTATACCGAACGCCGAAACTGTAAAATCGTTCTTTTTAAAGGACTTTTTAAGGTAATACGCCATTGTGGAAGCGGCAAGCGCGTTTTTGATAAGCACCATGGCGCCGATAGATTCGGGAATTCTTTCATGCCCGAAAAGCAGAATAATCAGTGCGACAGGGCTTGAGAGATAGTTATAATAGTTGCCTAAAAAGCTGCTGCCGCCGCCGGATGTCCAGGAATAGGCAAAGCTTTTCAGTCCCGTAAGACGGTCATAAAGCTCAGCGAAAAGCGGACCATACTGATGGAAAAGGTCCATCCTCAGCACAGTATGATTGCCGAACGGAATAATATCGTTGCAGACATAAACAATCATCATTATTGCGGCCGAGCAGATAAAAGCCAGCATAATGTAAATATTTTCATTTATAAACCTGCCGAGCTTTGTCGGCCTTTTTTCTCTTTTCTTCATATTTTTACCTCACTGCATTTTATATAAACGGACAAATCACCGAATTAATCCAAGTTTATTCTATCATATATTTTTGACGCTTTCAAGAAAATAAATCCATATTTAACAGTAAGTTTATAAATATATTAAGGGCTGTTGCATTTTGATGCAGAAACCGTTTTCTTCGCTCCGAAGCTGTATGCGATACCGCAAGAGGGCGAAAAAACGGTTAGAAAAGTAAATCATTTTTTACTTCAAATATAAAAATAAGCAATTCTGAAATTTCGGATATACTTTACATTATCTCAGAATTGCTTTTTCATTTGTTTATGTTTTTACTTTTCGTTCTGCGCTAAATGCGGAAGTCCCCTGAAATTACAGTATATATTCATATGCAAGCCGCGGACTTCCGTTATAATAAACAGTTCCGCAATATGAAAATCCCTCACGCGTTACAACATGGCGCATAACGGAATTCTCATTCATTGTGTCAATTCTGACTGAAGATGCGCCTTTTGAAGCACAGTATTTTTTTATAAGCTCAAAGGCTTCGTGAGAAAGCCCCTCTCCTCTGCGCCCGTTTCCGAGTGCAATGCGGTGTACAACAGCATACGGTTCCTCAGACAGCCACGCGCCCTCAATACACGGATACGCTGGTTCACCGCTGAACACAACAGCGCAGTACCCGATGAGTCCTTTTTCGTCAGCGAAAACAAATGCCGTGCCGTCTCTTATATCCTGAGGCACCGTCTCGGGTGAGGGATACTCGGGCAGCCACTGCTCAAAGCCCTGTGATTTCTGATACTCTCTGCCGCTGTCGAGGATTTTATAGCATTCATCCGCCTCTTCAATTTCTGCCGCTCTGAAAATCATGCTTTCCCCTCCTGAGACATTATAAAAATATCTTTGAATTTTACTGCTCTTTCGTAAGCTCTGCTCACATATTGTTCAAAGCTGAGCGAGTCATAAATCCTGTTTGGACTCTCGGGAGTTCTGCCCTTGGCGTTGAGCTCGAATGTCAGAATTCCGTC
>JAZUHE010000123.1:0-45457 GCA_045641565.1 Acutalibacteraceae bacterium | reverse complement strand
TCTGACAAGCTGAGGGTCAACATATTCATATTTTCTCAGAATATCCCACGTCATATTTCTTACAGAATTATCCGACGCTGATGAAAGATTTCTGATTCCAAGATGAAGATGAATCCCCGTAGCACGACCTGTTTTGCCCGTATAACCTAAAAGCGTTCCTTTCTTTACCGCCTGCCCGGCTTTTACTTTATAGCTGTCAAGATGATAGTGAAGCATAGCGAGCTTGACACGCGGATAAATAACCCAAACATAGTTTGCGCCGTCAGATGACGAGCGTGCGGCATCAAACACATAGCCGTCTTCTATTGCATACTGAGGCAGTTTCTTATCATATGTGCCGTAATCAGTGCCCTGATGATAGCTCTGAGTATTTCCTGCGGAAGTACTTATAACACTTCTTTTACCAAACGATGAAGTTATATAATGCTTTTGATTATTAAAAATTAGATTTGAAATTACCGACATATTATCACTCCTTTCTTTGATTTCCATTACATATTATTCAGAAACACAAAAAAAGACACGGCCGAAAACGACCGTGTAATTTGTTATATATCAAGATTTTCGCCTTTAATCAACTCAACGTCAATCTCCTGCTCAGATACGATAACAGCTTCCTGATTAAACGCCGTGCATAAATCCTTAGCAATCTCTTTAACCGTATTGCGCTCAACATCAAAAAACAAAAGCTGTAAAGCATTCTCGCTCACAAAGCTCGCGTCTTCGTGGAAATATCCGCCGTCAATTTTGGTAACAGAAAAACCGACTTCATAATTTTTGCAGATTACTTTCAGAACACTCAGATAAACAGACTCGTCAAACTTCTGTTTATGTGTTATTTTATCATTAAGTCCTACATAAATTCTGTATTCTTTCATATATTCTCCTGAAAAATCAAGGGAGAACCGTTTTGCAGTTCTCCCGTATTATCATTAAAGAAGATTTTCAGCAAGCTTTCCGCCGTATGCTTCTGCAACGTCGGCAAGTTTATCTTCGGGAATTGTCTGAAGCATGGGAAGACCCGTGCTGAGCATTCTTACATAAATCTCTGCAGATTTTTCAACTGTGTGCATAAGACCGAAAGCGGAATCAAAATCATTACCCATTACAAAAAGACCGTGATGAGCCCATACAACTATATCGTATTTTTTCATAAGCTCACTTGTCTTAAGAGCAATCTCTGCTCCGCCGGGAATCATCCACTCAACAACGCCTACGCCCTTGGGGAAAACAACGGGACACTCTGTCATGCTCTGCCATAAAATCTTTGAAAATGCGGAATCTGTAAGAGGAAGAACAAAAGTAAGAGCAATGATATTTGTGGGATGTGCGTGATAAATAACTCTTGCCGCGCCGTCAGTCTCTTTTGCCTTAACACTGTGATTGAGGAAATGACTGGGAAATTCGCTTGTGGGGCCGCCGCCGTTCTTAAGTCCCCAGACGATTCTGTAGCTGTCACCTGCGCTGTTAATTTCAACAATACAGATGTTTGCTTCGGGGTCAAGAATCATATTGCGGAAATATTTGCCTGTACCTGTAGCCATGAAGTATTCGCCTGCAAGATTGTCAGCCTGAACACCCATATTAACCCAGGGCTTATCAAAATTAAAATAAGGCTTGCATTCTTCAACTTCTTCTTTTTTCATACGGTATGTAAGGTTGCCGCCGTTTCTCTCATGCCAGCCCTGCTGCCATCCGTCATCACAAAGACGGACAAAGCCTTTGATTACTTCACTATCTAAAATTCCCATTTTCAACACTCCTGTATAATAAAAAATATAGACATAAGTAAGTACGCCGCAAAACGTACTTACTTATTTTATAACCGATTTAATTCAATGTCAAGACATTTATCCCCGACGAAGAATTAAAAATATGAAGTTTGTTATTATTTACACCAAGACAAATATCCTGCCCCGGTTCATACTGATTACCCGGTGCAACTCTTGCAATAATTCTTGAAGATAAAAAATCAAGATAAAGATAGGTTTCACTGCCGAGAGGTTCAACAACATCAACTCTCGCTTCAATACATGAATCGGGATTATTTTTAATATACTCACTGTCAGCGATAATATCTTCGGGTCTGATACCGAGAGTAAGCTCATTATCAGGCATATTTTTTAATGCATCAATCTGTTTTTCATTACCTATTGCAATACTTCCGTTTTTCAGCTTTAATGAATTTTTACCGTCAAATCTGCACGGCAGAAAATTCATTCCGGGTGAGCCGATAAATCCCGCAACAAAAGTATTGCACGGGTCATTATAAAGATTTTCGGGTGTATCCACCTGCTGAACAATTCCGTCCTTCATAACAACAATCCTGTCCCCCATTGTCATTGCTTCGGTCTGGTCATGGGTAACATAAACAAAGGTTGTTTCAAGGCGTTTATGAAGTTTAATTATTTCTGTGCGCATTGCCGTTCTGAGCTTTGCGTCAAGATTTGAAAGAGGCTCATCAAGCAGGAATACATCGGGTGAGCGAACCATTGCCCTGCCTAAAGCAACACGCTGACGCTGACCGCCCGAAAGAGCCTTGGGCTTACGTTTCAAAAGGTGCTCAATATCAAGAATCTTTGCCGCCTCTTTGACTCTTCTGTCAATTTCATCTTTGGGGATTTTTCTGAGTTCAAGCCCGAATGCCATATTTTTATAAACGGTCATGTGTGGATAAAGCGCGTAACTCTGAAAAACCATTGCAATATTTCTGTCTTTAGGCTCAATGTCGTTAACAATCTTGTCGCCGATTTTCATTTCGCCCTTTGATATATTTTCAAGGCCTGCTATCATTCGCAGTGTTGTTGATTTTCCACAGCCCGACGGCCCGACAAGTATAATAAATTCTCTGTTTTCAATTTCAAGATTAACATCATTAACGGCAACTGTACCGTCATCATAAACTTTTGAAATATTTTTAAGTGAAATACTCGCCATATAATTACCCTTTCACGGCTCCGGCTGCAACGCCTTTTATAATATATTTTTGAGAAAAAAGATAGAAAATTATTATCGGAATTATCGCAAGAACAAGCATTGCCATCATCGCGCCCATGTCAACAGAACCGTATCCGCCTTTAAGATACTGAACGGCTATCGGTATCGTCTTATATTCACTGCCTATAAGAAGATATGGCAGCAGGTAATCATTCCAAATCCACATTGCGTTCAGAATTGCGACAGTAATAGCGGTCGGTTTTAATATGGGGAAAACTATTCTGAAATACGTCTGTAAAGGATTGCATCCGTCAATCATTGCCGCTTCTTCAATCTCCAAAGGGATTGATTTTACAAAACCGCTGAACATAAAAACCGAAAGTCCTGCGCCAAATCCGAGATATACAATTACTAATCCGACAGGATTATCAAGGGACAAAGAATTAGCTGTTTTGGTAAGTGTAAACATAACCATCTGAAAAGGAACAATCATTGAAAAAACAAAAGCATAGTATAAAGTTGATGTAAACTTTGTCTTATGTCTCGTAATGTACCACGCCGTCATTGATGTAAAGAAAACTATTGCCGCAACAGAAAATACTGTTATAAACAATGACCATCCGAATGCCTGAAAAAATCCTGTTTTTGCAACGCCCTGCGTATAGTTTTTGAGGCCTTCAAATGTCACGCTGTCAGGCAGTTTAAAAGGAGTATCGCTTATGTGAAATTTACTTTTAAATGAATTCATTAAAACGATAAACACAGGAGCTAAAAAAACAAACGCGGCGAATACCAGAAAAATATATGATAATATTTTTGAAAATATTCCTTTTTTCTGCATTACTGCTCCACCTCTTTTTTTCTTGTAAAATTAAGCTGTAAAAATGCTATAGCGGCAACTATTATAAAAAAGATAACAGCCTTCGCCTGACCTACGCCCTCACTGCCTGCTCTGCCGTAAAACGTATTATATATATCAAGAGCAAGCATAGCTGTTTTTCTCGACGGAGCTCCGGCAGTAAGAGCAAGATTCTGGTCAAAGAGCTTAAAAGAGTTTGTTATCGTCAGAAACATACAGATAGTTATGCTCGGCATTACAAGAGGAATAGTAACATTTTTCAGCGTCTGCCATCCTCCTGCACCGTCAACCTTTGCAGCATCCTGCAAATCTCCCGGGATATTCTGCATTCCTGCAATATAAACCACCATCATATAGCCAATCAGCTGCCAGTTCATCAGCAGAACAAGTCCCCAGAAGCCGTACTTCGGGTCATAGGTTATCGTAACTCCGAAGTAATGAAGAACGCCGTTCAGTATCAGCTGCCAGATATAACCGAGTACGATGCCGCCGATAAGATTCGGCATGAAAAATACTGTTCTGAATGCATTTGTACCTTTAAGCCCTTTAGTAAGAAGAGATGCAAGCAAAAAAGCAATTATATTAACAGTAACAACCGAAACAATCGAAAACTTCACTGTAAACCAAAGCGCATTTTTATAATCATCATTTGAAAACGCTTTTACATAATTCTGTATTCCCGCCCACTGAGCATCAAGCACGGTGGTGAATTCTGTAAAAGAAAGCACAAGTCCCATCAGAAAGGGAACAACAAATGCAATGATAAACGCTATCAGAGTAGGCATTACAAAGACAGGAAAGTACTTTTTTAATCGCATAAATTCACCACCGATTCAATAATTATGAGCGCTGTTCTTTCCAGGATTTTACAACAGTTTCCTTAACATAATTCCAGGGCTGTGTACCCTGCAAGTATTCAAGAAGCGCGTCGCCGAACTGATTTTTAAATTCAAGATTCGGGAAAGAATTAAATGTCCAGTCAATAGTTTCAACATCTCTTTCCATCCAGTCGATTACCTGACGCGCAAGTGGGTCGGACGGTCTTTCGTCATCATCAAAAGTGTCAAAAGGCGTAATAAATTCAAGCTTTTCCGTTACATACTTTTTACCCGTTTCACTTGTGAAAAGCCATGTCAGAAAATCTATAGAAGCCTGCTGTTTTTCCTCCGAGACCTTGCTGTTAATTGAAAAATAATTTTCAGTTCCTATACATAGTCCCTGATTTTCTTCACCGTTTACACCTGTGTACAGCGGCATAAATCTGATATTTTCTTCTTTAACAGTATTGCCCGAAACATTGCTTATCTGAGACCACGCCCAGTTTCCGTTCTGCACCATTGCCGCCTTGCCCAAAGCAAACTCAGACATTGAATCTTCAACAGATTTTCCGCTGAGAACACTCTTTGCACTTACGGAATTATCTGTATATAAATCAATCAGATTTTTAAAATTATCGCTGTATTTAAACTCAATTTCATTAGCGTCATAGGCTGTTGAAACAGTACTTTTTGCGCTGTCAAGACCTTTCATCTCATAATAAAAAGGAACGCTCGCCAGATGTGAATCCCAGCGCCATGTTTCGCCGCCGCTCATTGATGTTGATGCAAAAACACCTTCAATTCCCAGCTCTTTTTTATGCCTGGTCATATCCTCAACAACACTTTTAAGAGTTGAAAAATTCTTTATTTCTTCTGCAGAGCTAATGCTTACGGCTTTATCAGACAACTTAAAGTATTTATCCATAATCGCATTGTTATATATGATACCGTATCCCTCAACAACATAAGGAATACCGTACACACCGCCGTTTTCTTTTACTGCAAGTTCTTTATCAATAAGATGTTTATATAACTGTGTGTCCTTCAAATCAAGGCAGTAGCTCTTCCATGACTGAAAACCCACGGGGCCGTTAATCTGGAAAATAGTAGGTGCATCATTCTTTGCGATTTCAGATTTGAGAGTTGTTTCATATGTGTCGCTTGCGGCAGTAACAACCTTAACCGAAACACCTTTTTCCTCTTTATATTTTGCGGCAATTTCTTTATAAATATCCGCAATTTCGGGCTTGAAATTCAAAAAATATATTTCAAGTGTTTCTTTCTTGTTTTTACCTGAACAGGCCGCAAGTGAAAAAATCAAAACAGCGGACATAATAATTGAAACTAATCTTTTCATATTTGCCTCCGATAATAAATTAAGATAACGCTGACTTGTATTTGCATAATTATTCTGATATAATTATTTAAAAATATACAGATTAATTTTTAAAGAGGTAATTTTTTATGGTTAAGCATATTGTTTTATGGCGTGTCAGAGAAGATGAAAGTAAGCAGAAAAATATGGAAAAAATGAGAGAGCTTCTCACTTCACTTGTCGGCGTAGTACCCGGACTCATAAGTGCGGAGGTAGGTTTTAATTATAATCCAAAAGGATTTGACATTGCTCTGTATTCTGTTTTCAATTCAAAAGAAGCGCTTGACGGCTACCAGATTCATCCTGCGCATCTTGAGGTTAAAAAATTTGTTCACTCCGTAATAACAGACAGAGTCTGCGCCGATTATGAAATCTGACATGAAAACTATAGCAAAAATAAAAAGCGGATTCCCTACAAAATTCGGAATTCCGCGTCAGAGTAATTTAATTGAAGGGCTGAAAGCTCAGATTATTTTTGAGCCTGAGTTCAGAAATCCGGATGCAATCCGGGGTCTTGAGGGATATTCTCACCTATGGCTGATATGGGAATTTAACCAGTCGGCAGAGAGTAATTCTCTGACCGTAAGACCTCCGAGGCTTGGCGGAAATAAGCGAATGGGTGTTTTCGCAACGCGTTCCCCTTTCAGACCTAATCCTATCGGACTGTCATGCGTAAAAATTGACAGAATTGAAGAAACGTCGGAATACGGAAGTGTAATCCATGTCAGCGGCGCTGACCTTGCTGACGGAACGCCGATTCTCGATATCAAACCATATCTGCCGAATGTGGATTGTATTCCCGACGCCATAGGCGGATTCGCCGAAGAAGTCAAGGACTACAGTCTTGATGTGGTTATTGATGAAAATATAAAAAACGATTTTTCCGATGAATTCATTACAGTTTTAACTGAAATTCTCGCGCAGGACCCGAGACCGTCATATCAGAATGACCCTGAAAGAATTTACGGCTTTGAGTATGAAGGTTTTGAAATAAAATTCAAAGTCATTGAAAAAACATTATATGTTATAAAAATATACAGGCGGTAACCGAAGTTACCGCCTGCTTTTTTATCAGAACTTAATTCCGAAAACTTCAAGGATATTATAAATAATATCGAGGATGAACTTTAAGAAATGAGGAATAACTCTTCCGTAATCCTTTGTGAGAACCTCCTGAGGCTCAACGCCGTTGGAAGCGTCTACAAGACCGAGGAAGTTACCTACAAGAGTAGAAGCTGTATCTGATGAATATGAGAAGAGCCATGCGTTGAAGTTAGCGTTGAACGCATACTCACCCTCGGGCTGACCGTAATCATTGAAACGAAGAACAACAAGTGAATAGTCGTTATCGGGGTCAATGTAGCCTGCCATATCGTTCATAAGACCGAAGCAGAGAACATCGTCTGTCTCGTCAAAATATGATGTAAGAGGCTCATACATAAAGTCATCTTTAGTGATTGAGTACTTGCTTGTGAGCATATGGTCATCAGTATGGATAACCTCGGGGTTCATTTCTCCAGGGCACATAAAGATTTTTATGTTTTTGCCGATTTCCATATATCCTACATTTGTAACTGTATAAACGCTGTTCTGATCATCTGTAAGAATAACGTTATTTGTCATACGTACAAGAGCAAGAAGTCTGATAACGGGATTATCGCACTTAACAGTGATATCTTTTGTTGCAACATTGAGGATGGGGTCAACCTTTTCGCCCTGCTCAATATCAGCAATGTAATCACCGATAACAACACCGTATCTCATTGAACGGTTTTCATATGTAGTATCAAAAAGAGGATTTTTTCCGTCTTCATAGCACTGTCTGTACATCTCATTTGCACTGCCGAAGCTCATCTTAATGAATGAACCGATTGCAGAGTTAAGGAAGATAAAGTTGCAGTCATCCTCAGCCATCTGAATTCTCTGCTCCATATAAGGAATGAAGTCAGCGGAAACCATGGGAGTAATTTCTTCAGCGCTGCTTACGCCAACCTTTTCGGGGTGAGTTGCGAAGTTAGCGATAACAGTTTTCTTTGCCTCATCATTTTCGGGAACGAATGTAAGCTTATAGATTTCGGGAATGAAATCAACAACATCATTGCTGCCCTGGAAGAAGTTAAATGATACTTCTTCGCCGTTTTCATTTGTGTATGAAACTTCTGAATCGTCTTTTGCGAAGTAAAGGTCACCTTTTTCCATGTTGTTGTAAGCTTCAATCATTGAATCAGCAACAGTTTTGTAAAGGTACTTCATATATTTATCATCAGGAACAGTATTCTCTTCGCCCTTTAAAGCCTTATCGATAAGAGAACCGTCGATAACCTGACCAACACACTGCATGATACCGAGTGTATCAATACCGCTGTGTGTATGTGTTGCGCAAACGTTTACGCTGACAATATCATCAATGCCGTTTTCTTTGCAGTAAGCGTCAATGAGCTTGAGAATCTCATTCTGGCTTGCGTTAGTCATACCGATGCAGTCAACAGCGGCAACAAGAACCTTACCTCTTGAATCGTCAAGGCAGATTGTGCGTACACTGAGAATGTCAGCAGCATATCTTTCTCTGAGCTGAGCAGCAGCTTCGTCACGCTCCTCCTGAGTGAGGCCGTTCTTCTCAGCATACTGGTCTGCATAATACTCAGAAAGGTCAGCAGCGGTCTTATTGATTTCTACGCCGTAATCAATAAGTGGGCCAAGACCTGATGCGCCGTATTTGTAATATGTTGCATCGTAAAAATCTTCGGGCATGATTGAGCGCTTGTCATAACCGAGGCTGAACTGAGCACCGTCAGCAGCTTCGTCAACAAACTTGTCATGGCCTGAGTACTTCTCAGCAAGTTCATTTTTGTAGGTTGAAACATCCTCGATGCCCTTGCTCTTAAGATTGATAACATTAAGCACGCCGTTGAGAAGAAGTGTAAGACCTCTGTCAAGGGAAACACTCAATGTTGCAAGAACATTGTCAAGAACATTTGCACCGATATCCTTTGCGCCTGAAACGAATGCACTCTCAGCTGAGGTTGAAATACCTATTGAGCCGAAAAGAATCATAACGCAAAGAACAACTGAAACAATCTTTTTAAACATTTTTGATTTTTTCATTTTTTGCAGCTCCTTCTATAAATTTAACCGCCTAAGCGATAAAGGTTCACAGCAAGTGAAGTATCAGAAAATACCGCCCTTCGCTATTAAACCTGCAAAAACAATGGAAACCATACTCATAAGCTTTATAAGTATGTTGATTGCGGGGCCCGATGTATCTTTAAACGGGTCACCGATTGTGTCGCCAACAACACCGGCCTTATGCTGTTCAGAGCCCTTGCCGCCGTGATTGCCGGCTTCAATATATTTCTTTGCGTTATCCCACGCGCCGCCTGAATTTGACATAAAAATAGCCATGATAAAGCCTGACGCTGTTGAACCGCAGAGAAGACCTATAACACCGCTGCCGCCGAGAAGTACACCCACAATAACAGGAGATATGATACCTACAACAGCAGGGAGAATCATTTCTTTAAGAGAACTCTTTGAGCAGAGGTCAACACAGGAAGCGTAGTCGGCCTCAACACCCTTTTTGCCTTCAAGAAGACCGGGAATTGCCTTAAACTGACGGCGAACTTCAATAACAATGCTCTGCGCCGCACGACCGACAGCACTCATAGTAAGCGCTGAGAAAAGGAAAGGAAGCATAGCGCCGATAAATACGCCGACAAGAACGGGAGGGTCCATAAGACTCAGCTGGAAATCCTTACCGGCGACAAGACCTTTTTCACCGAGCTTCTCAACAAAATTAGCAATAAGTGCAAGCGCCGTAAGAGCGGCGGAGCCTATGGCAAAGCCCTTGCCTGTTGCGGCTGTTGTATTGCCGAGAGAATCAAGTGCGTCCGTTCTGTTTCTTACACCCTCCGGAAGACCTGACATCTGAGCAATACCGCCTGCATTATCTGCAACAGGACCGTATGCGTCAGTTGAGAGAGTTATACCGAGAGTGGAAAGCATGCCGACCGCAGCGATTGAAATGCCGTAAAGACCAAGCTCAGCGTTACCCGCGTTGCCTGTAAGATTAGTTGAGCAGAAAAACGCGAGAATAATCGCAACACCGACAATAACGATGGGAAGAAGCGTACTCATCATACCGAGAGAAAGACCGCTGATAACGAGAGTGGCCGTTCCCGTTTCTGAAGAAGCGGCGAGCTTCTGAGTAGGCTTATAAGTATCAGATGTATAATATTCGGTAACCTTGCCTATGGCAACACCGGCCGCAAGTCCCGAAAGAATAGCAAGATAAATTCCGTAATAATCAAGTCCGAATAAATACCATACGGCAAAAAAGCTTATAACAGCTGTTGTAACAGCCGCGAAATTAGTGCCTCTGCTGAGAGCTTTAAGAAGCTGACGCTGTGAAGCCTCTTCTTTTGTTTTGACAAAGAAAGTGCCTATGAGTGAGCATATAACACCGATAGCCGCCATAATAAGCGGAAGCGCAACAGCTTTTGTGCGGTCGATTGACTCAATCTGATTAAAAGCAACAACGCCGAGCGCACAGGTGGAAAGAATAGAGCCAACATAGCTTTCATAAAGGTCGGCGCCCATACCGGCTACGTCGCCTACGTTATCACCTACATTATCAGCAATAGCGGCAGGATTTCTCGGGTCATCCTCGGGAATTCCCGCTTCAACCTTACCTACAAGGTCAGCACCGACATCAGCGGCCTTTGTAAAGATACCGCCGCCTACACGGGCAAAAAGAGCCATTGAAGAAGCCCCCATACCGAAGGTAATCATTGTGGCTGTAATAACCTCAAGAGTCTCATGGAAGCAAATCTTAAGAAGACAATACCATATTGAAATATCAAGAAGTCCGAGACCTACAACTGTAAATCCCATAACAGAGCCTGCGGAAAAAGCAACTCTGAGGCCTCTGTTTAGCCCCTCACGCGCGGCAGCTGCAGTACGGTTATTTGACGCAGTAGCAATTTTCATACCGATAAATCCGCTGAGACCTGAGAAAAAACCGCCTGTAAGGAACGCAAAGGGAACGTACCATGTGAGCATACCCAACGCAGCCATTACACCGATAACTACAGCCATAACTGCAAAAAATATACCTACAGTTTTGTACTGCCTTTTCAGAAAAGCATTGGCGCCGGAACGAATCGCACGGCTTATTCTTTTCATTTCGTCAGTACCTTCGTCAAATCCAAGTACTTTCTTAGCCTGAATACCGACAAAGATAAGCGCAATAATTGAAGCTGTAAGACTTACAATCCAAAGATTATCAAGAAGTATGTTCATATAAACTTCTCCATTCAGCATAATGATATTTTATCAAGTTTTTTACCTATTGTCTATAGTTTAGCTGAAAAATAGTAAGTAAAAAACTGTTTATTTTTTGAGTTCGAGGATATCTATTGATTCCTCTCTCATTTTATATTTAAGAATTTTGCCTGCCGCATTCATCGGGAAGCTGTCGACAAACCTGAAATAACGGGGAACCTTATGTCTTGCGATATGAGAATTACCGAATTCACGCATATAATCTTCATCAGCTTCTTCGCCCTTATGAAGAATAATCCACGCGCAGGCCTCTTCGCCGTATCTTTCATCGGGAACGCCTATAACCTGAACATCACGGATTTTGGGATTGGTAAGATAAAATTCCTCAATCTCACGGGGATAAAGATTCTCTCCGCCGCGGATAATCATATCCTTAAGTCTTCCTGTAACTTTATAGTATCCGTCGGAAGTACGGCAGCAGATATCACCCGAATGAAGCCAGCCGTCTTTATCTATAGCTTTGGCGGTAGCCTCAGGCATTTTATAATAGCCCTTCATGATATTGAATCCGCGTGCTACGAATTCACCGCTCTCACCGTCGGGAAGCTCATTTCCAGTTTCGGGGTCAATGATTTTACATTCAACACCGGGGAAAGCACTTCCGACCGTATCAACACGGTGATCAATATCTTCGTTAACCTCGCCCATTGTGCATCCCGGAGAAGACTCTGTCTGACCGTAAACACTGATGATTTCTTTCATATTCATTTCATCAGCGGCACGTCTCATAAGCTCGGGCGGACAGTTGGCACCTGCCATAATTCCTGTTCTGATATATGAAAAATCAGTTTTGGCAAAATCCTCATGGTTAAACATAGCAATGAACATTGTGGGAACGCCGTTAAAGCACGTTATTTTTTCGTTGTTAATGCAGGAAAGTGATGATTTCGGTGAAAAGTACGGCAGCGGACTGATTGTACCACCGTGAGTAAGAGTCGATGTCATGGAGAGAACCATGCCGAAGCAGTGGAACATGGGAACCTGAATCATCATTCTGTCAGCAGTTGAAAGGTCCATTCTGTCGCCGATAATCTTACCGTTATTAATAATATTATTATGTGTAAGCATTACGCCCTTGGGGAAGCCTGTTGTACCGGAAGTATACTGCATATTGCATACATCGTCGGGGCTGACCATTGACGCTCTTCTTCTTACCTCTTCCTGAGGAACAAGATCAGACCTGTCAAGCATCTCTTCCCACGTGAGACAGCCGTTCATTGAAAAATCAACTGTTACAATGTTCCTTAAAAACGGAAGATTCTTTGAGAAAAGCGGCTTACCCGGCTTAAGCGTTTCAAGCTCAGGACAAAGCTCCTGCATTATCTCGGCGTAATTTGTATCCTTGCAGTCTTTAATCATAACAAGTGTATGAGTGTCAGACTGACGAAGCAGATACTCAACCTCGTGAATTTTATACGCTGTGTTTACTGTAACAAGAACAGCGCCGATTTTGGTTGTCGCCCAGAATGTAAGATACCATGCGGGAACGTTCGTTGCCCAAATGGCTACATGATGACCCGGCTTAACACCGAGAGAAATCAGCGAAGCGGCTACACGGTCAACATCTTTTCTGAACTGAGCATAAGTGCGGGTATAATCAAGTGTTGTATATTTAAACGCAAGCTGGTCGGGATAACGCTCAGCCATGCAGTCAAGAACCTGTGAAAATGTCTTGTCGATTACGTCATATTTCTTCCACGGGAAAGTACCTGTTCTTGAACGGTTATAGTAAAGCTGTCCGCTTTCTTTTTTCTCCTTATCAAAAACAGACATATAGTTGCTGAAATGAGTAAGAACTATATCGGGATCCTGAATTTCACTGTTCCAGTCAGCGCAGATAAAACCCTCATAGTTAAGCGAACGGAGAGCGTCAATAAAATTCCTTACAGGAAGCTCGCCCTCGCCGATAAGAACATCAGTGTCGCCCTTTCTGTCACCGAGACGGACATATCTGATGTATGCGCCGAGATTCTTAATTGTTGTTTCAGAGGATTCTCCGGCATTAAAATAAGTCTCTCTGACATTCCACGCGGCGCCCAGAACACCTGTACCGAAATACTGAATCAAATCAATAACATTCTCTGTTTCAGCAAGATAGCCGCTTGTTTCAAATAAGATCTCAACATCGGTTCCCTCTGCTCTTTCAACAGCCGGAACAAGCTTTTTTGCAAGCTCATCATAATCGGGCTTTCCGCTGAATGATACGATTATGATTTCAATTCCGGAGTTCTTCGCCATCTCGACATACTGAACAAGAGAATTATCCGGAACATCCTTATCATCGGGAGAATACGGAAATGTAATCGCAGAAACAGAAAGTCCTCTGTTATTCAGCTTTCTTTTTGCGTCTGAAAAATTCTCGCTTCTTAAAATGCTGTCGCTGTGACTTTTTCTTTCGGTACGGGCGTCATAAATCTCAAATCCCGCATATCCGTAGTCATATGCAAATTTACACATTTCAATAAAAGAATTTCTTCTGACATTTTTTGTTGAAAATGTGAGTTTCATTTCAGTTCTCCTCAAAAACGATTTTGTTTAACGCGTTAATATAAGCGCGGATACTCGCTCCGACAATATCTGTTGATATGCCGTTGCCTGAATATAATTTTCCGTTGCTTCTTAGCCTTACAAATGATGAACCGATAGAATCCTTGCCCTCTGTAACAGCCTGAATCTGGAATTCATCAAGCTCATAATGGAAGCCAATAATATTTTCAATAGCACGGAATGCGGCGTCAATCGGACCGTCGCCGATGCTTACACCGCTGAGCTCGTCATCATCCTTGGTGAGAGTGATTGAAGCCATAGCGTTAATAAGATTGCCGCTTGTAGTGTTATAGCTTTTAAGATGATAAGTTGACGGTACCTGCATTGCAGATGAAGCGATAAGTGCCTCAAGTTCTTTAACGCCAACGCAGTTTTTCTTTTCGCAAACTCTCATAAGAGCTTTATAAACTTTGCCTGTGTCTTCATCGGAGAGGTCATAACCGAGATCGGCAACAGCATCGCTGAGCTGAGAAAGAGTTGTTGATGAATCAAGAAATACATCTGATTTATCGTTTTCTGTTTCATTATTATTTTCACTGTCTGTATTCTGATTTACATTTTTGAGCATTTCATTTATGTCTCTGTGTATTTCGGTTGTATGAAGATTTGTGCAGATTCCGAGTGAATCACCTTTTACTGATACAACATCAGCAAATTCATCTGTAAGAAGGACTTTTTTGCCTGTTACAGCTGTTTTAACACCGTCCGCGCCGGCAATAACAGCGTCAGCGGCAATGGCAACTGCCATATTGATATTGTCAGACACCTGAATATATACAGGAACTCCGCACTCAGCTTTAACTTTTTTTACTATTTCTGAAAATTCAGACGGCATACAGATACCTGCGTCATCGCAAACAGTAACAGCAGCAGCACCGCTGTCACAAGCTGTTTTGCATGCGCTGAGGAGGAATTTTTCATCTGCTCTTGTAGCGTCAAGAGCGACAAATTCAACATTATCGCATTTAGCCTTTGCAGCCTTGCACAGCTCCTCAATTTTAACAAGCATTTTTTTATCTTTAAGATGATATGAATATTCCATCTGTACCGTTGAAGTGGGAACAGCAACCTGAAGACAGGGCTTAACAGCATCTTTAATGCAGTTCCATGCATCCTCAACGCCCTGAGCGGAAAAGCCTACAGGAACACATACAGCGCTGTTTTTAACAGACGCGGCAATAGTTCTGTAAACTATCGTATCTTCCTTGACGTTTTTTATTTCAGCGAGCTCAACAGCGTCAGCGCCAAAAGAATCAATACACTTTGCAATAGCCGTTTTTTCTCTGAAAAGCAAAGGAATTTTTCTCTCAGAAGCAAGTTCTTTTAATGTAAAATCAGAAACATAAATCTTTCTCATAATGCAACCTCTTTTTCATAAAAAATCCCGCAGGAATCTGACGATCTCTGCGGGATGATTAATAAATTAACCACGGTACCACCCGTATTGCCGTAAAACGGCCACTCAAGGCTCTGACAAGCCCCCGGTTTTTAACGGAACCACCCGTAACCCCCTACTGATTTCAGGGACTCTGCTCCGATACGAGACAACTGATAAGGATTTTTACCGCTTCACACCGTACAGCGGCTCTCTGAAAAATTTGCCCTAACAGCTTAATATCATCACTGCATTTGATTATTTTTAAGTATAATAAACCTAAAAGTACCTTTTGTCAATGACTAATTTATGTAAATTATTGATTTATTTTAATATTAATCAAAGATTACAGGCATTCCGGTCTTGCCTGATTCATAAATCGCGTCAAGAATCTGTGTTACTACATATGCCTGCTCGGGCTTTGTAACAACATCTTTATCATAAAGAATTGAGTCAATCCAGCATCTCGCTTCGATTGCCGCGGGGCTGGCTGACTTACCGTCAAAGAACGCAACACCGCCCACTTCAAGGTTGGGTTTTTCAACAACCTGAAGATTGTTCTTAACATAGTTGAGTCTGAGTTCATCTCTCATGTCAGCGCCGGCTTTTGTTCCGCAGAGTGATGTCGCCGCTTCACATACATCAAGAGTGTTGAGCGCCCAGCTTGACTCAAGAACGATTGTAGCGCCGTTTTTCATTACGATATAACCGAAAGCGGAGTCTTCAACAGTGTATTTTTCAACATCCCAGTCGCCCCAAGCGTTCGCTGTACCAGTCTGCTGACCGAGCTTTTTATAAACGCTGCCCATAACCATTTTGGGCTCGTAGTTATCCATCATCCAGAGTGTGAGGTCAAGAGCATGAGTGCCTATATCAATAAGCGGACCGCCGCCCTGCTCATATTCATTAAGGAATACGCCCCATGTAGGAACAGCACGACGTCTGAGTGCGTGAGCCTTTGCATAATAAATCTCGCCGAGCTCGTCATTCATGCAGCAGGTTTTAAGATACTGAGAGTCTTTTCTGAATCTGCTCTGATAGCCGATAGTAAGCTTTTTGCCTGTCTCTTTAGCGGCGTCAACCATTGCCTTGGCCTCTTTGGCGTTAATTGCCATAGGTTTCTCACACATAACGTGCTTGCCTGCGTGAAGAGCGTCAACTGAAATAAAGCTATGAGAACGGTTGGGAGTACATACATGAACAACATCTATACTCTCATCCTTTAAAAGTTCTTTATAATCAACATAGGTTTTGGCGCCCTCAACACCGAATTCCTTAGCGGTTTCGATTGCTCTTTCCTCAATGATATCGCAGAAAGCAACAACTTCAACCTCTTCAATCTGCTTAAGAGCGGGAAGATGCTTATGATTAGCAATCGCGCCGCATCCGATAAAGCCTATTCTTAACTTCTTATCCATACAAAACATCCTTTCTTAATTGCAGAGAATATCTGTTTCAATATATCTGACGCCCATATCATAAAGCATCTGAGCGTCTTCAAGCGTGTTGACGGTCCAGTATGATACGTTTATATCATTATCTATTGCAAGCTGAATTGACTGCTGAGTATTTTCGTCAAAGTTAGCTGAAAGCCATACATTATCACCGACAGCCTTTGCTTCGGCAATATTATCCTCGGTAATCTCATCAACAAGATACCACAATTCAATATTTTTATCAAGAGAGTTTATTACTTTAAGCTGTTCAAGGTCAAAAGAAATTATTATTGCGCTGTCTTCAAGGCCTTTTTCTTTTACTTTATCTATAACAACATAAAGCAAATCATAATTATCGCCCTTGATTTCAATCTGAGGTCTTGTCTTGCTGCCGACAAAAACATCAAGGAATTCGTCAAGTGTCGGGATTTTAAGGTCGTCATACTTCCAGAAATTCGTACCGTTTTTGTACTTATATGTCAGAAGCTCATCATATGTAAAATCACTTACATTGCCGAACTGCCAGAAACGCTTGTTAAGGTCGTCACCATGGCTGAGAACCCATACATTGTCTTTTGTAAGGCGAATATCACATTCAGCAGTATAGTAGCCGAGTTCAACAGCTTTTTCATAAGCGGGAATCGTATTTTCAGGAGCCACAGCAGTAACACCTCTGTGAGCGGTAAGATATACGGGATCGTCTTTATCAACGATATCAGCAATAGAAATAAGCTCCTCGGGTTTCCATACAATCTGCTTTATAAGCATAACGGGAGAAAAGCTCAGCGTAAGAATCGGCACGAGAATTACGGCCAATACTTTGTTAATGAATGAAATAAACATATAAACACCTCGTTAAATTTTATATTCTTGTATCAAGTATGTCAACGTACTTATCTTTAAATTCGGTAAAAGTACCGTTATCAAGATTGTAACGTATTTTCTCCATAAGCGTATTATAAAAATAAAGATTGTGCGTTACACAAAGGCGCAGAGCAAGTATCTCTTTCGCCTTGAAAAGATGTCGGATAAACGCTTTAGAATGTCTCTGGCAGGTGGGACAGTTACAGCCTTCTTCAATGGGTGTATCATCCTTTTCATATTTTGCGTTATTAATATTGATAATACCGTTCATTGTGAACAGATGACCGTGCCTTGCGTTTCTTGACGGCATTACGCAGTCAAACAGGTCGACGCCTCTGCTGACACCTTCAAGAATATTGCCGGGAGTTCCGACACCCATAAGATATCTGATTTTATCCTGCGGCATATACGGCTCTATGGCGGAGATTACTCTGTACATATCCTCCTTGGGCTCGCCTACTGCAAGTCCGCCGATTGCATATCCGTCAAGATTAAGCTCGGCAATCTTCTGCATATTTTCTATTCTTAAATCATCAAAAGTGCAGCCCTGATTAATTCCGAAAAGCAACTGCTCTTTATTCAGTGTATCGGGAAGAGCCTTAAGACGTTCCATTTCATCCTTACAGCGAATGAGCCAGCGCACAGTACGCTCACAGGACTCCTTCGCATACTTGTATGTTGCGGGATTTTCAACACATTCGTCAAAGGCCATGGCGATTGTCGAGGCAAGATTTGACTGAATTCTCATGCTTTCCTCGGGTCCCATAAATATCTTTCTGCCGTCAACGTGGGAGTTGAAAGTAACGCCCTCTTCTTTAATTTTACGAAGCTTCGCAAGAGAAAAAACCTGGAATCCGCCGCTGTCGGTCAGTACAGGGCCTTTCCAGCCCGTAAATTCTCTTATACCGCCCATCTCCTTAACCAGCTCGTCACCTGGTCTTACGTGAAGATGATATGTATTGCACAGCTGAACCTGACAGCCGATATTTTTTAAATCATACGCGTCAAGCCCGCCCTTTATAGCTCCGCAGGTTGCGACGTTCTGAAAAGCGGGAGTCTGAACAGTTCCGTGCGGAGTTACGAATTCGCCTCTTCTGGCAAACCCTTCTTTTTTTAAAATCTTTAACATTCCGAATCCTCTAATCTTTGAGTTATTTAATCTCTGTGAGCGATTAACATGGCGTCTCCGAAAGAAAAAAATCTGTATCTCTCGTCAACCGCTGTTTTATATGCGTTCATGGTATTATCATATCCGCAGAAAGCGCTTACAAGCATAATCAGCGTACTTTCGGGAAGATGGAAATTGGTCAGAAGAGCATCAATACACTTGAATTCATAACCGGGATATATAAAAATGCTTGTCCAGTCATCATAAGCACACACACATCCCTTTGCCTGACAGACAGACTCAAGCGTACGCGTGCAGGTAGTGCCTACAGCGATGACACGACCACCGTTTGCCTTTGTCTCATTAATAAGATCAGCCGTTTCTTCGGGGATACTGTAATGCTCTGAATGCATCTTATGGTCTTCAATTTTATCAGCCTTTACAGGTCTGAATGTACCGAGACCTACATGAAGCGTAACAAACCCGATTTTTACACCCTTTGCTTTTATTTTTTCAAGCAGTTCAGGGGTAAAATGAAGTCCTGCCGTCGGAGCGGCCGCGGAGCCAAGCTCTTTGGAATAAACAGTCTGATATCGCTCTTTATTTTCAAGCTTCTCAGTTATGTAATGCGGAAGCGGCATTTCGCCGATTCTGTCAAGAACATCATAGAAATTATTTCCTTCATAGGAAAACTTTGCGATTCTGTTGCCGTTGTCAAGCACTTCAAGAATTTCCGCTTTCATAATGCCGTCACCGAATGTAAAGACGGTTCCCTGCTTCGCTCTCTTACCGGGGCCAGCAAGAACCTCCCAGACATTCTGCTCAATGCAGTTTAAAAGAAGAAATTCAACATTTGCGCCCGTCTCTTCCTTGACTCCGTAAATTCTCGCGGGAAGAACTCTTGTATCATTGAGAATGAGGCAGTCACCCTCATTAAGATAGTCGCATATATCATAAAAATGCTTATGCTCAATATCACCTGTAACCTTATCAAGAACCATAAGGCGCGAAGAATCACGCGGTTCAACAGGATGCTGAGCTATAAGTTCCTCGGGTAAATCATAGAAAAAATCGCTTGTTTTCATCAAAAATAACCTCTTATATAAAAAATTTAGGAAAATTTATAAATTTATAAAACAAAAACATTGACGTATCAAAACTAAAATGGTAATATATAACGAATTCTTAACCTGTATATTATATTGCAATACGGTTAAAAAAACAATAGTTTTTTTCAGATAAGAGGTAATTGTTATGAAAAAATTCAATGTAGGCGTTATAGGCGCCACAGGTATGGTCGGCCAGAGATTTATTTCTCTTCTCGAAAATCACCCCTGGTTTGAGCCGGTGCTTGTTGCCGCAAGCCCCCGTTCGGCAGGCAAAACTTATGAAGAGGCTGTCGGCTCACGCTGGTGCATGCCCACTCCCATGCCCGAAAAAGTAAAAAAGCTCATCGTTTTTGACGCAACAGCTGATATAGAAAAAATCGCTTCTCTTGTTGATTTTGTTTTCTGCGCGGTTGATATGAAAAAGGATGAGATCAAGGCTCTCGAAGAGAAATACGCAAAGGCTGAATGCCCGGTTGTTTCAAACAACAGTGCTCACAGATTCACTCCCGACGTTCCAATGGTTGTTCCTGAGCTCAACGCCGCTCATACAGCTGTTATCGCTGACCAGAGAAAGCGTCTGGGCACAAAACGCGGATTTATCGCTGTTAAATCAAACTGCTCACTTCAAAGCTATGTTCCCGCTATCTATCCCCTTGATAAAGCAGGCTACAAGGTAAAAGACGTACTTGTATGCACATATCAGGCGATTTCAGGCGCTGGCAAAACATTTGAGACATGGCCCGAAATGATAGACAACGTTATCCCCTTCATCGGCGGAGAAGAAGAAAAGAGCGAACAGGAGCCCCTTAAAATCTGGGGTAAAGTTGAAGACGGCGTTATCAAAACAGCCTCTGAACCTAACTTCACAGCTCAGTGCATAAGAGTTCCCGTTTCAAACGGTCACATGGGCGCTGTCTTTGTAAGATTCGAAGACAAGGCTCCCTCAAAAGAAGAAATCCTCAAGGTTTGGGCTGACTTCAAGGCTGAGCCTCAGGAAATGGAGCTTCCCTCAGCACCTAAGCAGTTTCTTCACTACTTCTCAGAGGACAATATGCCTCAGACAAAGCTTCACCGCGAACTTGAAGGTGGTATGGCTGTCAGCATCGGCAGACTCAGAGAAGATACACAGTTTGACTACAAATTCGTTTGTCTTTCTCACAATACCCTCAGAGGTGCGGCAGGCGGCGCAGTTCTCCTTGCTGAGCTTCTCTGTAAGCAGGGCTATATGGACTGATAATTAATTTTTTACAGGTATCGGACGTTAAAATCCGATACCTGTTTTTTTTAGGAGGAATTATTTGAATAAACCGATTTTTACAGGAGCGGCAACGGCGCTTGTCACGCCCTTTGACGAACAAGGAAAAGTAAACTTCGGAAGGCTTAAAGAACTGATAGAATTTCAGATTTTTTCGCAGGCAGATGCTGTTGTAATATGCGGCACTACCGGCGAAAGCGCAACACTCACAGACGAAGAACATATCGATATTATTAAATACGCTGTAGAATTTACAGAAAAAAGAATCCCCGTAATCGCAGGCACAGGCAGCAACTGCACCGAGCACGCGGTGATGATGTCGAATGAAGCGGAAAAGCTCGGCGCCGACGGTCTGCTGATTGTAACGCCTTATTATAACAAAACATCGCAGGAAGGTCTTATCAGGCATTATGAATATATTTCGCAGAGAGTAAGCACACCGATAATTGTTTATAATGTTCCGTCAAGAACGGGCGTTAACATAAAGCCCGAAATATACGCTGAAATAGCGAAATTTAATAATATACGAGGAATAAAAGAAGCAAACGGTGATATTTCATCAATAATAAAAACAATGAAGCTGTGCGGAGATAAGATTGATATTTATTCCGGTAATGACGACCAGATTGCACCTGTTTGTGCTATCGGCGGCAAAGGAGTTATCTCGGTGTTATCAAATATACTTCCGTTTGAAACACATTTAATGGCATCGGAATGTATCAGCGGAAATATGGCTGAAGGGACAGCTCTTCAGAAAAAATATATTGAGCTTATAAACGCATTATTCAGCGACGTTAATCCGATTCCTATTAAAGAAGCAATGAATCTTATGGGTATGGATGTCGGAAAATGCAGACTTCCTTTATGCAGTATGAGTAATGCAAAAAAAGAAATGCTGAAAGATATTTTAACTGAATATAATCTGATATAACAACAGCGCAGTGCCGGCAAAAGCACTGCGCTGAATTTTAAAAGTATATAACTTTATTTATTTTTTTCCCCGTTTTTGCAAAAGGACTTCTTGGAGTGATAATTACTCTGTATGTTCCGCTCTCAAGATTTCCGATGTTGACTTTCATTTTAAAACAGTCGGCTCTTGTGTATTCAGAGACAACAGTTTTATCAAAAACAGTTTTACCTGATGAGGTCTTCACGGTAACGCTATACCCCTCGGGGTGGTAAAATCCTTTCGCTCCGTCAAAAGCAAGGCTGACAGAGGAATCTTCATTTTTACAGAAAGAAACATCATCGTTAACAAACTCAGGCTTAGTATCGAAACGTTTCATATTATTCCAGAAATAAACGAAGTTGTCTTTTTTAGTAACATCGGGAAGATATCTCTCCCCTTCTTTAAAAAATCTATGTCCGATAACATCGTAACATCTGACTCTTACATTACTGTTTTCGTCAGCCTCAACCACAAGACAGGCCGCGCTTTCAAAAAGAGACTTGCTGTCTGACTGAACATATCCCGGATTACCAAGGAGACCCTCAAGCGAGCCTGTTCCGAACGCCGTGAACCTGCCCTGATATATACTTCTCGGGTCTGACGGAACACAATGTGAATGCCCCGAAAAGTCAATAACAGTACGGTGGTTGTTAAGAACTTTTCTTATAGTCTTGTCTCCCCATACAATACTGCCGTAAACCGTTGCGGTAGGGTTCGGATGCTGAAAAACAAACACAGGTTTATCAGGTGAATGATTCACAGCCTTATTGATTTCAGCATTTATCCAGTCCTCTTTGCCGTTAAAGGTTCTGCCGTCTTTTGAGTATGAAATACCGATAAAATGGTATCCGTTCAGAACATTATGAGTATCAACCTCTTCACTCACATATTGCTTATACTTATCATAGCCGATTGATGCGTCATAATCCCGATATTCTATAAATTCATGATTTCCAAGGCAGATAAAAAGCTTTGTGCTTTCTTTTTTATGAGAATCAATTACACTCATAAACTTTTGATACTGCTTATCAAGGCCTCGGTTGGTCATGTCACCTGCAACCATCAAAGCATCAATTCCGTCATAACCATTTTCGCTGAAGCAGTTCATATCATCAAGCATAGAAGCTAAATTATCAGCTCCTATGTCCTCTTCATCGCCACTGACATGCACGTCACTGCAAACAGCAAAACGGAGTACAGGTTTAAAATCTTTAGGTGTTTCAGGAATATCTCGGTGTGTTCTGCAAGGAAACAATATAAACGAAAAGGCACCGTCAATAATCTTAAATAAAAAATTATTAAAATTTGTCTTCATAATATCTCCTTTTTACGGACAGCATTTACCGCACGGTCCATAGCCCTGATCAATAAGTTCCTGCCTTGATCCTTTATATTCTTTTCTGTTTTTCGGACTCATGTCCTGAACTCCGGGACACGAAGGCAGATGAAACTTATAAGATTTAACATTTAGTATATAATCTGCACCTGAAGCTGCCGCGTTATATGTTGTTTTCACAGAAGTTGAGTTTTCCGAATCTTTTGCGAGAGAATTGGCACCGTTTTTATAGTTGATATTAACCCCGGGCTGAACATTATAGCAAAATATATTATAGCATATGCCCTCGCCGTCGTCTTCAACAGAATATGCCTGCATCTGAACTCCCCTTGCCAGAAGCTCATTATCCTTGAAAACAGGCGTAACACTGTATAAAACGTGATTTTTTGTTTCTTTTACATAGTCGGCAACCATATTTTCAAATGGAAGCATACCCTCAGTATTCATATATCTTGTTCCGGTAATCAGATTTCTCTCATTTGCATTTTCTGCAGTAAGCTGAAATCCGATAAGATGACATCTGTTATAAAGACTCCCGCCGTCAACAAAATCATATTCAACGTGCATCCATCCTGTCGGTCTGACACCGCCGATATCTTCTCTTTTTGATGTAGGCATAGTCTCTTTGCACACGCAGGCAAAAGTCACACCGCACCGACCTAAAGAATCAAGCTTCGAATAATACTCAAAAGGAACTGCTTCTTTGTTTTTGTCAAAAGACGGTTCATTATTGTTAACTGTAATGAAAGCCTTTCCGTTATATTCGGGAATTTTATCTGCTGACAATATTTCAAAAGATTCAAAATTGACTGAAGTCATCTCAGATTCGGTTGACGATACAGAATTCTGAGTTGTTGTCTGCTGCTGCGGCTTTATATTATCAATTTTTGCAAAAATAAGACAGCAAACAACAGCAATAAGAGTAAATATTGAAAAAAACGGAATATATTTTTCAGATTTTGATTTTTTCCGCTTTTTCATCAGACAATTCCTCCTTGACATATATTTCTCTTGTAATGCGTTCATGAGAATATCCCTTGAAATCAACACTTTCATGCAGAACAAATCCGTCTGGCATTACAAATTTTTTATCGGACAGATACTGTCTGTTCCATTTGTATAAAACAATTTTTTCTGTTTTTTCAAGGTACGGCATAATACTTATATTTTCAACAAAGCAATAGCTCCCCTTTTCGGCATTTTCAAGAAAATATTCATCAATTTTGATATTATATTTATCAAAAAGAGAAGATGAAAACGGCGCGATTGACGCATTGCCTTTTGAAAGAGCCATAAAATCATCTATAACGTTTCTGTCACGGCTCAGTCTGCGTCCGAATAACGTCATACCGTTTTTATCGTCAATGCACAGAACAGCTATCATTTAATCACCACCGAATCACTTAAGCAAAATTGTTTCGTTTTTATAAAGAGAATAAATTACAGTCTCCTTAACAGGAATACCCGTACATTCATACAAAGCCCTCTCATACATTTTAAGCTGTCCTGAATATCTTTCTGCAAGGGTATTCATATCCTTAACCCTGTCGGTTTTGTAATCAACAATTACCCATTCGCCGTTCTCAATGAACGCACAATCAATATAACCCTGAACGATTATTTTTTCATTGTGGCTGTATTCGCTTCCGTATATTTCATCAGCACCAACTGCAAATGTAATTTTCTTCTCACGCTCAATAATGTCCGCTGAGAAAATTCTTTCAGCCGTCTTACTTGTGAAAAAATCGCTTAAGCTGCTGTAATCAAGCAGCTTTTCTTCATCTGATGTAAGCATGTTTTTCTTAACCATTGTTTCGGCCTGAACACGTACATCCTTCTGATCGCTCTTATAATCATAAAACTCCATAAATTTATGAACGGCAGTACCCTTTGAAGCTCCGCCGTTATTTTTATCTTCAAGAAAAGCGGGTTTCGATTTCGCAAAGAATTTTGCAGAACTTCCGGTATTTTCAAGCTGTGACGGTGAAACTTTCGCAACAAGAGACGAAAGATTCGAGTACGGATATTTATAAGAAACACGCTGTTCTATTAATTTAACAGTATTCTCATTAACTGTACTCTTCTCTATATTATCTTTATCCGCCGCAATAGAAAAATCGTATTCATCAACAAGCTTAAAAAGCACCGGTGAATCACAGGGTAAAACATCAACAGTTCTTGATTCAGAAACAGTCGGAATAGAATTTGAATCAAAATGCCTGAGCATCGGAAGAAGAATCATGTCACTGAAGCTTGTACTTCTCAGAACATTTACGGGAGAAATTTTCTTTTCTTTATCGAGGCGTTCCATTGCTTCAGCGATTTTCTTTTTTGGGTTATCATACTGCAGAAGACATACCATTTTTTCCTTTGCTCTTGTAAGTGCAACATAAAGAAGCCGCATATCCTCAGAACAGTTGGAACGTGAATGAGCCTCTGCCACCGCGGAATAAGGTAATGTTTTAAATCTCTTTTCACCTGTTACACGTCTGAATCCTATACCGTAATTCATAACGTAATCACAGCCTGCCATTTTGTATTCCGAGTTGAATTTTTCCGAGCATCCCGCAAGAATACATACAGGAAATTCAAGGCCTTTGCTCTTGTGAATTGTCATCAGTCTTACAACATTCGCGCTTTCGGATATTTCATTGGCAACATCAAAATCCTTTTTATTCTTTTCAACCCTGTCAATAAATCTTATAAAACCCGAAAGTCCGATATGTCCTGAACTTTCATATTTTTCGGCGTAATCAAGAAGCAATGAGAGATTTGCCGCGCGCTGTGAGCCGTTGGTCATTGCCCTTACGGTTGAAATATAGCCTGTAGAATCATAAATTTCTCTCAGAAACTCTCCTGAGCCGAGAGTAACACTCAAAGTTCTGAGGCGTTTGATTTCTTCAATGAAGTCGGCGCACTTCTTTTTACCGTTTTCGGCGGCTTCTTTTACGCAAAGCCAGAAAGCACCGTGAGGTTTTTCAGCTCTTAAAGAAGCAAGTTCGTCCGGTGAAAACCCGAATATGGGAGAAATCATTGCGCTTAAAAGAGGAATATCCTGGAGCGGATTGTCAACAACTCTCATAACAGAAAGTATTGTTCTTACTTCTGTTGCTTTAAAAAAGCCTTCGGAGTTTGCCGCATAACAGGGTATTCCCCTGTTTTTCAAAGCGGCAGTAAAAACACTCATTCTGTCCTTGGCTTTTCTCATAAGAATACAGAAATCCCTGTACTCCGCTCTGCGTACGCCGTCGCCGTCTTTGACAGTAAGACCGTTCTTTATTGCATTTTCAATATACTCAGCAGCATATTCTGCTTCAAGCTCAGCCTTTGAAAAGTCATCAGATTTACGTAAGATATGTATCTCAGCATCAGGTGAATCAGAGGGAGCGTACACAGCTTTGGGCTTCAATGCTTCATTCTCGTCATAATCAATATCACCGACATCTTCGCTCATAAGCTGACAGAATATAAAATTAATAAAATCCGTAACGCCTTTACGGCTTCTGAAATTATAATCAAGATTTATTCTTGCAGGATAATTATCATTAATATAATCGGGGAAAGATTTTTTAATATTTATAAATATTTGCGGCATGGCGAGTCTGAATTTATAAATGCTCTGCTTTACATCGCCGACCATAAAAAGATTCGACTCATTCTTTGAAAGAACCTTAAACAGCAGATTCTGCTGCTCGTTGATATCCTGAAATTCATCAACAAGAATTTCTGTAAATCTTTGTGAAACAGACTCAGCAAGCTCTGTCTTTACAGGATTCCCCTCTGAATCCACATCTTTAAGCAGAAGCTTTAAAGCATAAGCGCATATATCTGAAAAATCAGCAACATTTGCATTGTGCTTTATCAAAGAAAATTCACGGTCATAATCCTTGACAAGCCTTATAAGCTCATTGACAACAGGCTTAAGATATGTCATATCCTCTTCAAATTCAGCCTGTGAGCAGTACAGGAAGTCACTTATAATTTTAACCATGTCGTCTTTGGCCGCTGTTCTTACCGCTTTTGCCGAGCTGTAATATTCGTATTTTTTAGTGTTTTTTATAGAATCTTTTGTGAAAAAAGTGCTTAATTCTATAAGCTCGTCCCATGTTCCGCTTTCACACAACGCAGAGAACTTTTCAAGATAAGAAATCTCTTTTTGAAAAAGCTCTCCGTTTTTAGCTTCCATATCATCATTAAAGCGAAGCTTTTCGGCTTTCATTCTGTTAATATGATAGTCACATGTTTCTTTAAAACAGCCTGTGAGGAATCTGCCCCATACTGTTTTTGAAAAATCAGTAATATTTTCATAATCAACAGCAAAAGAATCCAGCCATCTTTCAGGGAAAGCATATGCTTTTGATGTGTTATGAAGATTCATGATAAGCTCCTTGAGCTTATTGTCATTTTCTTCTGTGACAATCATTGCAATAAGACTGTCAAAGCCCTCTCTTTTCTCTTTAAATGCTTTTTCAAGCACAAGCTCAACTGCGTCAAGCTTCATTAAATTTAGCTCTGCATCTTCGGCAATTTTATAATCAGGTGAAATATTCAGTTCGTGGAAATTCTCTTTTACAATTTCACCGCAAAAGCTGTCAATAGTACTTATGGTCGCAAAAGGAAGAAGCATTCTCTGCTTAATAAGATGCTCGTTTTCGGGCGATTCCTCAATTCTCTTATCAAGGGCGAGAGCAATCTTTTCACGCATCTGCGAGGTGGCTTCTTTGGTGAAGGTTACGATAAGAAGACTGTCTGCAGGGCAGGGATAATTTTCATCCTCAAGTCTCTGTATTACTCTTTCTACGAGCACAGCGGTTTTACCCGAGCCTGCCGCGGCAGAAACGAGCACTGTACCGTTTCTTGATTTTATAGCGTCATTCTGAGCAGGAGTCCATTCAGGCATCGTCTTCACCGCCTTTCAGTATAGAAATACATTCGTCGGGCTTGAATCTCTCAATGACACGAACCTCATCGCCGTCTTCAAAACCGCAAACACTTCTATAATCACAATATACGCATTTATCTTCTATGGGAACAGCTTCAATTTTGCCTGAATGAAGGCTGTCACCCATATTTCTCAGATTATCTTCAACCCTGTCATAAAGCTTTTCGAGGCAGCTGAAATCAATCAGACTGCCGCTGAATTTATTGTCTGAATACGTCACAGGTATTATAAGACCGCTTTTGCTGCTGTCCATTCCTTCAATTACCCTTGAATCATCAAGAACTATGCCTTTCATTCTCAGCTCTTTCATGCGTGACTCAAGAATCTTACTGTCGGGTGTATTTCTGTCAAAGCTTTTTGCGGAGCTTCCTATAGGCATATAAAGCACACCGGCGGGAGTAATCCCGTCATATTCATCAGTTCCGTTTTTCCAGATAGAAAAAAGATAAATAAGCATCTGCATATTTATTCCGCAGAAAACATCTGACAAATCAAATTCTTTTATGCTTGATTTATAGTCAATAACTCTTACAAAGCTTTTATCCTCTGTTTTCATCATATCAACACGGTCAACAGAGCCTTTTATTCTGAGAGTGCCGTTTTTCAGCTTTATTTCTATGGGCTTTACTTTGCCGTCATTGTCAATTTTAAGTTCGAAATCCACAGGAATAAATTCACTTAAAGAAAATTCTTTAATAAGTCTTCTTACAGCGGCACAGATTTTTCTGCCCATGTTGTTATACATATATCTGAAACGCTCGCCTGTCTCTTCACGAACACCGATTTTTTCGTCAAAATATAAATCAAGGAGCTCATATATGCATTTGTTTATTTCATCCTCAGACATCTCGCAAAGCTTCTGACTGCCGTATGTTTTAATAAGATTCTCAAGTACAAAGTGAATAATAGTGCCCTTCTGCTGCGGATTAATCTCAGCAAACTGAATCGGCTCTGCCTTAATACCGTATCTGCAGAAATACTTAAACGGGCATGTATAGTAGGTCTCTGCTCTTGAGGCGGAGATATACATGTTTTCTTTAAACAGCTTCATAGCTGTCTGTTCATCTTCAATTCTGAAATGCTCTTTTTGAGCAACGCGCTTTAATGCAGCAGCTTTGCTTTTATACTCTGCATTCGAATTAAAAAAGCTTCTCAGCGCTTCAGATGTATCGTCTGAGGCACTGTAATTTTCAGCATATTTCTGAAAAGCAGACTCGCCGCTTCTCACATATTCAAGTGTATCAATTTCTACGGTGTCAATTACTCGTACAAGCGGGAATATTCTTTTTATCTGTTCAATCAGCTCAGACGGAGCACATTCCGAGCCGGAAACAGTTTTTCTCGGATAAGAAACAAATAGCTTCTCCGACGCACCGCACAGCGCGTTATAGGATATAAAACGTTCCTCCATAATCTCCTGCTCGGGAGTCTGAGATAAATCTATACCGAATAATCTGAGTTTTTCTCGTTCTGAACGGGTAAGTATTTTCTGACTTTTCTGTATAAAAGGAAAAACACCTTCACACACGCCAACGGCAAAAACAGCCCTCGGTGCGTTAATTCTGACTCTGTCTGCCGAACCGACAGTTACCTCATCAAGGCCTTTCGGCAATGAACCCATGGTGCATCCTGCCGCCATAACTCTGAATAACTCGGAAAATCTCTTTATTGTAATCGTACGCTTTTCCAGCACAGAAGCGACATTGTCAAGGATATTCATCAGAATATCCCATACTCTGTTCTGCTCCTCCGCAAGGTCATATTCTCCGTTGTCCATAAGAGTCTGCGCAAATACACGAAGATTAGCGTCAACGTGAAAATCTATAAGCAAACGGTAAATCGCTTCGGCAAATCCTTTGCCGTCGGAATTGCTGACCGCTTTTCTGAATTTTGCAAGCGGAACAGACACATATTTTCTTATTTCGTTAATATGTGCAAGCTCTTCGGCATCTTTTTCAAGCATTGTATTTCCGAAGCCCTTCGGGTGACCTGTAAAATCACTGCACCAGCGGTTTCCTCGCATCTGCCATATATTTGTATAATTATCAAGATAAGCAATATCATCTTCTTTAAGGTCGGTCAGTCCTGTTTTAAGTATTCTGAATACGCTCTCATTTTCGAATCCGAATTCAGCGATTTTCAATGCGGCGAATACGATACTCATAACGGGCTGATTTATTACAGGCTGACGTTTATCAATATATACAGGAACATCATATTTCTTCAGCGCCGCCTTTATCTGCCTTTCATACTGAGACGAATCACGGCTGATAACCGCAATATCACGACAGCGATAACCGCACTCGCTGATAAGCTTTTTTATATTAAATGCAACGTAATCACATTCGGCATAAAAATTCTCAGCAGTGCATATCTCAATATTCTGCGGACATGAATCAAACTTTTCCGGTACAACTGAATACAGATTATTTTCAAGATGCTTTAATTCGTTGTTCGCATAATATCCGTCGTATGATGTTTTAATAACGTCCACGGGTGTTTTAAGAGCTTTATCATTAATTCTGAAAAGCTTGGCGGCAGTCATTTTAGTATGAGAAAATGCTCCGCTTTTATCTTTAAGTCCTGTGATTTTATCAGTACATACAGTAATATATACATCTTCCGCCGACTTTAAAATGTCTTCAATTATAACAAGCTCCTGAGCGGTAAAACCGCGGAATCCGTCAACAAATACCGTCTTGCCGCTGAAAAAATCAATTAAATTTATATTATCATGAAGAATATCAAGAGACGTTTCATTGTCAAGATAGCTCTGCTCAATAATCGCAGTGTACGCCTCTGATATAAGCAAAAGTTCTTTTACTTTCTTTCTGAGTACTGAATCCTGAGAGCTGCTTTCATATTCACTGAGCTGTTCAGCGGAAATCTCACACTGACGAAGTTCTTTTATCATACCGAGAAGTTCCGTGATAAATCCTGCCGAATAACCTGTTTTAGAATAAAAATCGAGCTTATCGCTTACCTCTTCAAGAGCAACAGACATAATCATTGCTCTTGTTGAATCATCTATTTCGGGCTTGAATGAGACTCCAGCTCGTTTTAAAAGATACTCTGCAAGAAATGAAAAGCTATATACAGATGCCTTATTTGCATTAACAGTACCGAGTCTGAATAAAAGATTTTTTTCAGTTTCAAAAGAATACTGCTCAGGCACAATAATCAAAGCCCCTTTGTTTTCTGCGATTGCAGTTTTAAGAAGCTCATATGTTTTTTCTGTTTTTCCGGAGCCTGTTCTTCCCGTAATAAGATGAAGCATAAAGTCACTCCCGATTCATTATTTCCGAAGCAAGATACAGTGAACCGCTTACAAGAAGCATTTCACCATCTGAAATTTTTTCTTTTTCAGTATTAAATGCTGTTACAGCGTCAGGACAAGCCTTAGCAATACAGTATTTCTGCACCTTTTCTTTAAGCACTTCCGCAGAAATACTGCGTGGATTGTTTACTGTAACAGTTACAATTCTTTCACAAAGAGGTGCTATCATTCTTACAGCCGAATCAACATCCTTGTCTTTCATCATACCCATTATCGCTGTAATCTTATATTCGCTGAATGATGATTTCAATATCTTGCAAAGAGCCTCAACTCCGTCCTCATTATGACCGCCGTCTATGACAATCATGGGGTTTCTGCTGATTATCTGCACTCTCGCGGGCAGCTTAGCGTTATAAATCCCGTCAATAATATTCTTTTCGGTTATATTAAAGCCTTTATCAATCATCGCAAGGCCGGCTTCAAAGACCGTCGCGGCATTATAAATCTGATGCTCACCAAGAAGCTGAGTTTTAATTTGTCTTCCTTTATAAATGAATTGTGTACCGTATGAATCATTACTGATTATATCTATATTATCTTTGCATACAGAATAAAGCGCACAGTTCTTTTCTTCTGCAGCAGAAACAATCACATTATTTGCCTTATCAAAAATCTGCGGATAAACTGCAACAGCGCTGTTATTCTTGATAATGCCTGCTTTATTAAAGGCTATTTCTTCTATTGTATTTCCCAGAACGGCGGTATGGTCGTATGACACCGAAGTAATAACACAGACATCTGTATTTTTGATTATATTGGTAGAATCATACAATCCGCCGAGTCCTACTTCAAGTACAACAGCATCACATTTATTTTCATAATAATAAAGAAAAGCCGCCGCTGTTATAATCTCAAATTCAGTAGGATTCATTCCTTTTTTATCAAGAATATCAGCTTTTTCTTTTACTCTTGAGATAATGTCGCCGAGAATATCATACGGAATCATCTCGCCGTCAATCTGAATTCTTTCTCTGAAATCAATAATATAAGGCGAAGTAAACAGACCTGTTTTGTATCCTGCACACATTAGCATTTCCGAAATCATGGTGCTTGTGGAGCCTTTGCCGTTGGTACCGGCAACGTGTATAAATCTGAGCTTATCCTGCGGATTACCGAGCATTTCACACAGAGCGGTTATTCTGTCAAGTCCAAGAACAGAGCCGAATGTGAGTCTTGAATGGATATATTCTATTGCTTCTTTTCCTGTCATTATTTTCGCCTCGTTTTTGCTTTTAAAAAGGGCTGCCGCCAGACGCGACAGCCCTTATAGAATTATATGAGTTTTGCGATGCTTTCGTCGAGCATTGCGATTTTATCCTGAAGCTTCGCAGCAGCCTCACGCTGACCGTTTACAACAGCTTCGGGTGCTTTTGCAACAAATCCGGGATTATTAAGCTTTTTATTGATAAATTCAAGGTCTTTAAGAGCTTTGTCCTTTTCTTTGTTAAGACGTGCTCTTTCAGCTTCAAAATCAATAAGCTCACCCATGGGAATATAAATTTTTGCATATGTTGTAACTATTGCAACTGAACCTTCAATAGCAAAGCTGTCGCCGACTTCAACCTCAGAAGCACTTGCGAGTCTCTGCATGAATACGCCTGCGGACTCAAAAGTATCTTTGGAAGCGGTTGCGATATAATACTTTGCCTTTCTTGAAGGCGGAACGTTCATTTCAGCTCTGCGGTTACGGATGGCTCTGACAGCCTCCATAATCTTTTCCATTTCTGCCTCTTCATCAGCAAATGCAAGAGCATCTGAATACTCAGGCCAGCTTGAAATCATGATTGAGTCGCCGTCATGAGGAAGAGTCTGCCATATTTCTTCTGTAATGAAAGGCATAAAAGGATGGAGAAGCTTCAGTGTATTGGAAAGTACATAAATAAGAACAGCCTTTGCGGTCTCAGCCTCTTCGCCGCCCTTTTGAAGACGAATCTTGGAAATTTCAATATACCAGTCACAGAAAACATCCCAGATGAAATCGTAAAGCTTAGCTACGGCAATACCAAGCTCAAACTTTTCGAGGTTATCAGTAACATCCTTAACAAGAGCGTTGTATTTTGAAAGAATCCATTTATCTTCAAGAGCGAGATTTTCAGGAACAAAAGGAGCCTTTTCGCTGCCGTCAAGATTCATGAGAACGTAACGTGCGGCATTCCAAAGCTTATTGGCGAAATTACGGCTTGCGCTTACCTTCTCGTCAGAGAATCTCATATCATTTCCGGGGCTGTTGCCTGTAGCGAGAGTAAATCTCAGCGCATCAGCACCGTACTGGTCGATAATCTCCAGCGGGTCAATACCGTTGCCGAGAGATTTTGACATCTTTCTGCCCTGCGCGTCGCGAACAAGTCCGTGAATAAGAACAGTGCTGAAAGGTGCTTTATCTGTGTATTCAAGAGCTGAGAATATCATACGGCTTACCCAGAAACCGATAATATCATAGCCTGTGATAAGTGTATCAGTGGGATAGAAATGTTCAAAATCTGCTGTGTTATCGGGCCAGCCGAGAGTTGAGAACGGCCAGAGAGCAGATGAGAACCATGTATCAAGAGTATCGGGATCCTGCTGGATATTCTTGCTTCCGCATTTGGGGCAGGTGCAGATATCATCCTTGGAAACAGTCATTTCGCCGCAGTCATCGCAGTACCACGCGGGAATTCTGTGGCCCCACCAGAGCTGACGTGAAATACACCAGTCACGGGTGCCGCGCATCCAGTTCATGTAATTCTTTGTAAAGCGCTCGGGAACAAACTTGGTTTCGCCTTTTTCAACGCATTCAATAGCAGGCTTTGCGAGGGGCTCCATTTTAACGAACCATTGCTTTGAAACCATAGGTTCGATATTTGTATGACATCTGTAGCAGGTGCCGACATCGTGCTTGATAGGCTCGATATACTTAATATATCCGCCCTCTTCAAGGTCTTTGAGCATAACCTTGCGAGCTTCCATTGTGGTAAGGCCTGCGTATTTGCCGCAGTCAAGAACTTCGGGCTCGTCAATGGCAGCCTTGCCGGTTGCGATAAGCTCATCAGCCGCTGCTTTATCTGCAGCACCTGTGAGATGACCGTCATAAGTAAATGTACGAACCATTGGAAGATTATGTCTTCTGCCAACCTCAAAGTCATTGGGGTCGTGAGCTGGTGTAATTTTAACAACACCTGTTCCCTTGGTCATATCCGCGTGTTCATCAAGAACAATCGGAATCTCTTTATTAAGAAGAGGAAGAATAACATGGCATCCGTGAAGATGCTTATATCTTTCGTCTTCACCATTTATGGCAACAGCCGTATCACCGAGCATTGTCTCGGGTCTTGTTGTCGCAAGCTCAAGCTGCTCGCCAGTTTCTTTAACAGTATAAAGAAGATGCCAGAAGTTACTGGGAAGCTCCTCATACTCAACCTCAGCGTCGGAAATTGAAGTATTGCACTTAGGGCACCAGTTAACCATTCTGTTGCCTCTGTATATGAGTTTTTTCTCATAGAGAGTAACAAAAACTTCCTTAACGGCTCTTGAACAGCCCTCGTCCATTGTGAAACGGAGCCTGTCCCAATCGCAGGATGAACCCATTTTTTTAAGCTGCTGTACGATTCTCCCGCCGTACTGATTCTTCCATTCCCATGCACGTTCAAGGAATTTTTCTCTGCCTAAATCCTCTTTCTTTATGCCTTCCTTAGCCATGGCCTCAACGATTTTAGCCTCAGTGGCTATTGAAGCGTGGTCAGTACCGGGAAGCCAGAGTGTATCAAAGCCCTGCATTCTGCGCCAGCGGATAACAGTATCCTGCAAAGTATTGTCAAGGGCATGTCCCATATGAAGCTGACCCGTAATATTGGGAGGCGGCATAACGATTGTATAAGGTTTTAAATCCTTGTCGCATTTGGCGGCAAAGTATTTGTTGTCTGTCCAGAATTTATAAAGTCGGTCTTCAACCTCTTTAGGGTCATAAACCTTAGCTAATTCTTTAGCCATTGTAAATTTCTCCTTAATTCCTGCAATTATTTATTTTTACCTTTATACTCAGCAAGAAGCTTGTGGATTTTATCCGCAGGCTCAAGAAGCTTGCTGACTGACATATCATGATTAAGAATGTCGGTAATATAAGCAATGTACTTGAAACAGTCAACCTCACAGTACCATTCTCTGTTTTTAAGGTCGTTTGTTCTGTAGATAAGATTGGTGGTGAATACCTTATCAAACATACCGTCTGCATAAGCCTGGTCAAAAACTTCAAGACCGTTGCAGAAAAGACCGAATGTTGCGTTAATAAAGATTCTGTTGGCACCGAGCTCTTTAAGCTTGCCGGCAACCTCAATCATCGACTCACCGGATGAAATCATGTCGTCAACAATAATAACATCCATGCCTTTAACGCTGTCACCGAGGAATTCATGAGCAATAATCGGGTTTCTGCCGTCAACAATTCTTGAGAAATCACGGCGCTTATAGAACATGCCGAGCTCAACCTCAAGAATGGTTGAATAGTAAATACATCTGCTCATTCCGCCCTCATCGGGAGATATAATCATAAGGTGGTCTTTATCGATTTTAAGATCGGGGAAGGTTCTTGTCATAGCCTTTATCATCTGATATGAAGGCTGAATTGACTCAAATCCTTTAAGAGGAATAGCATTCTGAACTCTCGGGTCATGAGCATCAAAGGTAAGAATGTTATCAACGCCCATATATTCGCAAAGCTCCTGAAGCGCATTGGCACAGTCAAGTGATTCACGGCTTGAACGCTTATGCTGACGTCCTTCATAAAGCATGGGCATAACAACGGTTACTCTTCTTGCTTTACCTTCAATAGCACTGATTGCTCTTTTAAGGTTGGCATAATGCTCATCAGGACTCATAGGAACCTGCTGACCGTACATTTTATATGTTACGCCGTAATTATAGCAGTCACAGAGAATAAAAATATCGTAACCTCTGACAGTGTGTCTGAGAGAAGCCTTGCCCTCGCCTGTTCCGAATCTGGGGAAAGTCATATCTATAATATATGAATCTCTCTCATAATTGTAAAACTCAAGAGGGTCTTTTTCGCTGAGTCCTCTCTCTTTTCGCCAGTTAACAAGATAATAGTCAATTCTCTTTGCCATTTCCTCGCAGCCGGGAAGAGCAATAATGCCGAGCTGGCCGACGGGAACAGTGAACATATTATCGATAACTTCACCGTTAAACCTAATAATATTCAACCATCTTTATGTTATTTAGATATAAAAAAGTCATAATAACCTATTTATAAATATGATACTATAATTTTGACGATTTGAAAAGATAAAAGACGATTTTTCTGATTCCAAAAAAAACAGACAATAATCACATAAATTTGTTAACATTAAACAAAGTTGTGCTCAACGGTAATAACGCAGAAAAATGTGGGGTCATATAAGCTGATTCTTTTAGAAACAAGTGCCGCAATTTCGCTGTTTTTCATCTGATGATTATGAGGAACTACAAGGTCGAAAATAAGGTTTGTATGTGTGGGACCCTTTACAACTCTGAAATCGTGGAATGTATAGCTTTCATCAATATTTTTAATAATACCTGCTGTAACAGCTTTCAGTTCGTTTACGGATTCATCATCCGTAACAATCGGGTCCAGGTGAACGACAAGAGTCATGCCCATTGCCTCGCCCACTTCTTTTTCGATAATATCTGCAAGGTCGTGAGAAACGCAGATATCAACATTTGCAGGAACCTCAATATGAACACTTCCGAAAAGTCTGCCGGGACCGTAATCATGAATCATCATATCGTGCATACCCACAACGCCGTCATATGAAAGGACCCTGCATTCAAACTCATTCACAAATTCTGTTTCAGGCGGTCTGCCCAGAAGTGTGCCGACAGTTTCTTTGAGAATGCCTATGCCTGCATAGAGTACAAACAGAGAAACGAGTATTCCGAGGTATCCGTCAACGGGAAGTGTTGTGAACTTTGAAAGAATAAGTGCGATAAGCGTAATACTTGTTGCAAGGATATCACCTATGCTGTCCTTCACAACGGCAGTCATAGCGGCGGAATTTATTTTTTTGCCAAGCTTATTGTTGAAAAAAGCAAGCCATATTTTGCCGAGAATTGAAACAGCAATAATTATTGCGGAAACAGTACTGTATTTAACAGGTTCGGGATTTAATATTTTTTCGACCGATGACCTGCCGAGCTCATAACTCATAAAAAGGATAAGGAATGACACAATAAGTGCCGCAATATACTCAATTCTGCCATGACCAAAGGGATGTTCTTCATCAGACGGTTTATTGGAAAGCTTAAAGCCGAATACTGTAACAACGCTTGAACCCGCATCAGAAAGGTTGTTTGCGGCGTCGGCGGTAATAGCTATACTGCCTGTAAGTGAACCGACAGTAAACTTTGCGGCGCATAATATAAGATTAAGAACTATGCCCACAACACCGCTGAGAATACCGTAGTCTGTTCTGACTTTTGTATTTGTAACATTTTCACTGTCTTTAACAAAAAGCTTTACAAGAAGAGATGACATTTAATTACCCTCTTTATCATTTTTTATATGAACATCAAGCTGATTAAACGGAATTTCAATACCGTTTTCATCAAAGGCAAGCTTGACAGCCTCCTGCATTGAATAATATGTAGAAAGATAGTCTTTACTGCTGCACCATACCTGGCACATAAGATCTATGCTCGATTCTGAATGTTCCTTAACGACAACTCTTGTGGCAGGCTCATTGAGTACATGCGGATTTTCTCTCGCAACTCTGTAAAGCACGCCTTTGGCCTTCGAAATATCCTCATTATACCCTATTGAATATACAAGGTCCGCTCTGCGTATATCGCCGGCTGTGTAATTAATTATGTTATTTGACGTAATATGGTCATTGGGAACAGTTACTTTTCTGTTATCCTCCATTGTAAGAACCGTGTACATAAAATGAATTTCCTGTACAGTGCCCTTGACTCCCTCGATTTCAATAAAATCACCGTTATGAAACGGCTGATTGAAAAGAATCTGAATTCCGCTGGCAAACTGTGAGATACTGTCTTTGAGTCCGAGACCCGCTGTAATTCCCGCCGCTCCGAGAGCCGCAACAAAGGAAGTAACGTTAAAGCCCAGCTTTGAAAGAGCAGTAACAATAAATATAATTTTAACAACAGCAGAAACCATTCTTCCGAGGAAATAGTGAACGGATTTATCAACATGTCTTCTTTCAAGAATCTTAACAAGTAATTTACCTAAAAGATTGCCGAGCCATACACCGACAATGATTGTAAGTACAGCTGATAAAATCGAAAAAATAATAACGGGGATCTCGTCATAAAAATCCATGTCAAACTTCCGAAAAAACTGCTCCTTAAAAGAACTGATAAAATCTAATATATCCATAATATACCTCTTATATAAAATTAACTTTATTATAATAACATATCAACCGATAAAAAACAATAGAAATAAACCAAAACGACAAATATTACGCCTCAAATTATACATTGTGATTATTAACATAAATATATGATATAAACTGTAACAAATTACAATATTACTTTTTCGAATAAAATTTTATTGAAATAAATACTAAAAAGAAGTATAATTATATTATCTGCGCAAAAGGAGTGTATGAAGTGAAAAAATTATCAAAAATTCTTTCAGCTTTGTTGGTTATCATACTGACTCTGACAATGTGTTCAGTCGGTATGACCGTTTACGCGGCAACTGATGATGTTGTCGGCGATTACAAATTTAACATCACAAGCACCTACGCCGACATTGACTGGAACAACTGGAAAGCCTATAAGGCAGAAACCCACGTTCACACTGTTCGAAGCGACGCCGATACTGAAGTTGATGATATGATTGAATATTATTACGGCTTCGGATATGACGCCATGGCTCTCACTGACCACGGTACAGTCAACTACGGCTGGACATCCGGACAGTCAAGAATAGTAATATTTGACTATCAGTTTTTTGTACACGGTGCAATCGATAATCTTTCTGAAGAACGTTATCAGGAGATTACAACAGGTACCGGTGCTGTCCAGGGAGGCTCCTCTCCCAGAGGATACGGCATGCGTGAAATCCCTCTCGGTATAGAGCTTAACGGTATGTCAACGAAGAAATGTCATATCAACGGCTTTTATGCTGACTACGGTCATGGTGAACTCGGAACAACCGTTTCATGGCCCCGTGACGCTGTTGCAGGAAACTATAAAGCCAACGGTCTTACACATATCAACCATGTCGGTGAATGGTCAGACGCCAAAGATGATATAGGCGTTTATGATTCAAAATTCATTTCAGATTTTGCATCAATATATCAGGATTACGGTATTATGCGCAAAAACCGCGACGAATCAAACCTTCGCGGCTGCCTCGGTATGGAGCTTGTAAACACAGCTGACAGCCGTACCCGTAATGACCGTTATCTTTATGATGAAATTCTTAAGATACTCGCTCCTCAGGGCATTAATGTTCTCGGTTTCTGCGAGGACGACGCTCATGAGCTTTCAGACTGCGACAGAAATGCCCAGTACTTCATCATGCCTTCAAACGATATGGCAACAAATAACATTAAACACAGCATGATGTACGGTCAGTTCTACACCTGCTCAAAGAACTCTAAAAACGCATATGAACTCGGTGACGGATTCAACGCTACAGGCGCCTACCCTTCAGTTTCATATGTCGGCGTTGATGACGCAAAGAACCAGATTATCATCAACTCTAAAAATGCTAATAAAATAAGAATAGTTGCCGACGGTGAAATAATAGATACATATGATATCAATGCCGGCGGTGAATCATCTGTATTTGACCTTAATAAATACGAGAACAAAATCAACAGCTATGTAAGAATTTATCTTACAGGTCCCGGCGGTATTCTTTATCTTCAGCCATTCCTTGTTGAGAAATCTGTCGCTCCCGTTTCAACAGTAACATTTGAAAAGCCGTCAACTGACACAGATGTAAATGTTTATGATGCAAACGGCACTCTCGTTTCTCCTGTAAATACAAATTCCGTTTATGTTCTTGACGCAGGCAATTATACATATGTAGCATCAAGACCCGGATACCTCACAACCGACCCTATTCCTTTCACTGTTTCCCAGTCTGATATTGACGGCGGAATCAAGCGCACTATAAAAGTTATACTTGAACAGGATACAAGTGTTGTCAGCACATTCTTCCAGGTACCCGAAACAATCTATGTCAGCGGATACGATTCAATGACATTCACGGGATATGCTGACAGACAGAATACTCCTGACGGCGAACTTATAAGCAATATTTCAAACAGCAGGACTCAGTTCGGTCATATTTACTTCTCACGCGAAGGAGCTTCAGATATAAATATCTCCTACGAAGTTGTTGAGGGAATAGGCTTAAGCACTCTCACTCTCTCAAACTCTGAAGGCGTTCTTGATACTAAATCCTGTAATATTTCAAGCGGCAAAATGAGTGCCCCGATTCCTTCAGGCGGACATTCACTTATTAAATGGACAGCATCATATAAGATTAATAACAAAACTCTTACATCAACAGCTTATACTTACGTTTACGGCCCGCTTACAGGCAGCAACTCAACTATTGCGGCCGGCGGTCAGGCAAGAACCAAAAAGAATATAACAAGCTGGGCACATACAACAATGCATATCACCGCTTCTGTATGGATTACAGGCGTTCACTCCGTATCAGGCGGCAGCGGCGCATATAAATTCACTCCTTACGGCGGTACTCAGCTTACAGACACAACAGACGCCGATGCTCTTATCACATCAGGTATCGGCATGGGAATCGCGAGCGATGAATCAAGCGGCGGTTCAAAAGAGGTCAACGTTGTCGGCGGTACAGGCAAGCTTACAATCGACACAAGCCGTTACAACAATCTTAACCAGATTCCCGGTCTTGCGGCAGGTCTTGACATCAACAACTGCACCGAGGGCGAAGACGCCTCAGAAGCATATCTCAATCTCGGTTCCACACAGCTTTATTACTCAAACGCAGCGATAACAGGCTCTTACACCGCCAAGAGACTTTATCAGTCAGATACGGTCAATGACGGTAAAAATCTTTACTGGCCTATTGACACATCTGTTCCTTCTGTTGTTCTTCTCGGTTCGGCAAGCTGTGTTAAATCCAAGAGAACAGACAAGGTCAATGCCGCTGTAACTCTTGAATTGAATTACGTTAACAAGGCTTCATTAAGAGACCAGTACAATAACGCAATAAAGAAAGATTATCAGGCCGACTGGTTTGAAAGCGAGTCTCAGTATCAGGCATATCAGAACGCGATTAAAAACGCTGCGATTGCTCTTGGCAAGCCCAACGCTACTCAGGATGAAATCAACAGTGCAGAAACGGCTGTAATAAACGCGGTTAAATCTGTAGTCCTCAAGGACTGCACTGTTACAGTTAACTACAGACGCGGTACCAACGATTATGCAGATACATATAAATCAGAAACATTAACCTGCAAAATGGGTGATACTGTAACCGTTCCTGTTGAAGATTTAGTTGGCTATAATTATTACAATTCATGGATTTGCCGCTCAGGAGGGAACGCTCTTGTTACAAGCGGAAATCAGGCAATAGCAAGCTTTACGGCAACCGACGAAAACCTTGTTCTGGATTTCTATTATAATAATAAAAATTATCATCCTGTATTTTTAACAACCGATTCAGCTGTTCTTAACGCTGTCGCAACTGCATATTACGGTGAGACATATCACGTTCCCGCTGCTGTACCTGCTTTAGAAGGATATACATTCAAAGGCTGGATGTGTGATGAAGACGGCGTTATCTATCAGCCGAACGAAAACTTTAAATGGCAGTATGATACAGACGTTTCATTCAACCCCATCTGGGAAGCTAAAACATATACCGCATCATATTATCTTGACGGCGGTACAGGATTGACTTCATTAACTGAAAGTGTTCAGTACATGGATAAATTCAATGTAACCAATACAATCCCCGAAAAAGAAGGATATACCTTCGCCGGATGGTCAGCAAGAACAAAGGGCGGCGAAGACCTCGGCTTATTCACCGCAGGCTCAAGCATCAGCTGGAATAAGGCCGATGATGTTTATCTCACAGCTCAGTGGGTTGTTGTTCCCGTTGAGATTACTCTCAACCCCAACGGCGGTACACTCTCAAGTACAAAGATTACACTTAACTACGGTGATGAATACGGCACTCTCCCCGAACCTGTTAAAGCAGGCAGCAATTTTGACGGATGGTATCTTGACGCTGATTTCAAGACACCTGTAACTGCTGAAACAGTTGTCACCAATTACAGTAACCATACTCTTTACGCCAAATGGTCAATGGGACAGTATAAGATTACTTACTATGTAAATGACGAATTTTATGCTGAATCCACATACAACTACGGCGATAAAGTTACTGCCGCACCTTCACCCGCGACAGAAGGCTACACATTCTCAGGCTGGGACAATGTTCCCGCGACAATGCCTGCGAACAATGTAACCGTAAAAGCAACACTCACTATTAACAGTTACAAAATCTACTATTATGTTGACGGAACTCAGTATACAACACGCTCATACAATTACGGCGAAATAATCAATCCTATAGAAGCTCCTGCAAAGACAGGATATACATTTGCAGGCTGGCAGAATCTTCCCTCAAAGATGCCCGCACATGATGTTACTGTTACAGCGGATTACAATATATCCACTTACTCCGTAACTTATTATGTTGACGGTTCAATCTACAGAACAGATTATTATACGTATAATTCAGCTGTTATACCCGCAGCTGCTCCGACAAAGACGGGATATACATTCTCAGGATGGTCGGATATCCCCTCAACAATGCCCGCTGATAACATCAATGTCTATGGTACATTCAGCTCTGCTAAATACAAACTTAAGTATTATGTTGACGGTGAGCTCTATCATACAGATGAGTATGCTTATAAGGAGTCAATCACTCCCCTCGCAGAACCGACCAGAACAGGCAGTGAGTTCTCAGGCTGGAGCTACATTCCCGCAACAATGCCCTCAAGAGACTACACAGTAAACGGAAGCTTCACAGCCAACGAATATTCATACTATTTTGTAGTTGACGGAAGCGTACGCTCAGACCTCACAATAAAAGGTCATTACGGCGATAAGGTTACTGCTCCGGTTATCACAGCTCCCGAGAATTATGTTTTCTCAGGTTGGTCACCGTCAGTACCCGAAACAATCGGCGCTGAAACAATGTACTTCTACGGCACAATGAGCAAAACGAAGTCAACTGTATCCTACTCGCTTAACGGCGGCACAGGCAGCGCTCCTTACAGCACAAGCTATGATATCGGTACTGTTTTGAGTCTCCCCTCCATAGGCTTCACAAAGTCAGGATATGTATTCTCAGGCTGGAGCGACAGCAGTACTGCAATAAGCGGAACATATCAGTATACAGTAAACAAAAATGATGTTACTCTTTACGCTGTATGGAACGCAGTTACAGTTCGCATTGAACCCTCTGAGGAATCAACAACTGTTGTAGATAATATTCTCAATCTTATCCTCGGCGTTAAAGAAAGAATTACAAAATCTGAATTCCAGAACGATTATGTTGATATTATCGGCGAGAACGGCAAGCTTGAATACAAGGACGGTATCGGCTTCGGCACAGGCTCTGAAATTACTCTTTGCGAAAGCAATAATGTAGTTAAAACATATAAGCTTGTTGTTTACGGTGACGTTGACGGCGACGGAATTGCAGACGGTCAGGACGTTCAGATTGCAACAATGCTCAAGGAAGGCATTCTTACCAAAGCACAGGCCGGCGAAGCGGTTTACGAAGCTGCGGACTGCAACCATGACGGAAGCATAACTGACGATGATATTCATATTATCATTAATTCAGGCATCAAGCTTCAGCAGGTAGATCAGACAAAATAATATCTATTTGCGGATTAACACTATATCTTGTGTTAATCCGCAAATTTTTTTCAAAAAAGTCTATTTTTTTGAAAAAAACTATAGATTTATTAAAAACAATGTGATATAATACATCAGTATTATGATTATTTGGGGGAAATCCATATGGGAAAGACAGTAAAAAGCCGCACTATTGCATCAGTTGCCTCTTTTTTATTAGTTGTTGCTTTTTGTATTGTAGCAAACAGCAGTGTACCCAAGCTTTATGAAAGCTACAAGCAGAAAGTAGTTGCTCAGCAGGCGGCGACACATAGCACAAATGTAATAAAAAAAGAAACACCGGCAATTCAGGAAGAACCTGTTGCAGAAGAAACAGAAGCTCCGGTTGAAGAAACAGATTTCAGTGAAGACGCTAATGTTTATGACATTCCTGAAGAAACACCTGAAGAAGTTGCTGAACCGGAAGAAACAGAAGAACCCGAAGAAGATTTTGACTTCGACTTTGACTTTGACGATGAAGAAAGCGAAGATAAAGAGGAAAGCGGCGGATTTTTCTCAATTATAATGTCATTTATTACTTCCATTATTGATAAAATCAAGTCATTAGACATATTTGCAAAGATTAAAGATTTCTTCGCAAATATTCTTAAGATTTTCGGTATTGAAATCTGATTACAGCTTAAATTACCCTGCCTTTGGCGGTACGAATTAGGGATAAATCGTCTTAAAACACATCTTTCAGCGAATAACTGCTTCAAAAGCGAGCAACATACGTCAGTATGCTGCCCGCTTTTTCATTGTTCATCATCTGAAATATATTGTTTTAAGATACACAGTAGTTTTGAATGAGATAGAATCAGACTTAGACGCCGCTGACAAAGCCGCTGATATACTGGCGTATTTCAAGGTTTTTCAGCAAGTATAAGGCAATTATAGCCATTCAAAACCGGTTTCTCCCTAAATTGCACTGCCCAATGCGACAGTTCAGTTTTTATGT
>JAZUHE010000122.1:0-8908 GCA_045641565.1 Acutalibacteraceae bacterium | reverse complement strand
CTGCGGTTATCCTTGTGCTGATTTTAAAGGTGTTTCTGCTCAAAAAATCGGCAAAGGAAATAGAATCGCAGCTTAAAGAAAAAACGGCTGAAGAAACCAACACTCTGATTGAAATTTCTTCAGCTGATAAGAATATGCGTTCACTCGCCGCCTCACTCAATACAGAGCTGAAAACTGTTAACGAGCTTCGGCATAAATATTCGCAGGGCGACAAAGAATTAAAGCAGGCAATAACAAATATTTCCCACGATCTGAGGACGCCGCTGACGGCAATTCTCGGATACATCGAAATGGCAAAAAGTGAAAAAAGCAAAGAGAAAACAGACGAATATCTCTCGATAATCGAAAGCCGTTCACAGAAAATGAAAAGCCTCACCGACGAGCTGTTTGCTTATTCAATGATAAACATTCCTGACAAGGAGCTGAATATCACAAGAACTGATATCCGCTGCGTACTTGAAGACAGTATCGCCGAAAACTACGTGTTGTTGACAAGCAGGAATATCATTCCCGAAATTGAAATTCCTGAGACGCCTGTGATAAAAGACGCGGATACGGCCGCTCTGCAGAGAGTGTTTTCCAACATCATTTCAAATGCCGCCAAGTATTCCGACGGTGATTTGATGATTACAATGAAAGAAAGCGGGGAAATCATGTTTATAAATACAACGGAAAAGCTTTCAGCAATAGAAGTCGGCAGACTGTTTGACAGATTCTTTACAGTTGAAGACGGAAGAAATTCAACAGGACTCGGGCTTTCAATCGCCAAATATCTGACAGAAAAAATGGGCGGCAGAATCAGTGCGGAATATGAAAATAAAACGTTAAAAATTATTTTAAAATTTTAATACTGAACAAAGGCTGAGAGACTCGGATTTTCCGGGTCTCTTAATTTATTCCTTACATTTTTGTAAGAAATCAGATCTGCGTTTATTTTTATGTTATTATGAAATCAAACTATAAAAAAATACTGCAGCCACGAATTTGTCAAAAAATAAGGCTTGATAATTCAGTAAAAAATCCTCATACGGTATTTTCTTCATTATACCATAGGAGGATCTTTTTTTCATTGTCCGTTTTTACTGAACTCGTTTACTTAAAACAGGTCGGCTTAATTGAAATAATTTTCACTCCCAAATATAATTTGTTGTATTTTATCATAATATAATGTTTGCTGCAACACAATTTGAATATATATAATTCCGAAAAGCACAGAGAATGTTCCCTGTGCTTTTTGTTTCCACTATATAACAATTTTTAAAATAAACATATTAGCAATATTGCCTATTCAAGTGCTATTAATTGTCGCGAATACTTAGCATAAACAATATTGCCATAATACTCTTGATTCGGCTCTGTTGATGGCCACTCAAAGAAATTTACGCCAAGAAGTTTAATGCTACTCCCATCATTGTTAAATGCATCCGCATAACCATAAAACATTATACTACCACTATTCTTAAGAACATTAGTTTCATCAATTAATAACTTGCCATTCTCTATAGTTACAAATGTACTTTGTTTTAGGTCTATTAACCTTGGGACAAGGACAATGCTGGCACTTAAACATACACAAATTAAAATTACCATTAAAGTAATACTAATTTTTTTTGTGTTAAATTTATTTTTTAATGCAAGACTAAAAAACAAAGCACACAAGTTAACCACAGTGATAACTGTATAAGATTTTGCGATAATTTCAATTATGTGTTGTAATGTATCTTTGTACAAATCCATCGAAAACACCTCAAGTTATAAGTTTAGCTTTACTACCCCAAACACTATTAAGTGCATTTTGAATAACTGATTTAATCAAATTTTTTATGTTAGATACAGTTACATTTCATCGGTTTCGAGCATATAAATATCCATTACTTCTCTGGTCTTTTCACCGTAGGAATATCTTTCAGCACCCTCCGGAATTCCTGATTGATGACCACCCGAAAACATCGGAACAATATTAAACAGCGCACAAACAATGGACATTATTACCGAAAAGATTGATTTGTAAATTTTTGCCATATTAATTCCTCCGTTTTTATCTGTAATTTTTGTAAAATCAGATTTTATCGAATAAAATTGGTTCTGCTTTCGGTCTCTGCCTTCGGAGGTTCAATACCGTTTTGCTTTCCAGATTCAAAGCACTTTAGCATCCACGCCATATTCCTTGCAAGATTTCTCATTGTCTGCATTCCCTCAAGGTCCTGCACTGACTCACCCGGAGTTCTGCCATATGTTATGTTCCAGTAGGTGGATCCGGGAACCGGCATTTCGGAAATACCGAAATATTTGTTTAAACAATCAAACGAGGCTGAGTTACCGCCTCTTCTTGCAACAGTAATTGCAGCACCCGGTTTATGCCTGAAAACATATCCGCTTGAATAAAAAACTCTGTCTAAAAATGATAAGATTCTTCCGCTCGGATGAGCATAATAAACCGGAGTTCCGAAAATGAATCCGTCCGCCTCTTTCGCTTTTGCAATAAAAACATTTACAGCATCATCTGCGAATACACAGCTGTTTTCCGTACACTGTCCGCAGCCGATACAGTCACGAATCGGATTACCGCCGATCTGAAAAATCTCATAGTCAATACCTTCTGCATTAAGCTGTTTCCCAATTTCATTTAATGCGGTATATGTGTTCCCGTTTGTTTTTGCACTGCCGTTTAACATTAGTACCTTCATTTTGATTATCTCTCCTGTAAATAATAATTCGTCAAGGTGCAGATCACTTTTGCCAGATTTTCACATAGTCAACAGTAAATTGAGTTTTGTAATCCCTGCTCTGTTTAAATTCCTGCGGACAGCACAGAGAAACGCGCACGGATTCCTCAACCTGAGAAACACCTGCCGCAAAAGAAGTTCTGCCGGTTTCGACGCCGTTTACATAAAAAATATACTCGTCCTCAGTCCACTCAAGACCGTATGTATTGTATTCTTCATAAATATTTTCAGCCTTGAACATTCCCAGACAGCACGAGTCAAGATTTTCGGCATCGTCGTCATATCCGTTGCAGTGAACCGTCTGCGTCACGCCGTTTCTTCTGAGCGGGCCTTCGTCTGCGTCCATCGCTTCAAAAATATCAAGCTCAGCTCCGCCTACTCCGCCTTTTGAAATATCGTGGTCATAAGGATGCTCCGCCTGAATCCAGAAAGCGCTCCAGAAATCGCCGCCGTCATTACAGATACATCTGATTTCAAAATAACCCCGTTTATATTTTTTAATAAGCTCAATGTCTCCGCAGTACCAGCCTGCTCCTCTGATACCGTCCTCAAGGTATTCACCTGTAATTACAAGATTGCCGTCTTTAACCTCAACCTGACCTTCGTCATTGAAACCGCCTCTTGTTTTCCAGGTGATATATTTCCAAGCCTCTGTGTCAAGACTGTCGCCCTCAAATTCGTCGCAGAAAACAAGGCTGTAGCCGTCGAGATTCAGCTCCTGCCCGAGCGGTGTCTGAGGCATATCCGCAATTCCGGGAATCATCTCAAATAAAGCAATGAAGAACGCTAAAATTCTTTTCGGATGAAAGCCGTTTGCAAAAATCGAATTAAAAACATCACCGATTCTGAAAACCGCCGCTTTCTGACGGTAAGCAAAGTTAAGAAACTCCATAATTCTGTCAAGCATTTTATTCACTCCTGTAAATTCTGATTTATCTAAACAAATAATATTTCTCACGCTTTTTCACAATAATATCACAAAAGATTAAACTGTTCAATAAAAAGATAACCCTTACTTTATGACAGCGAGACAGAATAAAGCCTGCCGAACTTATTTTTTAATTGACTTACATATTTTTATATTGTATCATTAACCTGATTAAGGGTTGGTTTTTATGAAAAAATGGACAGGTTTTGAAAAAGGTATGGGTATCGGCGGCTGGCTCACAAATTATAAACGATTTAACGTTTTACCGCAGGAGCGGCGGCTTCAGCTTACTGTCGGTGATATGGAACATTTTGAAACATACATTACAGAAAAAGACATTGCATATATTGCATCTCTCGGAATGGACCATATTCGCCTGGGCTTTGACCAGATTGTTGTTGAAGAATCAGAGGGTGTTTACCGTGAAAACATCTGCAGCATAATTGAAAATTTCATTAAATGGTGCAATAAATATAATCTGAATGTCGTGCTGAATCTTCACAAAGCTGTGGGCAATTACTGCGATATCCGTGAGGATGTCAAGCTTCTGGACGACGAAAAACTGCAGAACAGATTTATTTCTTTATGGAAGTTCCTCGAAGAAAGATTTTCCGCTTATCCCGATGTTGCATTTGAAATTCTTAACGAAGTTACAAATGTTGACCCTGAAGAGTGGAATGACCTTGCAGAAAGGACCATTGATTCCATAAGAGAAATTAACCCGGACAGATGGATTGTTATAGGCTCAGTTTGCTGGGGTGATGTCAAAAAGCTTGAGCTGCTGCGTATTTTTGATGATGAAAAAGTTGTTTATACCTTTCACACCTATGCTCCGTTTGAGTTCACGCATCAGCGCGGCGTTCTTATTGAGAACACCTGCTACTATAACAGAAACATGTATTACCCTGACAGCATTGAAAGATATAAAGATTATCAGAAAACCGTTTTGAATAATCCCGATGCCTATGACGGGTATGACAGAATGGACAGTAAATTTATCCGTGACGGATTGATGCCTGCGGTTGAATTTATGAAAAAGAATCCTGATAAAATTCTCTGGTGCGGTGAATTCGGCTCTATCCGCCACGCGGAGCTTGAATCGAGAGAAAACTGGATGAATGATGTTATTTCTTTCTTAAAAGAAAATAAGATTCCCTACTGCGTGTGGAATTATTTAAGCACACCGTATGACGGCAACAGATTCAGTCTTGTTGATGACGATAAAAGGCGGATTCTCAGCAGCAGACTTGCAGATATCATCAGCAGTAATATCCGATAAATCTCACAAGGATACAGCACAGCCTGCCGAGGCAATTCTCCGGCAGGCTGTTCCTTTTATTAGCTTTTAATTCTGATAAACCGGGATTTGCAGATATAATATATCATAATTGCAATTTCTGTTAAATTATTCAGCCTCAGTCAATCATACTTGACAGAATTTTTGTCGTACGTTTATTGTGTTTATTCTCTGTGTATGGTAAAATCACAATATAGTATTTTATTAGCAGAAGCAAGGAGGAAACAATATGAATGTGGATTACTGCTGCCTTGACGCGTCTGCGTTTTCCCTTGGATTTGCCGCTTCACACGGCAACACTCTGATACTTGAAGAGTCGGAAAATGTTCTCTCGGACTTTGTTAATCCGATTGCGCCGGGTATTGTAACTGAACCGCAGACTGATGAAGGCAGAGCTTTTGCCGAACACCTCAGAAAAGCGGGATGTGTTTCAGATGAAGGCATACTTGATACCCCCTCTCTTGCTCCTGCCGCCGCGGAATACGCGCTGAACAAGAAATTCAATGTTCTGCTCGGAGTGAAAATCATTTTCTGCGAAAATAATCGTATTCAGATATATACAAACAGCGGAATTCAGAATATTGTCTGCAATAAAGTCATCCGCTGTCCCGAGGCGAAAACAGGCTTCAAACTGCTGAACTGCATCGTTTCGGGAACAGATTATTATACTCTTTCGGAATTTGAAAAATTCGGTGGAAGAATAAACAGAAGCTTTGAAAAAGATGAGTTTATTCTTTCCCTTCCGTTTATGTTCGGCTGTCAGCTTAATGAGGCCCGCATTGAATTTGTTAACAGAATCAGAGCCTGCTTCGGCACGTCCGTTCAGATTGATGCTTTTGCGGCTGACTTTGATTACGGCAGCGGATACAGCGGAATAATCGAAGAATTTGAGGCAGGTGTCAGTTATGATTTATTATGAGCTTGTTGATAACATCTGCATAAAAAAAGAAATATTCGCTCCTGTTTTTGTTGAAAGCTTTGACGTAATCGTTGCGGGGCTCGGCTCGTCGGGAACATTTCTTGCCCTGTCCGCTTCTGAGAATTGCAAAGTGCTTGCGATTGAAAAACTGAACAGCGTCGGAGGCACATTTTCAAACGGATTTGTCTGTGCATATTATGAAGGACTCAGCGGCGGATTTTATGAAAAAACAGACAAAGAAGCCGCGGAAAAATCCGACATTTTCAGGCGCGGAACAAACAATCCGTATGCAAAACCAGACTGCCTTTATGAACATTTGAATAAAAACGATAATATAACTATTGCTCTTGAAAGTGTAATTATCGGAGTTTATGAAGATAAAAATACCGTTGTGGGCGTCAAGGCTTTGATTGACGGAGAACTGAAAAATATAGCCTGTAAGTTCCTTTGCGACTGCACGGCTGACGGTCATGTTCTGCGATTACTCGGAGTAAATTATTCATTCGGCAGGGACAGCGACGGCGTTCCCGCTCCGTTTTCAATCAACCGGTATTTTCGCAAAAACGGCGAAATTATGAGCATAGGCTTTGACGCGGGGCATATAAATCAGTATGACGCAAAAGCTTTTTCCGAAAGCATTTTAAATGCGAAAGCAGACTTTACAAAAGAAAAATTCTGCCGCATAATCGCCTGCGCTCCTATGGCGGGAATCCGCGAGGGACTTTATTTTGAGGGTGAATGTGTGCTTACCGTTGATGATGTGGTTTATGAGCGGAAGTTAAATGATATATTGCTTTATGTCAACTCTGATATTGACCGTCACGGGCAGGACTGGTATCTCGGCAACGACACATGGAAGGACTGGTATGTTCACTGCAATCTCAGCACTGTTTCGCACAAAATCCCGCTGCCTGCAGGCTGTCTTGTTCCGAAAGGGAAAAACGGCATTATTTCCGCCTGCCGTTGCCTTTCTGTTGACAGCTATGTGTCAAGTGCCGTCAGAATGAACCGCGATATGCACCGCCTCGGAGAGTGCGCGGGTGTCGCTGTTGCCCAAGCGATAAAATCGGGCAAAACAAATATTCTTGATATTGATTTTGAACAGCTTACAGCTCAGCTTAAAACGCGCGGGTGCTATGATTCCGACTTCAGAAATGACCGCGGCTTTGAGGAAAGAAACGCTGAATATTTTCCCTTTGAATGGCTGACGGAAAAGGAAGATATAATCAACGCTCTTTCGACGAACAGACCTGCTGTGGCTCTCTGGTCCTGTAAATTGCTCGGCAAAGAAAAAACGAGAAATTATCTTGAAGAAGAACTTTGCTCCGACAATGAAATGCTTCGCAAAAATGCGGCGATTGCACTTGGAATTACGGGGAACGAAATCTGCCTTTCCATTCTTCGTGATATGGTCAGAAACAGAACGGACGATTTTCTTGATGACTGCCGCCGTTCGAATCAGATGCAGAGTGTGATTGCGGTAAGCCTTTGCGGCAGATTTGCGGATAAAGAAATCGCAGAAGAACTTTGTTCTATTCTTGAACTGAAAGAATACGAAAAAGAAATGTATCACAGTCATATCGAATTTAACTACCGTCTTCAAACATTCGGCGATTTCAATATGATATATTTTCTGTATCTTTCGTTTGCTCTGTTTTCTCTTAAAGAAATCTGCCGGAAATACAGCGAAATAAAAGCGGAAATTGCAGACAGTGTAAATGATTTTATCAAAAACAAAGATGTAATCTTTGAACGCTTTGTACTGAATAAAAGCAGAAAGCCATATACGGAGCAGGTAAATTCACTCTTTGATTTTGCAAAGCAGTTTCGCGATTCTCTTTCTGAATAACAAAACAGCAAACCTCCCAGAATTTGAAAAATTCTGGGAGGTAGTTTTATGTTTATTTTTTTCAAAACTTTCCGAAAAACAGTTCGCCTGCGGGAACGGTTATGTAATATTTTCCATCGGTTTCTTCAATATTGAAATTGCCGTACAGTGCAGCGAGCTTTCTGCCATCTTTCAGTTCAACCTGCACGGTCTTTTCAGCTTCTTTGAGTCCGTATTCGCCGCTCTTAACCGAGCGCACAATGCCTGTATTATTGAAAATCGTCAGGAAAAATTCGCCGTCTGAATTTTTATTTATTATATGATGCAGTCCGCCTGTTACTTTGCAGGGCAGAAGTTTATTAAGCAAATCGGGTACATCGTCAAGAGAGCAGCATTTGTGCTTCTTTTCAAAGCTCTCATCACCAGTGAGATTTACCGCGCAGGAATATCTGCTGTCATCATAGACATCTTCGTTTACAATGTCAATCGCATCGGGCAGAAGTCTGTTCACAAGACAGCCGTTTTCGTTACCGAAGTTCTCGCCGTAAGCGAACAGCCTGCGAAGTCCTTTCCGCATAATGTCAAGCTTACGCTACAGTTCTCCATCAACATCGAACGAAAGATATTTTCCGTCTATATCAATATTATCAAGTGAAATGATTTCTTTCGGAATTACCGCTGCAATCGGCGTTATGGGTTTGCCGATATTTTTATATTTCTCAGTGAAATCAATGAAGTCTTTTTTCACCTGTCCGTAAGGCGTAAGCTCAAAGTCATTCCAGTCATAGAACGTGTTGCAAAGTCCCCATTCTTCCGAAATGAATTCCGCTCCCGACATATACGAACAGAAATACATTCTCTTTTGCAATGAACGTGAGCTTCCGCCGTTGCCGCCCGCAGTCTTGAAGGGGAAGCTGTCATTGTTGATATTCCACTCGTTAAGGCCGTCTTTCTGATAATTGCAGGCAGAAAACGGTTCTCCGCCCCACGGCTCATAGTAGACGCCGAAGCTCTTGCCGTACGCATTTGCCATTCCTCTTGCGTACGCAATCTGAACCGAGGTGTGTTCTGTCTGCTTTCCGATTTCGGGCATTACTCTTTTTGCGCCGTTTTTAAATTCGAGAGAATATCCGAGTATGGCGCTGTCGCAGGGAAGCAGCATTCCGTCTGTGTATTTCTGCCTTTTAGTAAATAAAATTTTCATGGCGTT
>JAZUHE010000121.1:0-21685 GCA_045641565.1 Acutalibacteraceae bacterium | reverse complement strand
TGAAGCCGTAAAGCACATTGTGGCTCTTCCATTTTTCACGGATTTCCTTTACAAGCTGAGTGTAGAACGCAAGATTCTCCTCCAGCGCCGCGAGAGCCTCGGGAGATTCCGTGCCCTCTCTGTGCATAGTGCTGTCGTAATTGCCGTTATAAATAACTATAATATCGTATTTATCCTCGTCTATGAGAGAAAGCGCTTTTTCATTCACCTCTTCGACAGTGTCATAAATGAAATAGTCCATTTCTCTCTCAAGGAAAATCTTCGATATGCTGTCGCCTTCTGTGGAAACGATAGCAGGCTTTTTACCTGCTTTGACAGCCATATCAAAAATGGTTTCGATTTTAAGAACAGGCTTGACGTATTTCTTTATCCCGTGGATTTCGGGCATAACGCCTGTATACATTGAGCCGAAGCAGACAGGTGTAACGCTGGGCATAACCGAAAGCATCGGCAGTGCAAGGTCTGACTCCACAGCGGCGTCGGCAAATTTATCGGTATATCTCTGATAAAGCCACAGCGCCACAGCGTCGGGGTTATAAAGAACGGCTCTGTCCGCTTTTTTATCGCCGAGCTTTTTCTTTACAAGAGCGTTGACAACAGGGTTGGATTTTTCGAATTTCGGGTCTTTTTCAATTCCCATGGCCTCGGCAACCGTAGCCGCGACGCTTGTTATGCATATTGAATCGTATAAATCCGGCATAAAAATATCTCCTCTTTTAATAAATCTGCTTTATCTGTTTGCCTGACGTATAGCAGGCGTAAATATCCGTAAGCTTTACCTCTCCGTCAGAATCCGTGATCTTCACAACAATATTCTTCGCTCTGATGGGCGGGAAGGTGCATATCATTTTATGCCCTACGGTATAGCCGCGGTAAATCGGCACATTGACGTTTTCGTTGGTGGTTTCCGAAACGCAGATATCAAAAGCTCTGATATTTCCTCCGTCAGAAATATCCTCCTTGAGCACAACGTGGTCAACAAGAGAATACTCATCAAGGCGGATAAAGTATTTTTCGTCATCCTTATTGACTCCCGACGAGGGAATACAGCAATCGCCCAGTCTGCGGTTCATCTCTTTTGTCATGTATGCGAGAAGCTCAAGATTGCTCTCGGGGAGGAGTCCGCGTCTGTCGGGTCCGATATTGATAAGCAGGTTCGCGCCCTTGCCTATGGTGTGATAATAAAGTCCGAGCATCTCCTCGGGTGTACGCACGCAGTCCTTATGAGTCTCATTATAGAACCAGAAGTTTTCCCACTGGTTTCTGACAACACAGCAGTCGCACTCACCGGGGAAGAATCCGTCTTTATCGGGCTTTCTGTTCTGATTGTTAAGATTGATAACGCCCCACTCATTCATTGACCAGCGCACATCATTTCCCCACGAGCCGTTGACGATAATATCCGGCTGAAGAGTTCTGATTGTCTTTTCGATTCTCTCGTCGTCAAACACGTGGCCGTCACTGCCGCAGCCGTCAAACCACAGATAGTCTATCCTGCCGTAATTTGAGAGAAGCTCCGTCAGCTGAGCTATGACAAAATCGTCATATTCCTTTCCCGTACGGGTTTCCGTATCGAACTGGGAGCAGGAGTAATATATTCCGCAGAACATTCCGTATTTATGGCAGGCGTCAACGTACTCTCTGATAACGTCACCCTTGCCGTCTTTATACGGTGTGTTTTTAACGCTGAATTCCGTCTGCTCCGTCTGCCACAGGGCGAAGCCGTCGTGGTGCTTTGACGTGAGAACGGTATACTTCACGCCTATATCACTGAGTTCCTTAATCCATCTGTCACAGTCCTGCTCAGAGGGGTTAAATGTACTCAGCTCCATGGGCTTCATGTCCCAGTCTCTGTGAACCTCGTTGAAGGTTCTTATTCCGTAATGAAGAAACACGCCAAGCTCCATATTTATAAAATCAAGCTGGCTCTTTCTCGGTTTAAAGCTGCTCATAAAAATGCTCCTTAAATCAAAATCATGCTTAAAATTATATAATAAATATAATTATTTGTAAATAAAAATATCGGCTCAGAAGGTTTCGCTGAGTGCCTTCACGATATTGCCGCCCCACTCGCGCAGGAGCTCCAGCGTATAGGCCTTTTCAAGGTCACCGGAATACGGCGTTTCAATAGTCAGCGCCATCTTCGCTCTGAGGTTTTGCTTAAAGAAACTGTCCGCGCATTCCGCAACAGGATTGTTGCCGAACGCTCCGTAATGGTTCACATAGCCGTCATATTTTATTCCGCGGAAATCATGCGCATCCGTGATTTTTCTGAGTGTATCCACAAAGCGGTTTTCTATTTCGTCATTGTCTTCGGCGTAAGATGTCAGATGCAGATGCGGTCTTGAATCAGCGCCGCCCCACCTCCACGGGGAATGATAATCAATAAAATACGCGGTGTTGAGCTTTCGGGCGTATTCACACAACGCTCTGACCGTGCTGTAAATCGGCTCGTCAATATAATCCCTGTTGTGGTCGTGAGGCTTTCTCGACTTGCCCTGGTCACCCTTTTCCGCTCCGTCAATATCCATAAACGGAATAATATGAAAACGGTATTTTTCAAGAAGGCTTCTGTAATCATTCAAAAGAGCCTCAATCACGCCCTCCAGAGCGTATGACGCGGTGGATTCACAGCAGTGATGTCTCGCGGTGAAAACCACATCTTCTTTACCCTCGCCGATAACAAGAAGCGGAACATCTATCCCCTGCTCGCTTACACACAGCGTCTCTCTTCTGACAGCCCCGTCTGATGAAATGCTTTCAAAAAAACGCTCAAAATGATGAAGCTGATAAGGCAGAGTAAAGCAGAAATAAAAAGCCTTGACATCCCTGTCGAATGTATATGTAAAATGAGTTCCGTCTTCGTATCCGTCGGGGTCATATGCCCAGTTTATTCCGTCCTCACTTACCGCCGCGCCGTAAGGGCAGACGACATCTTTATTCATAAAAGAAAAGCGTACCTTTCCCTCGGGCGGTGAGTCTATTCTGAAATTCCAGTAAAACCACCAGCGGTCGGTGTCTCTCATATCCTGCTCAAGGAAAATTTCCGTAACCCCGTTATCCTCGTTAATTCCTCTGTAAATAATATTTCCGCCGGGATAATCAGATGTAATTTTCATGTTTACCTCCGAAATGTTTTACAGGGGACTCCGCATAAGCAAAGCCCCCGTAAATTCAATCAATATTCAGCAGGCATTTTATAATGTCTGAGATTTGAGTCAATGAAGAGTGTGCCGAGATTCAGCGCGTGGAAAACAGTGCCGTCTTCCATTTCAAGCACGGTAATGCCCTCGCCCTCGCCGCCGAAATTATCGATGAGCTTCGGCTGATACATGATTCTGTCAAAGAGCTTTTTGTATGTTCCGTTTTCAACATTTATTGAATACACGGCTCTCGTCGGGTCATTTGTAGCGGCAATAAGCTCGCCCTTATACATCTCGGCTCCCTGAATCGCTTTGACCTCACTGTCAAGGGGAATCGTCTTTATGTACTCGAATGTTTCAATATCAAAGGCGTAAATTTCAGTAGCCTGACGACTGTTGCCCACATAGATGCACTGTCTCTCAGCGTCACAGCATACCCACGGACAGCCTCTGAAAAGAATCTCTGTGTCAAAGACATTGTATTTACCTGTAAACTCAAGAGTTTTCGCGTCAAAGACCGCAACGGTCGGGCTGTTCCATACCTTGCTGTCCTCCATGGCAACATAAATCAGTCCGTTATAGTAGCTGATTCCACCCATGTGCTTGACGCCTAAATCCTCAAGCCCCTTAAACGGCTTTGTGTTGATTTCTTCAATAACACCTGTCTTGATATTCTGCCTTAAAAGAGTCTTTTTACCGCTGAAAATCCAGCTTTCGCCGTCATTGGTAATCCCCTGACTCTTTGCAAGAGTAGAAAGACCTATTGAGTAATCCGCTGAATCATATCTGTAGATGTCACCGTTAAAAATTGTGTTTATGCCGTTTGGTATGAGCATAAGCACCGCCGTAATTATTGATACGATTTTTGCGAGAAATGCCATATTTACCTCTCCTTTTGTTAATTACGATTCTGATATATATAAATAAAATATTTATCCTCTGTAGGGGCGAACTGTTTGTCAAGAGTAACATGGTATACAGTAGTGTATTGTCTGCCATCCGGGAATGTCCAAGGCCTTAACCCAGTTTCCCTCCGGAATAGCGTCAAGATACTCTTGTGGGATTATGCCGCGATACGCATATTTCCAACTTTCCTCGTATATCCTGCTTATTTCTTTTCGGTCATCAGATTCCAAAAAATATCGAATTTCCATATGTTTTCTCCTATAAATTCTGATTTACCAAAACAAATAATATCATATTTTTTATAAGCTTTCAATAGGTGATGGTTACCATGTTTTATTCCTCCGATTTAAATTATCATTTTTATTTTCTATTGTATTGTATGATAAAACACCCATTAATTCAAGTCATTTTAAAAATAAAAGATGACTATATGCAGTCTGTAAATCGTCTTTCATTTTTACCGTATTATATACGCCAGCAACCGGCAGTTCCTTGTCTCCGAAACTTTCTCAACAGCCTGCCTGTATTTTCTTAAACTTTTTAATTGACAACTATCATTTTTCATTTATAATTTAATTATAACAATAAAGAGGTGATAAAATGAAAAGATGGTACACAGGTGTAGTTCATTCACACACAAACCGTTCTGACGGAAAACTTACCCCCGAAGAGCTGGTGCAGAAAGCGGAACAGTTAGGTCTTGATTTCATTATGATTACAGACCATAATCAGTTCTGCAAGGAAATTCCCAAAAGCAGCAAGATTCTTGTTATCCCCGGTACGGAGCTTACTGATGATGACTGGGGTCACACCAACATCTGGGGCGTCAAGGAGCCTTTTGACAGCTTCGATTGCCCTGACTATGATGAATGGGAGAAGAAAATGGCAACAGCCCGTGAAAGAGGAGCTACCGTCTGCATGAACCATCCAAAATGCAGTGACTGCGGATGGCACTGGCCTCTTGAGCCTGAAAAGGTTGACTGCGTTGAAGTGTGGAACAGCCCGCAGCACACTGATAACATGATTTGCACCGCATGGTGGCAGGACGAATTGCGTAAAGGCAAAAAGCTCCCCGCTGTCGGCGGAAGCGATTTTCACAGAGATTATATTGTAGCAGGCAAGCTTGATAACCCTGTTACCCGTGTTTATGCTGAAAGCTGTACGCAGGACGCTATTCTTTCTGCAATCAGGGCAGGTCATACTACAATTTCACCGAGCGCAAAGGGTCAGACCATTTTGATAACCAGCGGTGACAGCATAATAGGCGACACCGTTACGCTTACTGATGAAACAGAAGTCACAGTTAAGGTAGATTGCCTTAAAAAGAATCAGATACTTAAAGTAATAGATAAAAGCGGTATTAAGTTTTCATATAAAGCAACAAAAACAGCTCCGTATTCCGTAACATTACCCGTTAAGGAGGAGGGCTTCATTTCGGCACAGGTTGAATATGAAATGCGACCTCTTTACAACAAAGTTTACGGAACAGCGGAACGAAAATTCCTTCACAGCAAAAATAAAGGAAAATTGCCCCCGTTTATTAAATCCCAGACAGGCGCAATTTATTTTGAAAAGTAAAAGGTGATTTTATGAGTATTAAACAAAAAGAAGTTATGGCTTCAAACTCCTTGCAGAAAAACCGTTTTGTAACCCCTATTGAGTATGTAAGCATCGGTATGTCACGAATCGGCGGAATGTTTTCAACAACACTTACGGGCACGCTTGCTACCGCTTTCCTTCACGAGCTTTATTACGGCCCCGCAGGTGTTAACGCAAAGGGAGTTGCGGATAAAATCGCAGTTCAGACTACCATTGCAACCTTGGCAGGTCTGTTGATTTCATTCCTTTCAGGCGTTCTCGTTCAGAAATGGAAAACAAAACTCGGCCATTACCGCCAGTGGTATTTCATAAACCTTGTACCCTTGTTTGTGCTGACAGTTCTTTTCTTTTGGGTTCCCTCTGACTGGTCAATCGAAAAAATGACCTATTGGCGATACGGAATCGCATTGGCGCAAACCGTTTTTAACACGCTGAATGTTCTTTCTCAAAATATAGTTCAGGTTGTGTCTCCCGACCCGAAAGAGAAAAAGTTTATTGCGACCTGCTGGCAGCTTTTCTATTATATCGGCTACGGTGCGGCATACCTTGCCACAATGGTTTACGGCAAACTGAGTGACGATAAAACGGCAATGTATATGCGTCTTGCACTTGTTGCGGCTATTGTTTCTTCAATCGGCAATCTTATGTGCGGTCTTTTCTGCAAAGAAAGAATTGATGTTCAGCCCAATAAGAAAGAAAAAATCAGCAAGGATCTTATTCAGCTTTTCAAATACAAAAATTACCGCTGTATGCAGTATATGAACTTTGCGGATACTCTTTATAATCTTGGCAAATTCAGTACATTCCTTGCCGCTATCACCGTAGGAAGTGCGAATAATCTTCTGCTTACACTTCCCACCGCTGCAGGCACGGTTGTAGGTAATCTTATCACCGCAAAGCTTTCTAAAAAGCATGAGCCGACAAAGCTCCTTAAATTCTGCGGATTTTACCTTACAGGTGCCGCTGCCGCCGTATTCTTTGCGGCGTTTGCAGAGGCAAAGATGGGTCTTGTATTCTTTGAGGGATGGAATAAGTGGTTCTTCTATCTGTTCTATTTCTGCTTCGGAATCGGTGTAGGCATCAACGAGCTTTCAACATCTCATTTCAACGTTGAGTATTACGACTATCTTGAATGGCAGTCAGGCAAGCGTCTTGAAGCTGTTCAGGGCATTATCCCCGGATGGATTAAAGAGGGACTTTCATATCTGTATCAGATAGCAATTCCTTATATGCTTGTATGGATTGGCTATGAATCAAGCCTTGAGGGCGACCTTGTTCTTACAATGAGAGCAAAGCCCGATTATATGAAAACCTGCCTGTGGCTTCTTGCACTTCTTGTGTTTACATACGCATTGGGCAGCCTTATCAAAACAATCCTCCTCAAAACAATGTATGACATAGAGGGCGAAAAGAAAGAGAAAATGTATAAAGAGCTTGAAGCCAGGAGAGCTGAAAGAGCATAAATTAATAAAATCAATTACTTAACAACTCAAAGCCTGCCGAGGTAATTGAACTGCCCCAAATTGTGCAGACAGTACAAAAACAACCAAATGGTAAAAGAAAAATAAAAATTAACTAACGAACTGACTTCGGAATTGCATCGGAGTCAGTTTTGTTTTTAGTTGGATTCTTCCGTAATTGTAAAAATGAATATAGTCATCTATGAGGAGGCAAGCATCCTCATAGGTTCGCAGTTTAGTTCTGTAAATACACTCGGTTTTGAGGATAGAAAAGAAATTTTCCGCTAAAGCGTTAGCCTATTAATTTCAACAGGTCTGTAACCGGGTTACAATACGGCTATTTTTGCAAAATCTGTTCTCCGTTTTTAACCATAAACCGATTTCATACTGAAAGCCTTACGTTTTTCCGGTAATATTGCCCGCAAGCACAAGAACATATCCGCAGGATTGTACACCATAATCGTAACACATTGCAAAGCGGAGAGTCCGCCAGGGGTCCTCCGCCGTCGGTATATTATCTCTGTGTTAAATTCTGCTGAATCTTTTTTAAAAAGCCGGAAAGATATGTAATAACATCAGTATCTTTGGGCTTGACTTCTGTCGGAAGCTCTTCCTCTTCTGTAAGAGCTACAATCATTTCTGCATTAGCTTCTGTTGCCTCGTCAGTGGCGTTACTCTTCCAGAAGGGCTAATTATTTTTTTGATAAACCGGGTTTATCTCCAAAGCAAAATCGCTGTTGCGAGAGCAACGGAAAACTGACAAATCACATTGGAGATTTCAATCACCCAATGCACCTTTGCGTTTTTGAGATTTGACAGGATTCCGACAAGGCAGAGAAAAACGAAAAGACAGATTGCAATTGCATAGAGAACGACAGGCAGGATAGCTCCGCTTCTTATGGACAGCGTTATCATTGAAGCATAAATCATCAGATATCCGACTGCGCCGATGAGCACGGCAACGGTGTTGAATTTTCCTGTCTTATACCACAAAAATCCGATGATTGCCACCGCACACAGCAGAATAACCGCAAGCGTCAGCGGTCTGACACCGACAACGTGGGAAACAAGTGCGATGCCGGAAAGAAGTATTCCTGTATTTACGAACGAAACCAGATTAACCGGCATTTTGAACTGCATTTTTCCGAGACCGACTATGAGCTTGACCGTCGGAATGGAAAAACCGAAAATCAGCGAGATAACTGCTCCGAGCGCAAAGAGAGCATAAATCGGAGTGCTCATTTTTCCGAACATTTTCACAAGTATCGTTATGACCGTGATACTGTAAAAAATCGGGTTGATATAATCAAATAATCCGAGTGCAACGGAAAATTTGCCAATGATTTCATTGTCGTTTTCTTTACTGCTCATTTTCGTTTTTCCTTTCAAATTTTGCCGTTAAAATGCGGCTTGTACCGTATTCATCTATCCACGTTTCTTCTGCGGAAATCTTTTCACCGTTCTTAAACCAACCGACGAAGCAGAATCCGTCATCCGGATAAGCATAATAGCTTTGCTGCCATTCTCCGGTCTCTTTCCATTGAGCATTATATACCGGATTGAATTTAAGCCCGACATAGCCTCCCTCTTCGGCAAACAGTTCAAGCGGCAGCTTTTCTTCACGCTGCGGAGCCAGTGAGCGAATGCTTTTCATCGGATTCCCCGTGGCATTGAGATGACGCAGAAATGTATTTTTGCAGGTGTTGAGTTCAGTAATATGATTATTGTGGCAATAGAAATATTTCAGCTTCGGATTGTACGAAAGGTCGATTTCCGTAAATTCATTATCGTTGATATAAAGCTCGACCAATTCGGGATTGTGTGAAATGTCGATTTTTGTCAGTCGGTTCATCCCTGCATCAATGCCCTGACAGGACGGCATTCCGCTCACATCAATGCTTTCAAGCAGATTGTCCTGCACACCGAAAATACGCATTGACGGAAGAAGTCCGCATCGAACGGAAGAAATCCGATTGTGATACAGGTCAAGAAAAACCATATTCTTCTGCCCGTCAAGATCAAGGCATCCGTACAAATCGCAATTTCTCAGATAGATTTCAAAACTTTGTAGCGGATAGACATCTTCGTTGAAAATATGGATGCCGAATCCCACGGTTCTACCGTTTTCCGATACAATCCCGTCGAATGTTTCTTCAGAATCCGATTCTTCAAAGCTTTTTGATTTGTCAGTTTCTGCAACACGGCGGATAACTTTTTGATTTTCGGTAATTTTCCGACGGTTCGTCTGTCCGTTTTCATCCTTCAGGTCAAGGAACGATTCCAGTCGGTCGTTGGTATCCGGACGGTAACGGAAAGGTGCAAAAAACACCGAATAGAAGAAGCGTTTGGTTTCATCTGCCCCGAGAGACTGCACAAAAAGATCGGTCGATACGCCGCCGTCCTCTACCAGTGCTCTTGCATAATCATAGTTTTTCTGCCATTTTCCCGAACGTTTTTCAGGTGAAAGCAGAGGCGTGTTCTGTTCCATTTCAATAAAGGTCGAAAGATTTTTAAGGAACAGTTCAAGTATGCGGTCATCATCCTGCACAGACGCAATCTTGGCTGCGACCACAGGGCGGATACTGTCATACCAGCACTTTTTCATCGGCATATCTTCGAGATCGGCAACCAATGCACAGTTTTCGGAAAATCTGCCGATATACTCCCTGTAAAGCACGTCTTTTTCCTCAACAAGGTCGTAGATCTCGTTGAGAAACATCCGTTTGTCTTCAAAATACATATAATCCGTAGTAAACAGCGGAAGATTCTTATAATACGGTGTAATGGTAAAGGTGTCCATCTGCATGGCACCTTCTTTCGGGTTGGTCATAACGAGCAGATTACCGACACCTTCGATTTCATATTGCCTGACGGCGTGAAACCTCTCCGCCACCACAAAACTCTCGAGAGCACCGGTATCTGTTTCGGTTACTCTGTAATACTGTCGCAGCATAGAAAGTCCCAGGTTAATTCTGCGTTCTATCATTTTCATATTTTTATCGTACTTACTCATTTTGTCACCTCTTTATTTTTTCAGAAAAAGTATTTCTCAAACAATGGACACAACGGTTATTGAATCAAATTTATCAGATTTATAACGCCATTATAGCATGCTTTCAGTCTGTATTCAACAAATACGGTTAAAATGTTGAAAATATTGCAGTAATGGTATATAATGAATAAAAAATCAATGAAAGGTGTTCAATATGGTTTTCAGACTCGGTTTTCTTATTCTTATCGGTGCGGCGGCTGTCGCCTGCTCTATCGGTTTCAAAAAATATGTATGGTTTATTTCTATCGGTTACGGTCTTTCCATTGCGGCAATTGGTCTTTGTCTTCCGATTATTTATCATTCAGACCTTGATGCGGTGAAAATTATTGCGTGCGTTCTGCTGTTCGGTTACGGACTCAGGCTCGGTGGATTTCTCCTTTTCAGAGAGCTGAAAAGTTCAACATACAACAAAAAGATGAAAGGCGAAATATCCGACGGAAGTCATATGACACTGCCCATAAAAATTGTGCTGTGGCTTTCCTGCGTACTGCTTTATTTCACCATGACATCGCCCATAGTTTACAGAATTGCCGACGGAACAAAAAGCGATACTTGTTTCATCATCGGTCTTGTAATTATGCTTTGCGGAATTCTTCTTGAATCCGCAGCCGACTTTCAGAAATCAAAGGCAAAAAAGAAAAATCCCCGCCGTTTCTGCGACGAAGGACTTTTTAAGATTGTGCGCTGCCCCAATTATTTCGGCGAACTGCTTATATGGACAGGCGTTTTTGTCTCAGGATTCACCGCACTGCAAAGCGCAGGTCAGTGGATTGTTGCTGTTATCGGCTATCTCGGAATAGTCTACGTTATGTTCAGCGGTGCGAGAAGGCTTGAAATAAGGCAGGATAAATTCTACGGCAGTGATCCTGAGTATCAGAAATACGTTAAATCAACCCCGATAATTCTTCCGCTTATTCCTATTTACAGTGTAAAGAAACATAAATGGCTTGTAGGATAACAAAAGGAGCTGTGAAAAATGGATTAACATCCATTGATTCACAGCTCTTTTACTATTTTTCTAACTCCAGATATTCTTATTACATTACTAAATGAAGCTTTTTTTAATCCGATAATGAAATCATAGGATAAACGTTTACATATGGTCTGTCCGCTAACCGGGAGGAAGTATATCCTTTTTAACAAACCAACAACGTCTCCGCTTTTCTGTTTCTTTTATTTGCCTGCAATCAGCGCAATCAATGCCGTGAATACTGCGCATATATATTCCCAAATGTTGTCGGCACCGGAAAGATTATTGACAAATCTCGTTGAAGGCGATGAAGTCTCGGTTGCGAATGAAAAATCATCAATATCTATTTCTCCGCCCGATGCAAATTCAAAGCGTATATCTCCCGTATTCTCAAGCTTATCGTTTGAGCACAGAGGCAATCCCTCGTTTCCGAAAAGATAAAGGGAATTGAGGTCATACGTTATATTGTGCCATTCGCCGTCTGCAGGAATTGTAAGCTCTGTGTTTCCGTCATCGGTATTTGCAGGAGCATACCATGTCAGTGCATTTTTATAAAATCTGATTTCTTTAAGCTCAACGGCTTCACTGCCGGTGTTTCTGACATAGAAGCTTAACTCACCCATCTTTGAAAAATCTCTGTTAATGTCACAGAAGTCTGTTCTTTTTTCCGAACGCATGGGAGAAAGCTCGAATCCTTTTTCTGCCGAAACATGCAGTCCCTTTGCACCGGAAAACGCACTGTCTTTCTCAAAGGAAATGCCGCACTTTTTTACTTTCCAGGTGTCATAATATTCTGTCGGACTCAAGCCGGAAACAATACGCCATTCCGATGCACTCTCGCAGCCTTCCCACGGCTCCGAATTACGGAGTCCCTCACGGTAATTTTTATCTGTCACAAACGATGCAACAGGAATAATGAAACCGTCATCGGTCACCACCGCAAGGTCCGCACTGCCGTTTGACAAATATGCCGCATAGGATGCGGAAACGGGCTCGGGAACTTTTTCATTTGATATTTTCACCGTATCGGGAGCAATTATCTCCGCCTTTGCCTTAACATATACTCCGTCGGAGCCGCAGACGAAGAAGCCTTCACCCAGACCGCCTGTAAATATAAGCTCCGAGCCGGAATTCGTCAGCTTAACGGTAATTGCACCGTTTCCGGCAGATGATGAAGCGACAGCGGCGGCAGAGAAGGTTTCGTGCATTCCGTAAACCATTCCCTCAGCGGCATATGCCATTCTGTCACCCACGGGCTTTTTATATGCAGGATGGATTGAGCCAAAATCGGGATAACAGTCATGAGGCACATCGTATAATGTTACCATGGCTCTTGAATCCGGTTTTTCGGCGGCAAAATCAGAAAATCCGAGATTCATATCAATAAGCCCGTTTATATAATCGCCGTAGTCATAAGACGCAATCTGAGCATAAATGAAGGGAAGAAGTCCGTCATCAAATCCGAAAAGCTTTGTATATGATTTCTGCATCTGATCAATGAATTTGCAGTATTCCTCAGGTTTCCAGCCGGAGCCTATATCCGATTCGCCCTGATACCATATCATTCCGGAAATGCTGAAATTCCTCAGAGGGTAAACCTTGGTGTTGAAGTTGCCACCCATGTCGTAAAACTGGCTGCGTTCTTTTGGATTCCAGTTTTCGGGAGAAAAATACGCGCCGTATTTATCGAGAATTTCCATCATTCTCGTGTCTGCCTCAATGGTTTCTCTGGAAAGCCAGGACCTGACCGTTGAACCGCCCAGAGCCGTGTTGAGAATACCCACGGGCATATCGAGCGATTTTCTGAGATTTGAGGCGAAATAATAAGCCACGGCGCTGACTGCGGAAAATCCCGGGTTGTCGCCTGAAATCCAGTAAGCGCCCTCAATATCACTCTGCACCTCATCGGGGCAATATTCAAAGTCACCGCCGACGGTTGAGGGCTGGGGCATCATCAGAGCTCTCAGCCATTTATCCTCCGGAGCAAGCTTTTCGCCGCCCTCAATAAAATAGTATTCACAGTTGAGCATATACTGCATGTTCGACTGTCCCGCCGCAAGCCACAGCTCACCGAAAACGACATTTTCGAGCCTCGCAAATTCATTTCCGTTTTCAGAAACGGAAATTGTGTATTCATCGTAACTGCCTTCGGGAGCGGAAAATGAAACCTCAAAAGTTCCGCCGGAGGCAACCGCTTCTCCTGAAGCGGCAGGCTCACCGTTTTCATCGTAAAGTACGCAGGATATTACCGAGCCGTCACTTGCCGTGCCGGAAATAACGGCTGGCTTGTTCTGCTCAAAAAGCATTGAACTGCCGTAAAAATTATAAAGCCGTGCTCCGTTACCGGAAGCGGAGGCGCCCATAACGCAGAAGCACGAAAGAAGTATCACGGCAGAAAGAATAACGCAGATTAATCTTTTCATGGTATCGCTCCTTTTTCTTTATGCTTTATTTTAAACATATCACCATGCGGATGTCAAGTAAATAAACATTTGCGTTAAGAAAACCGTACAGTTTACAAGATGGACTCCGCATCAATACCGAGGTGAATTAAGCATATAAATAAGTCCACAAAAATAGCCCTCCGAGGTTCAATTGAACTGCCCCAAATTGTGCGGGCAGCACAAAAAGCCCCTATGGCAGATATTAAATTTAAGAAACGAACTGATTCCGAAACTCCATCGGAGTCAGTTTTGTTTTTAATTGGATTCTTTCGTAATTGTAGAAATGAATGTAATCGTCTATGAGGATGCGCGCCTCCTCATAGGTTCGCAGTTTGGTCCGATAAATACATTCGGTTTTAAGAATCGAGAAAAAGTTTTCCGCTAAAGCGTTATCATAAGGATTCCCACGTCTTGACATTGATGGTGTAATGCCGTATGATTGTGTCAGGTTGAAATATGCTTGGGATGTATATTGAAAACCTTGGTCACCGTGGAGTTGCAGCTCTGCAGTGACCTTTTCTTTTTTCTTAGCTGCTTTAATTGTGTTTAACACAAGATGAATATTTTGTTCTGTCCCAGTTTTGTAGGCGACAATACTGTTTGATAACTCTTTGAAGTCTCTCTCAATGGATATTGAAATCTATATCAAAAGTAATTTTCGGGTCGTATGTACCTGCATTTATAGGCGCAGGCTCCCAGTCTCTGCCGCTGTCTTTTTTGTAATCAACATCGTAGTCGTTTTCAGGGAGTTTGTCGAGACCTTCAAGTTCGATACCACCGCTTACGTTTTCAAGTTCTTTGTCGTTAATTCTTTCACTCATTGTTATTTCTCCTTTTAAATATGTCTTTCACTTATTTATACGAATGAATCTGGAAAAGGGATAATTTTTTCAGATGTAATTTGACCTATGATTGAACAAATAACAACGACGCCTTACATCGACACTCCGAAACTTTTACATTAACAAAACATATGGGGGATTTCATTTTAAAAATATATAAACTATCCCGCTCTGATTGAATTTCTCGGATAAAGCGGTGTGAGAAGAAGACTCTTTAAAAGTGAATCAAAATATAATCAGATTTTATTGCTCCGCTCCTAAATCATCGCCCAGACTGCAGGTATACAGAAATCTGATCACATCTCCGTCTTTGACTTTATATTCGCTGCAGCCGTAATTCGGGAACGAACCGTTCACAGAATACATCCACCCCGACTGTGAGCCGCAGTCTTTTTCATAAATCTGATGTATTCCGCGGATATAGTAATTATCATATCCGGGGGTATAAACAAAATCAAGATGTATACCGTTTTTCTTGCAATACTGACAGTTGTCTGTGCAGATATTTTCTGCGCAGGCTTTTTTTATTACGTCAAAAGCCGTGCTTCCTTTAGGAACTTTTACTGTTACAGAATCAAGTATCTTTCCGTTTTCAGGCAGGAATGCCGATTTGTTTTCCTTCAGCTTATTTTTATTGTCAAGAATATTCTCACAGGATATTTCAAAAGTACAGGTTATCTGCTTTTTTTGTGTTTGTGCTGTACTTTTTGAAACAGAAGTTTTCTCTTTCATTTTCTGAGAAGTAATTTTTTCAGAACTTTTTTCTGCTGATTTTGTTTCAGAATATGTTGTTTCCTCTTCGGTTGAAGCTTCCGATACAGCTGTTGTCGCTGACACTTCAGAAGTTGTTTCAGCTGTTGTCTTTGGCACTGAATTATCTGTTTCGGTAACCGTAAGTCCGCAGGAGCAAAGGGAGATAAGTAAGATTATTATTAAACCTGCGGCAAACATATTTTTCACATTTCTGATTTTATTCTGTTCCATTTTATTTCCTCACTAAAATCAATAATCAGCGGCAAAAAACATAACAATGTAAATGCTGCAAGTGTGATTATTCCGGGTATTGATGTCGGATTAAGTGTTATGTTCAGCTCATTTACAAAATATGTTTTGCCGAAATCTGCTGACGGATTTATTATTATATACGGGTTATAGATACAGTAAAGTGATTTTGAAGCATAACCAACCGCAAGAATCACGTCAATCATAAAAATTATTGCAGCGACGACTATATCCTTTGTACTCCATCTGAATTTCCCGTAGTTTTTTCTGCCTTTCAGTCCGTAACCTCTTGCTCTCATTGAGTCTGCCGTTTCAACGGCATTTTCAAGCGACCATGTTATGAGGATTGAAATAATTTTACCGCCGTTTTTTATTCTTTGCTTTATCGGACCTGTTCTGTAATCTCTGCCAATACCCCTTTGGGCTTCTGCAATTATTTTAAGCCTGCTTTTGTAAAGCGGAATAAATCTCAGCGCCATTGAAATAACAAGCACAGCAGAAGGCAGAATTTTGCCGAAAACAAACATAAATTTATCCGCTGTTACAATTTCGTTATAGCAGGAAAACCACATTATTACCGTTATGGTAACAAGTCCGAGAACAAAACCGTAAACAAGCGATTCAAGCGTAAGAGTATTTCCGTCAGGCAAAGTCAGTAATTGCGTTATTCCGTAATGCGCGAACAGGCCGTTAATAATTACAACAATAATGAGCATCGGCAAAATAAAAACAAGGAATGACTTTACCGCTGTTTTTTTGCAAAGCCTGAACCAGTACAGAACAGCAGCGATGAAGCACACAGCAAGGGTAACGGGATGCTTAAAAAGCATCCCGAACACCACAATGCTCACAAAAAATATTAAATTTGCAACAGGGTGATACTCATTAAATCCGATTTCCATATTGTTTTACCTGAACAAGATTTTAATAAAATTAATTATCAGATTTATCAATCTTATAAACCAGTTTTCCTGCTGACCTTTTTTACCTACAGCGAAAATATATCCCGAATCATTCTTGTAAAAGAGCGTTCCGTTTTCATCGCATACAATACTGCTTACAGAATAGTTTGCCTTATCCGAATCGGGGGTGAACAGTTCAGCCTTTTCGGCTTTTGTCTGATTTGCGGAGTCGGTATAAACAGTTATTCCTCCCGGATGTGCGTTGTAGGTTGTATAGATATACACCTTGCCCGTATCCTTAAAGTAAGCATCACTTACAAGCACAGCATTTTGAGGATAGCCGTTTGCAGGAGCGGAATAAATAACAGAAAGTTTATTTGCGTCAATCACTTTAACGCTGCCTTCCTTTGCCGATTTTCCCTGTACTCCCACATATATTCTGCCATTGTAAATAACAGGCGTTGAAGTGGAAGCTCCGCCGAGGGAAAGCTTTTTAAGGCTGTTTGCGTTGAATTTGCCGCTGTTTATTTTCACGCTGTAAAGATACCCTGCTTTTGTTGTAAAATATGCTTTGCCGCCGCTGACAACAATACCGGAACGCTGGTCGCCGATAATTGAAACAAAGTCAATCAGCTTACCGTTTGATTTTTTAAGACTTAACAGCTTTGCATTTTTGTTTGCGTAAACTGTTCCGTCATCTGTGCCGACAATAACGCAGTCTCCGCTGAAGGTGCAGCCTGCCCAATAAAATCCGCCAAGACTTTTGTATGTCCACTTTGCGCTTTTGCTTTCGTCTGTCAGCTTTGTGTTTTCATCTTTGACATCTATGCAGACAAAATTCGCATGAGCGTCTTCGTCATTCCAGAAGCCTGTATAAATACAGCCGTCAGAATAAACAATCGGACTTAATGACTGACCGCCAAGCTTGTCTTTGTAAATCCAAAGAGATTTCAGCGTTTTGTAGTCAAACGCCTGTATTGTTCCATTATCAAGAGGGCAGTATATTACGCCTTCCGCATAGGTCGGCGATGTATAACCGAAGTTTGGAATATCAGCCATTTCAGCCTGCTTTACTGTTTTACCGTTTTTTTCGTTCAGTTTGTAAAGAGTGTTTTTGCTCATTACAATAACCGTATCATCAACGACGGTCATTGTACTCGGCGCGTCCTTGTATGATGTGCCGAACTGTCTGCTCCACAGAAGCTCGGTGTCGTCCTGTGAGGTCGGAGTGCTGTATGACGTAACATTACCGTCAGAAACATAAACGGCAAAGCACTCAACAGGCGATAAAATCATAAGCACAGCAAGTATTATCAATAATAATTTCTTTAAAGTTTTCATATAAGATTATCCTTTCCCGCAAATCCATCCGAAGTGGAAATCAAAGAATTTAATAAACCGGTTTATTATGGTATTCCATATATACTTTACCCAGCCGCAGAAAGTGTCAGGCATGACATTCTGCTGAGGAGCAACACTTACACCTGCGTAAGGTACGATTATCGGGCTTTCGTCTTTTGTCACGCCCTCGGCAAAAATTATATATTCACCCTCTGTCGGGAATGAAATATCCGCATTGCCGTTTTTATCAGCAGTACCTAAAAGCACCTTTTCACCGTTGATATACGCATAAATATTTATTCCTGCAAGCGGCTCGGCATAGTTGTCAAGAATGGTCTGCCATTCATTTATGCCGTAGTACATAGCACAGTAGCCGTTAAGATTTACTGTAAGCGTGTCGCCTGCATTTACTGTGTATTCATCACAGTCAAACCACGAATAATAATCCGACCAGAACTTTGTATCCTGATAGAAGAAATATGATATATCATCGCCGTCTTTAACTGTCGCCGTGTCGCAGGCATAGCCCGTGCAGCCGTAAAAATCGGGATTGTAAATTCCGTCATTTGGCATAACACCGTTTACAATAAAGCCGGTCGATGCCGCATTCTGTGAGAAAGCCTTTGTGATGAAGCTCGACTCCATAATGAGATATTTATCGGGATTTTGGATAAACGCATCACCGTAAAACTCCTTGTGCGCGGCGGCAATAACGTCGAAAACCGTTACTCCATCAACCTTAACTCCGTTGTGGTCTTTGTCAGCGACCTCAAAGCCGTACTTTTCCGCCTCGTCAGAGCTGACGGTTATTTCGTGCTTCTGAACAGGATTTATTCCTCCGCTGACACTGAATGTTACCGTTGCGGTTACAGCCTCGGCAGGCTCAACAACCGTAACTTTGCACTTTTCGCTTCTGCCCGATTCGGCCGCTGCAATAACATAAGCTTCACCGACAGCTTTCGATGTGATTTTTCCGTTCCGGTCAACGGTTATAATGCTTTCATCAGAAGATGAGAATGTTACCTCTTCGCCGTTGTTTGTGTATGCCGATATTTTTGAAGTCTTTCCGAGTTCAATTTCCTTTTCTGTATCTGAAAGTGTAATCTCGGTTTTTGCTTTACCCTTGCCTGTGTTTATGTAATAAATCAAAGGCAGGCAGTCACCTGACTGAACAATAACTCTGATAACGCCTTTTTCTGTTTCGCTGTCAAAATGTCTTGATGTGCCGTAAGCATTATTGATATAAACATTTGCATCCGTCTTTACTTCAACATCAAAATCACCGTCGACAGATGTTTCATAATAATCCCTGCCGCTTTCAAGCGGAATTTCTTTTCCGTCAACCGTAATTGACTGAGGCACAGATGTTTTCTTAAAACTACGCTCAGCTTCGTCAGCTCTCATAATGGCGGAAACTTCGGTTGACTTTTCGCCGAACATAGCTCCGTCAATAAATGATGCGGTCTGTACCTTAACATACTTTACAGAGTCAAGCTGAACGCCGAAGCCGTTTTTATCAACCGCCCACGATATATCAAACTGACCGTCAAAGCAGTTATTGACGGGATTTTCTTTATATGGATTGCACGGTGCAGAGCTGCTCGACTTTTTGAGCGCATCGGTATATCCGAATGAAGTCTGAATACCGTTTGAGGTAGAAGCTGTTCTCTGTTTTCTGAGAAGGACTCCCGAAAGAGTAAGATTATCTTCGGGAATATTTACCGTCGGATAATTTTCTGCAAGTGGATATGCCGCAGGAGAAACTGTACCGCTGTCACCGAGAGAATCGGTAAACGTGCATTTCTTTGCCTCATATTTCTGATATGTAAGCGAATAGTCCCACACAGTTTCGTCTTCATAATGTTCGCTGCCTGCAAGAGCGTACCAGCTTTTTCCGTCCTGTGATACCCAGACCTGTCCCGGCTCCTGAGTCGTAAGCGCGGCATTGAACGCATTTCCCGAAACAATAAAATCTACGCCGTATGCGTGATTATCGGAGTTCTTTACAGGCTCGTTAAATTCATAAATTACATAGCCGCCGAAATTGCCGAGAGATACCATTTTACCGCTCAGTGTACCTTCAGCGTCCATTCCGTATGCCGCGCCGTTTGTATACTGGCTCGGAGCATTCAGAAATTCAACGACTTTTGCGATTGGTTCGCTTTCCGCGCAGACGCAAAGCGATGCGAGTGATGTCAGCATCAGCACAGCCAGCATGATACTGAGAAATTTCTTCGTTTTCATAAACATTTCCTTTCTTCTTCCGTATCACTTTGAGCCACTTTTAATTGTTTCCGTCTTTCTCTTGAACGCTGATGCTTCAGTCTGTTTTTTTCTTTTCGTTCTTCTTTTTTTGATTCTTTAAGTCCTGCCGCTTCAAGCGCCCACGGCCACGGCCCCCAGAATCCTTTGATGCGGTTTACATCGTCATAAGAAAAGTCAGCTTTTATCGGAAGCCGGTCCTCTTTTTCGGCAACATCCTGTAAAAGCTGAATATAATATTCTCTGGTCTTCTCCATTTCAACCGCCTCCGAAAGCAAAAATAAGCGCCCCCGTAAAAAACGAGGGCGCAGAATTACAGACCGAGTCCGACAGCGGAAACAGACGATACAACCTTCTTGCCCAAAGTTTTTACGTGAATATTATGGGCTATCAGGTCTTCCGGCTTATGATATATATCATTCACGGTAATGGCTGTTGCGACGGATTTTCACCGAACTTCCCGCTGATTAGCTTGGATTTATTTTACTACCATGTAATTAAAATGTCAACAGTTCACTATATCTTAATATTTTGATGGTCAGGATTATTTCTCTTTCCATATAAAATATTCTTTACTGATGACGGCGGCAATCCGCATATATTTGCTGACTTGTTAATGCTCTTCTTTAATTAATAATGTAAAATAGAAACAAAAATTTGCTGAAATTCTATATTCCGCACGATTATCCCATAAACCGCTTGTATCAATGGTTTCAGAGCCAAGGGGGGTGTGTAAATAAAAACAAAAACCGCAACTTTGATATTGTATCAAAATTACGGTTCTATTATGGAAGAAATTCCTTATAAACATACCAAGCACACCACCTTGAAAATTTACACCCCCTTTGAAAATCACAACACACCCCCTCTATATTTTAAAGGCTCTGTAAGGCAAAACAGCCTGCTGGGGCAATTCATCACCCTGGCAGGCTGTTACACTATATTTTTTTGAGAAACTACATATTAAAAACTACTGCAGTTATAAATACCCGTTGACGCGGTAATTGAATTGCCCGAGAAAATGCCGTCGGTTTTACCGCTGACAGCTATGTAATACATCACAGCATCCTTGGGAAGCTTAACAGATGCCTTACCGCCTGCGACTAATGCCGATTTTGTTGACCAGCTTTCCTTTAGCTTCAAATTATCATATTCAAGCGGAGAGCTTCTGTAAAACAGGGTAACCTTCGGGCTTCCAACTCCGTCAGGCAGATTAAAGCTGAGAGTAATTTTGCCGTTTTCCTCGGATATACCGGTAATTCTGATATTGCCGTCGCCGTTTCCTGTCATTTCATTTGCGAAGCGTACCGTTTCTTCAATATTGAAATCGCCGTGACTTAATCCGCTGATAAGCAGGACGGAGCCGTTCTTTGCCACCGCGGCGGAAGAAGACGGAGCATCTGCGGGAAAGAACGGGTCTTCATCACTGCTTACAAACAGCATGGGCATATAAACTTCATTAAGCAAAGGTGTGGGGTCCCACTTTTCGAGAATTGATTTATTATTGAAAAATTCCCCCATAAGCTCCCAGCAGCCGCTCCCGTAAATGGGAATCGCAAATTCAAAACGGCTGTCATAGCATGCCGCGACGGTTGTGACGAGACTGCCCCACGAAATACCCGAAACGCCTATCTGATTATTGATAACTCTGCTGTCTGCTCTTAAAATATTATTTGAGAGTACAATATCCGTCAGATAGTAATAAAACCACTGTTCCGTATACTCCTTGTCAATATCATCAAAATTACTGAAGGGCAGATGT
>JAZUHE010000120.1:0-7070 GCA_045641565.1 Acutalibacteraceae bacterium | reverse complement strand
GATATTTCAGCGTATTAAAGTAAATTTAATTCAGCTTTGTGAATTTTATAAAAAATTGTGAAAAACTGTTTATTTTTATCGTAAATTTTTGTTAAAAAATATTTTAAAAATTTGGTAAAAAACTCTTTATTTTTTCTTTAGATAGTGGTATAATCTCTAAGGTTAATCAATATGTAGTGGTATCTTGATTATTTAAAACGACAAATTCTTCATTTTTACATATAAAATAAAATTTAGGGAGTGGCCCGTTGTTATGGAAAAAATATTCATAAACGGTGGCAATCCGCTTAAGGGCGAGGTTACCATCAGCGGCGCAAAGAATGCAGTACTTGCGATTCTCCCTGCAACTATACTGGCTCAGGACGTTTGCGTTATCGAGAACGTTCCCAATATAAGCGACGTATCAATGATGGTGCGTATTCTTCACCAGTTAGGAGCAAGGGTCAGAAATATAGACGAAACTACTATCGAAATTGATACAAGCACCGTTAACTCTTATGTTGTTACTCATGACATGACCAAGCACATGAGAGCGTCATACTATCTTATCGGTACTCTTATTTCCCGTTTCGGCAGAGCAAAGGTTGCAATGCCCGGCGGATGCAATTTCGGTGTACGCCCCATAGATCAGCATATCAAGGGTTTTGAAATTCTCGGCTCTGAGGTCAGCCTTGATAACGGAATGATAGACGTTGACGCCACAAAGCTTTCAGGCGGATTTATCTATCTTGATGTTGTATCTGTAGGCGCTACAATCAATAATATGCTTGCGGCTGTCAGAGCCAAAGGCCTTACGGTTATAGAAAATGCCGCTAAAGAGCCTCATATAGTTGACCTTGCGAACTTCCTCAACTCAATGGGTGCCGATATTCGCGGCGCAGGCACAGACGTTATCAAAATCAGAGGTGTTGACCGTCTTCACGGCTGCTCCTATTCAATAATACCCGACCAGATTGAGGCAGGCACATTCATGGTTGCCGCCGCCGCTACAAAGGGCGATGTTCTTATTAAAAACGTTACCCCCAAGCATCTGGAGTCTATTACAGCCAAGCTTATTCAGTGCGGAATTACCGTTGAGGAATATGATGATTCCATTCTTGTCAAGTCAGAAGGAAGAGCAAAGCGCTGTAATTTCAAGACCATGCCTCATCCCGGCTTTCCCACAGATATGCAGCCGCAGATGACTACGCTTTTAGCTATTGCAGACGGTACAAGCATTGTGTCGGAGGGCGTATGGGACAACCGTTTCCAGTATGTTGACCAGCTTATGAGAATGGGCGCAAACATTACCGTCAACGGCAAAACAGCCACTGTTGAGGGCGTTGAGCAGTTAATCGGCGCTCCCGTTAAGGCTGATGACCTTCGCGCCGGTGCGGCCATGCTTATTGCGGGCCTTGTGGCAAAGGGAACAACTTCCATAGAGAATATAGTATTTATTGACCGCGGATATGATGATGTTGTAGGCAAGTTAAAGAGCCTCGGCGCTGATATCTGGCGTGTAGATGATGACGGCAAGCCCGTTATAATTAAATCAGAAACTGCCTGAATCTAAGGAGAAGTGTAATAAATGGCAAGATTTAGTTCGCTGTTTTCTTCAAGCAGCGGTAATTGCACCTTTATCGGTTCGGGAACAGGCGGAATATTGGTAGACGTCGGTGTCAGCGCAAAGCAGGCACTGGCGGCTTTGGATTGCATTGGTGTCGATATCGGCGACATCGGTGCAATTTTTGTTACTCACGAACATACCGACCATATAAAGGGCCTGAGAGCTTTAGCTTCAAAGTATAATATAAAAGTATATACATCATCTGGCACAATGCAGAAGCTTGAGGAATCCGGCAAGCTCTGCGATAAATTCACCTGCGAGGTTATTCCCGTGGGCGGTGTCGAGTGCAGGGGAATGTTTGTGCGTCCGTTCAGAACATCTCATGACTGTGCCGAAAGTCTCGGCTTTACGGTTGAGACTCCCGACGACAGGAAGATTTCCGTTCTGACAGATACGGGCTTTGTGTCAGAGGATATGTACACAGCTGTGTCCGGCAGCGACCTTATCCTCGCCGAGTCAAATCATGATGTGGGAATGCTCAGAAACGGACCTTATACATACGCCCTTAAGAGACGAATCCTATCCGACGTGGGGCATCTTTCGAACATTGCCTGCTCCGAGCTTGTGACAAGGCTCGTGGAGAATGGAACAACACGCATTGTTCTCGGACATCTGAGCAAAGAGAATAATATGCCCGAGCTTGCTTTTCAGACTAATAAGGCCGCGCTGATCACTATGGGAGCGCAGGAAAATTCAGATTATATGATGTACGTCGCCGGCCAGGGCGATATGAGAACGGTGGTGCTCTGATGATTGGAGTAACTGTAATATGCGAGGGCAGACTTAAGGAGAAATATCTGCGCGATGCCTGCGATGAGTATTCAAAGCGTCTCGGCGCGTTCTGCAGACTTAACATAATTGAGCTTTCTCCAAAAAGGCTTTCAGACAATCCGTCGCAGGGCGAGATTGATAACGCGCTGACTGCCGAGGGGAAAGAGATACTTTCAAAGATTCCGTCGGGCGCGAAGGTCTACGCCATGTGCATAGAGGGCAGACAGATGCCGTCAGAGAAGCTGGCGCAGGAGCTTTCCGACTGCGCGGTTAACGGCTTCAGCAACGCGGTTTTTATTATCGGCGGCTCATTCGGGCTTTCTGACGAAGTGAAGAAGCGGGCTGATTTCAAGCTCTCTATGTCGCAGATGACATTCCCTCATCAGCTGGCGAGAGTAATGCTGCTTGAGCAGATATACAGGGCGTTCAATATTCAGAACGGCGGCAAATATCATAAATAATGCCGAAAAAGTGTTGACAAATAAAAATGTCAGCGCTATAATAAGTTGTCAATTTAATAAATCTCTTGGTAGAGGTTGCGTTTTTCATCAGTAAGCAGTGAGTCACAGGCTATTGTCACTGCCGAAAGGGGAGAACGCCGAAGCTTCGGCAAGGCTGCCAACCTGCCGTTGTTGGGTGCATACAGAATATGTATGCAACTGTCACATAGTATTTGTGGAGTGCTATCGTTTATTTTTATTTTCGTGAGCTTTCCACAGGCTCGCGATTTTTTATTTTCAGGAGGAGTTTTTATGAGTAAAACAAAAAAAATCATCCTTGCGGTTGTAGCTGTGCTGATTGTGGCACTGCTCGTTTTCGCAAAGGTATCAAACGGTTCTGTGGCAACTGAGGCGTGCGTGGACTGTGCAGGTACAGGCATTGTTGACGGCATCGACTGCGAAACCTGCGAAGGCTCAGGTCTTGTAAGAGCTTCATGGTGGGCACTTGTTCCGCCGGTAATAGCTATCGGCCTCGCGCTTATCACAAAGGAAGTTTACAGCTCGCTGTTTATCGGAATCCTTTCGGGCGCAATCTTAGGCTCAGACTTTTCATTCACCGGAACTATGGATATTCTCACAAATGACGGACTTATTTCCGCTGTTTCAGATACCGCGGGTATATTCATTTTCCTCGTTGTGCTCGGTGTTCTTGTTGCTCTTGTCAATAAAGCGGGCGGCTCAGCGGCATTCGGCGAATGGGCAAAAACACATATTAAATCAAGAACAGGCGCGATGCTCGCCACCTTTGTTCTCGGCGTACTTATCTTTATCGACGACTATTTCAACTGCCTTACAGTAGGCTCAGTTATGCGTCCCGTTACAGACGGACACAAGGTTTCAAGAGCGAAGCTTGCTTATCTCATTGATGCCACGGCGGCTCCCGTATGCATGATTGCTCCCATTTCATCCTGGGCGGCGGCAGTTGCTTCCTACGCTGACGAAGGTCAGGGACTCTCACTCTTCATAAAAGCCATTCCCTACAATTTCTATTCTCTTCTTACATTCGTATTCATTATCGCAATCAGTCTTATGAAATTTGACTACGGTTCAATGAGAATTCATGAAGTGAATGCAAGGCAGAAAGGCGACCTCTTCACAACAGGTGAAAGAGCTGCCGCTGAGGAAGAAGAAGTTTCTTCAAAAGGAAAGGTTATCGACCTTATTCTTCCTATTCTTGTACTTATCGCTGTCTGTGTCTTCGCTCTTGTATATAACGGCGGAATCCTTGACGGAGAGACATTCGTTAACGCGTTCTCCAACACAGACGCTACAGTTGGTCTTCCCTGGGGCAGCATTATCGCTCTTGTTTTCACAATTATTTATCTCGCGGCGAGAAAGGTTGTTTCGTTCAAAGAGGCAATGGAATGCATTCCCAAGGGATTCATCGCCATGGTACCCGCGATTCTTATTCTTACATTCGCAACATCTCTTAAAAACATGACAGGTGTTCTCGGTGCGAAGCCCTTCGTTGCGGCGGCAATGAGCGGCGTTGCAGGCAATTTTGAGATTTTCCTGCCCGCAATCATCTTCCTCGTAGCCTGCGGTATTTCATTCGCTACAGGCACATCATGGGGAACCTTCGGTATTCTTATTCCTATCGTAATCGCAATCTTCCCCTCAGGCACAATTCAGACAATCGGTATGTCTGCCTGCCTTGCAGGTTCGGTTTGCGGTGACCACTGCTCACCCATTTCAGATACAACAATCATGTCCTCCGCAGGAGCTCAGAGCAATCATATCAACCACGTTTCTACCCAGCTCCCGTATTCACTTTCAGTTGCGGCGATTTCATTTGTTATGTATCTTGTTTCCGGCTTCGTTCAGAACTGGATTATCGTTCTTCCTATAGGCATTGTTCTTACAGTATTGTTCCTCTTCGTTATGAAGAAGGCTATGATAAGTAAATACGGAAAAGAAAACGTATAAGTTTTATATCCGTATTACATCTGCACAGGTCTCAGTCCCCAGGGCCTGTGCACTATATAATAAGCATAAAAAGAGCCTCAGTCTTTTAACAGACTGAGGCTTAACTGTTATTTGCTTCATAATGCGGTAACCGTTGGGGACTCCGGTTACCGCACTGTCCGCTTTATGAGCTGCAGGCTGAAGCAGTTTATTTCTTGGGGAATTTTTTATTGAGGAATTTAACTACCTGACCGATGCATACGGCGCAGAGAATTGTGCCCTCACGGACAACAACAGGATAAGTTTCGCCTGTGAATGACTTGAAGAAGCCGAGGAAGATAAGCTGAATAAGCAGAGCGATTGTAATAAGGCTTGTGTCAACAAGGGTTTTGCAGTTGCCGAACTGTTTGCCTGTCTTCTGCGAAATGGCAGCCGCAAGTCCCTCAGCGGGCATGGGAACAAGGTTTGGTCTTAGATATACAAAAACGCCTATGCCTATGATAATTATGCTGGCGAAAATATAAACGAGCTTGAGCGGATATGATTCGGGAACGGGGAAGTTGATTCTGTTAAGCAGGTGACCGAATGCCTTGGGGTCGATACCTACAAGGTCAACCATCTTACCGAAAATGATTGCGATGGGCACGCCTAATACGTTGTATGCCTTGAAATCCTTCCTCAGCACTATGAGCTGAGCTAAAACAAGCAGACAGTAAATAACAATAACCATGTTGCCGGTGGTGATAAGCTTCTCGCCGCCGATGAGGGGATTGAGACCGAATCTTTCTGTCAGCGCAACCTCAAGCGCACGGGGAACAGAGCTTACAGGGGCAATACCGAGACCCGACAGCTTGGAAATATTTATTCCCAGAGCGATAATCATCAGACCGGCAAGATAAATCAATACTCGTTTAACAATTTTCATAAGGATACCTCCGTTGATTCTTTAGCGGTTTAAAGTGCTACAACGCTATTATAACAGCTTATTAAAATTTGTCAAGTTAAAAATTACATTTTTTAACCTTTACAAACAAGGAAAGAATGATATAATTTAGATATCTGACTTATGGAGGCTTTGATATGTCAAATGATTTACCGCTGCTTTGTCTCGGCGCAGGACTCGGATTCGGAAAAGAGCTTGCACCGGCAGACCAGCTTGAAATAATAAAATTCGCGGGATTTGACGCCTGCTTTTATGATAAACCCAAGAACACGCCGTCATCTGAAAGCTTTGCTTTTGCCGAAAAGGCGGCGAAGAACGGCCTTGTTCTGCAGTCGATTCACGCGCCCTTTTACGGTATGGACGATATATGGCACGACGAGGAGGGCTCTCTCGCTGAGATAATGGAGCAGGAGCTGCTCAACGCTATTGATGACTGCGCTGAGGCGGATGTGCCGATAGTTATCATGCACGCCATTATCGGAATGGATAATTTCACGCCTACCGAGCTTGGCATACAGCGCCTTGAGAAGATAATTGACAGAGCTGTCAAAAAGGACGTTAAAATTGCCTTTGAAAACACCGAGGGTGAGATGTATCTTGAAAAGATATTCGAGAATTACGGCAAGGTTGAGAATGTGGGTTTCTGCATAGATACAGGTCACGAGATGTGCTACAACTTCAGCCGTGATTTAATCGGCAAATACGGCGAGTATCTGATTGCCACTCATCTTAATGATAATATGGGTATCACTAATCCCCCCGAAATCACATTCTTTGATGACGCCCATCTGCTTCCCTTTGACGGAATCGCCGACTGGGGCGGCATTGCCTCAAGGCTTAACAAGTGCGGATATGACGGAATTCTGACATTCGAGCTTAATGCTAAGGGCAGAACTCCCGAGAGTCCAAACAGGATTTATGACTCGCTCAGCTTTGAGCAGTATGTGGGCAGAGCCTACGAAAGAGCGGTAAAATTCAGAGATATTTTTATAATGTCTCAGGAGGGGAAAGCATGATTTTCAGAGCGGCAAAAGTTGAAGAGGCGGAGGAATGCTATAAAATCCTCGACAGCGGCAGAGAGTATCAGAAATCACAGGGCTTTGAGCAGTGGCTGCCCGAGTATCCGTCACCCGAGACGGTACCTCAGGATATAAAAGACGGCACGGCATTTGTTTTTGCTGACGAAAAAGGGCTCATCGGGTACTGCGCTGTTGTGTTCAGCGGTGAACCAGCGTATCCGTGTATTGAGGGCGCGTGGCTGTCTGAGGAACCGTATGCTGTTGTACACCGTATTGCACTCGGAAACGGGCGCAGAGGAGAGGGGCTTTCTCACGAAGCCTTTGAG
>JAZUHE010000119.1:0-35845 GCA_045641565.1 Acutalibacteraceae bacterium | reverse complement strand
CTTGACAGAACTGACGGCGGTGTTCATATTCTCTCACCTTATCAGCAGATAAAGGGCACGGAATGGTACAAAGGCACCGCAAACGCGATTTATCAGAACATCAATTTTATTGACCGTTACGACCCCGAGTATGTCGCAGTTCTTTCAGGTGACCATATTTACAAGATGGACTATTCAAAGATGCTTTCTTTCCATAAAGAAAAGAACGCTGACTGCACAATAGCAATGCTTGAGGTCCCGTGGGAGGAGGCTTCACGCTTCGGCCTTATGTTTGTAAATGACGAGGGCGAGATTACCGATTTTGAGGAGAAGCCCAAGAATCCCAGAAGCAACAAGGCTTCAATGGGCGTTTATATGTTCACATGGAAAAAGCTTCGCAAGTATCTTCTTGATGACGAAGCTGACGAAAATTCAAGCAATGACTTCGGCAAGGACGTTATCCCCGCCATGCATAACGCGGGCGAGCGTATGTTTGCCTTCCCCTTTGACGGATACTGGAAGGATGTAGGAACAATCGACAGCCTCTGGGAAGCCAATCTTGACCTGCTCAATCCCAAGGTTGACCTTGACCTGACAGATTCATCATGGAAGATTTATTCAAAGAACCGCTCTTCAACGCCGCATTATGTTTCGGATACGGCGACCGTTCAGAATTCAATGATAACAGAGGGCTGCGAGGTTTACGGTGATGTTGATTTCTCCGTTCTTTTCTCTGATGTTACCGTTGAAGAGGGTGCAGTAGTCAAGGATTCAATTATCATGCCCGGTACGGTTATCAAAAAGGGCGCGGTTGTTCAGTACGCAATAGTTGCGGAGAACGCTGTTATTGAGTCAGACGCTGTTGTCGGCAGACGTCCCGAGGATATGGAAAACGTTGACGACTGGGGTGTAGCCGTTGTTGGTGCCGGTGTAAGAGTCGGCAAAGGTGCGACAGTCGCTCCCAAAGAAATGACAGGCGAAGATGTAAAGGGGGAGAATGACAGATGAGAGGAAATAACGTTCTCGGTATAATATTCCCGAATGTAGGCGACGAAGACCTCAGCGAGCTTACGTCACTTCGTTCAATGGGCTCCGTGCCCTTCGGCGGAAGATACAGACTTATTGATTTTGAGCTTTCCTCAATGGTTGACTGCGGAATGAGCAAAATCGGAATTATCACAAAGGGTAACTATCAGTCTCTTATGGACCATGTCGGCTCAGGCCGCGCGTGGGATTTATCCCGTAAAAATGGCGGTCTTATGATTATTCCTCCGTTCAATACAGCGGGCGCAGGCATGCACAGCACCCGTATTGAGGCTCTCAGAGGCGCCATGGATTTCATCCGCCACTGCGACGAGGAATACGTTCTTCTTACAGACTGTAATTTTGTCTGCAACATGGACTACGAAAAGATTTTTGATTATCACATCAAGACCGGCGCGGATATTACGGCTGTTTATACAAAAGGCACCGTTCCTGCGACCAAATGCCTCGGCTTCAGGCTGAATTACGGCAGAGTAGTCAGCGCAGGTTTTGCTTCACAGGACGATGAAGCGGATTACTCAATGAATATTTACTTCATGCGCAAGGCTCTTCTTGAACGTTTCATAAATGACTCAATCCGAATGGAAGAGAATGATTTTGAGAAGCTGTTTATTATGGACAATATCACATCCCTCAAAATCATGGGCTACGAGTTTACGGGGTACGTAAGAGCTCTCGATAATCTTAAGAGCTACTTTGACACAAGCATGTCTCTTCTTAACAGTGAAAACAGAAAAGCGCTTTTCACCGCTGAGAGACCCGTATATACAAAGGTCCGCGACGAGGTACCCGCAATCTACGGCCTCGGCTCATCTGTTAAGAATTCGCTCATTACAGACGGATGCGTAATCAACGGAACGGTTGAAAACTGCATTCTTTCTCACGGCGTTCATATCGGTAAGGGCGCCGTTGTAAAGAACTGCATTCTTATGAATAACACTTATATAGGCGACGGAGTTCACCTTGACTGCGTTATAGCGGACAAAGAGGTTGTAATCAAGCCGAACAAGACACTTGCCGGCGACGCGTCATACCCCATATTCATCGGCAAGATGATTGTAATTTAATTTATAACGGGGGATCTGAGATGCAGCTTAATAAAGAGTTGTTGATTTTAGCAGGATTTGTCGCATTGTTCTTTATATATTACGGTACAGGCTGGTTCTGCGATAAGAATTTCAGACTCGTAATGCGAAAGACAAAGCTTTCTCCTGCCAGAAAGATTCTGTATCATTTCAGAGGCTCAAAAATGAAGGATGACAAAGGTCACGCCATGGTCTGCCTTAAGTTTGAGCGGATAGCGTTTGTCAATATAATTCTGGGCGCGATATGCTTCGCAGCCGTGAAGGTTACGGGGCAGACGCTTGTGTTCCTTGGCTCGGGCGCGTTGGGGGCGGCTTCATTTGCGTTTTTTGTGTTTCAGATGTATATCAATATACCCAAGTATAAAGAGAGGAAAAAGCAGCTTGATAATATGGACGAAACAGGCTTTGAGGATTATCACGTAAGCGCGCCTGCGGTCAGCGCTGTTTCTGAAGAGAAGCAGGCAAAACAGCCGTCAGTCGCGGCTGCTTCAAAGGCGGTTATTACCGACGGCAGAATAGACAGTCTGGAAAGCGGCAGAGAAATTCTCAAAAACAAAGGCCTCCTTGATGATGATATCTTTCTTCCAATGGTTGCAGATGTTACCGATAAATTCACGAGTGTTAAAACAAAGAAGAGCTTTTCCGAAGAAAGCGATATAGAAAAAGGAAAAGCCGCGCTGAACGACCTTGCGGGCAAGCAGCTCAAAACAGAAGCATTCCGCAATGTTAACAGCTTTGATGATTCTGTTTTCGCACGCAGAGAAGACGAGAAGGTCAGTGAAGAATCCCGCTCTGTAAAGGATATAATTGATAATCACAGGGATGATATAAACCCCGAAAACCAGTTTAAAGCAGTTAATACTTATTCCCCTGTCAGAAAGGACGATAATAAATGAAAGTTTTATATGCGGCCAGTGAGGCCATGCCGTTTATGGCCAGCGGCGGTTTAGGCGATGTTGCAGGCTCACTCCCTCAGGCACTGAGAAAAAGACTTATCGGGTGCCGTATTGTAATGCCGCTTTATGACAGCATAAAGCAGGAATTTAAAGACAATATGAAGTTTATTACTCATATTTCTGTTCCTGTTGCGTGGCGCAGACAGTACTGCGGCATTTTTGAGGCGAGAGCCGGCGGAGTTATATACTATCTGCTTGACAATCAGTATTATTTCAAGCGCGACACTATTTACGGTCAGTATGATGACGCGGAGAGATTTGCGTTTTTTGCCCGCGCGGTGCTTGAGATGATTCCTTATATAGACTGGAAGCCCGACGTTATTCACTGCAATGACTGGCAGACGGCGCTTACCCCGGTTTATTATTCAACAATGTACGCTCAGAGACCGGGATACGAAAACATAAAGACCGTTTTCACAATCCACAATATTCAGTATCAGGGCGTATACGGCAAAGAAGTGCTCAGTGACGTTCTCGGCTTCGGTCAGGAGCATGAAAGCCTCCTTGACTACGACGGATGCGTAAACTTCATGAAGGGTGCTGTTGAATGCGCCGATAAGGTTACCACAGTAAGCCCGTCATACGCGGGTGAGATTCTTGACCCGTGGTATTCTCACGGTCTTGACTCAATTCTTTCTCAGAGAAGAAGCAAGCTCTGCGGCATTCTCAACGGAATTGATGTTATAAATTACAACCCCGAAACAGACCCCGCTCTGTGGAAAAACTACAGCGCCGCTGATTTTTCATTGAAGAGCGAAAACAAAGCAGAGCTTCAGAAGATGATGAACCTGCCTGTAAAGGCTGATGTTCCGGTAGTTGCGATGGTAACGCGTCTTGTGTCTCATAAGGGACTTGACCTTGTCAAGGCTGTCGCTGATGAGCTGCTTGAGAACGACAACGTTCAGCTCATCATTCTCGGCTCGGGCGACTGGCAGTATGAGAACTTCTTCAAGGAGCTTGCAGGCAGACATCCCGAGAAGGTAGGCCTCTGGCTTGGCTTTGTGCCTGACCTTGCCCACAAGATTTACGCGGGCGCCGATATTTTCCTTATGCCTTCAAAGAGCGAGCCCTGCGGACTTTCCCAGATGGTTGCGCTCAGATACGGTACAATCCCCGTTGTCAGAGAGACAGGCGGTCTGCGTGACTCTATTAAAGACAGCGGCGACGGCGAGGGCAACGGCTTCACATTTGCGAACTACAACGCTCACGAGATGCTTCATACAATCCGCAGAGCGCTTGAGGGCTATAAGAATCCCGAGGGATGGAAGATACTTGTTCAGCGCGCTCTTGACAGCGACTACAGCTGGGGACGTTCAGCTAATGAATATATAAGACTTTACAAGGAGCTTATAAAATAACAGATGAAATCTTATTATATTTATCTTATACGCCACGGCCTTACAAAAGGAAACGCCGAGGCAAGGTACATAGGGCATACAGATGAGTCGCTTTCCGAGGAAGGCATCGCTCAGATAAACGAAATGAAAAACAACTATGATTATCCTTATACGAACGTGGTTTTTTCGAGTCCCCTTAAAAGGTGCATCGAAACCTCAAAGATAATCTACCCGTCAGTGAATCCCATTGAGATGGAAGGTCTTATTGAGTATAACTTCGGCGAATTCGAAGGCAAATCCGCCGCTGAGCTGGAGAATCATCCCGTCTTCCCTGACTGGCTTGCGGGCAAGCAGGGCGTTGCCCCTCCGTTTGGAGAGAGCAATGAGCAGTTCGCAAAGAGAATTACAGAGACTTTTATTAAGATTGTTGACAGTATGCTCACTACAGGCACACAGAAATGCGCCATAGTCACCCACGGCGGAGTCATGAACGCTCTGCTGAGCTTCTTCGGGCTTCCCGAGGCTCCCATGCACGAGTGGGCAACCGCCGGCGGCTGTGGATACACTCTGAGAATCACACCGTCTCTGTGGTCTCAGGGGAGAAAGCTGGAGGTTATCAATCAGCTTCCTCTTATTCCCGGTGAGGAAGAGGAATCCGGTTACTTCAACAGCGAGGATGATTTTAACGTAGAGGATTATCTTTATGATTAATTACGACCGTAAGGAGAAAAATGATGAAAAAATATAAAAACTGCTATAACATAGGACCTTTCGAACAGTTCACAAGAAAGGTTTACACAACAGCTGAGGGGCTTCCCTCAAATCAGGCGACAGCTCTCTGCTACGATAAAAAAGGCGTTCTTTATGTTGGTACAAAGAGCGGACTTTCACGCCTTGAGGGCGATGCGTTCTGCGAGGTTGACTTAGGCGCTCAGGATGAAATCAATATGATTTACTGCGCCGACAACGGCATTCTTTATGTGGGCGCGGGCAAAACGCTTTACGCTGTTGACGGCAAAAAAATCAAAGGAAAAGAGACCTTCGATGCGAAGATTGTCGATATGAAAATCGACGGTGACGGCGCTCAGTGGATTCTCACAGAGAGCATTCTTTTCAAGAGAGCGGCAGGCTCTAAAAAGAATGAGATAGAAATCGGCGTTCCCGGTGACGGAACAAAGCTTGCCGTACTTAAAGACAACAAGGTTTATGTCGGCACAAACGGCGGCGGACTCCACGCTCTCGCGGGCAAGCGCTGGCACTGGTCAGAGCTTATGGAGGACATGACAGGACTTATCAGCAACACCGTTACCTGCGTTGAGTTTGACGCCGCGGGCAACGTATGGGTCGGCACCGACAAGGGCGTCTGCGTTTATGATGATAAATGCTACTGGCTTGACTGTTTCGGCACAAAGGGTCTGCCCGACGCTTCTGTTACAGGCATGGCTTTTGCCGCGAACGGAGATAAATATTTCTCAACCACCACAGGCCTTATCCATCAGCATAACGGCAGACTTTCATACTACGGCTATAAGCGCTGGCTTCCCTCTCCCGAGGCTACAGATGTTGTTGTTTCTGATGACGGAGCGAAAATCTGCGTAGCAACAAAAGACGGCATCAGCATTATAGAGAAGAAAGTCATGACTCTCGAGGAGAAAGCCGCTTTCTTCCGTGAGCAGGCGGAGAAATACAATGTAAGAAAAGACGGCTTCAGCCTCGGCAGAAGCCTTGAAAACTGCGGCGTTATTGACGAGAACGAAGGCTATGTGGGTACAAGCGACAATGACGGACTCTGGACAGGCCTTTATCTTGTCGGCCTTTGCTATGAGTACGCCGTAACAAAGGATGAGAAAATCCTTGAAATGGCACGTCGCTCACTTAAGGCCATGATAAAGCTCACAACAATCACAGGCAAAGAAGGCTTCACCGCCAGAGCCGTAAGATATTCTGACGAGCCTTATTTCGGCGAATACAAGACAAATCCCGAGTGGAGACTTATCCCCGACGGTACTCTTGAATGGCTCGGCGAGACATCTTCAGATGAGATGACAGGTCACTTCTTCGCTTATTCCACATTCTATGACCTTTGCGCCAATGAAGAGGAAAAGGCTGAAATCAGAGAAGTTGTCAGAAAGATTATGGACCACATTATCGAAAACGATTTCAGACTTGTGGATATCGACGGCAAACCCACTACATGGGCAAACTGGAACCCCGGCGACCTTAACGACGACCATAAATGGATTTACGAGCGCGGCACAAACTCCCTTGAGATTCTCGCTTTCTTAAAGGTTGCCGAGCATATGACAGGCGATAAGAAATACGCGGCTGTATTTGATACTTTCGCAAACAAATATCATTACGGCATGAATATCATGCAGTATAAGATTCCCGACGGACACCTGCTTCATATCGCCGACCAGCTTGACTTTATAAACATACTTACGTTTATGAGAAATGTTGACGACCCCGCTCTGCGCTCCCTTGCCGCCATGGGACTTTCTCACCACTGGGACGATGAGCGCGTTGAGAGAAACGCGTGGTTCAACGTAATTTACGGCGCTGTTACAGATGAGAACTGCGATATTGACATTATCGCTGACGAGCTTGTGGATTTCCCGCTTGACATGCTTTCGTGGGAAGTTTATAATAGCCACCGTACCGACCTTAAGTGGGACCATTCTCCCGAAGAGCTGGGTATGTGTCCGCAGCTGTTCACTCCTCTTGACGCTCACGAGAGAAGAATCTGCAACAGTGACTGCAACCGCTTCGTATGCGACTGCGGCTGTGAAGACCTTCTTGACGCTCACGAGGATGACAAGCCCAGCGCAAGGCCCATGTTCCCCGGTGTAAGCTGTGACAGAGGCTTCACCCTTGAGGTTGCCAACAACTTCTTCCTTCCTTACTGGATTGCAAGATACTACGGAATGATAAAATAATTTTTGTTTTTGAAATTGAAAGGAGAGATTCTTTTTATGGATGACCCCGGCAGTCTAATACTCAAAATTGTTATATTATTGTTACTTATTCTCGTTAACGCATTTTTTGCCATGAGCGAGCTTGCCGTTATTTCTCTTAATGACAATAAGATAGAAAAAATGGCAGAGGAAGGCCACAAAAAAGCCAAAAAAATCGTAAAGCTTACTGAGAACTCATCAAAGTTTCTTTCGATGATTCAGATAGGCGTTACGCTGGCGGGCTTCCTTACATCGGCGTCTGCTTCAACATCATTCGCTCAGATTATCACCGATAAGCTGATGCATACACCTGTAAAGGCAGTCGGAGCAGGTGTTATAAGCGGCTTCTCAGTTGTTATTGTTACACTGATCATGTCATATTTTTCACTTGTTTTAGGCGAGCTTGTTCCTAAAAAAATCGCGATGCAGATACCCGAAAAAATTTCTTTCAGAATAGTCAACATACTGCTTTTCTTTTCAAAGCTTTTCAGCCCCGTTGTCAAGGTGCTTGCCGTTTCAACAAACGCGGTTGTAAGAGTTCTGGGATTCAATCCCCACGCTGACGAGGAAACCGTTACGGAAGAGGAAATCCGAATGATGGTTGATGTCGGCGGAGAAAAAGGCGTTATCGAAGACGTTCAGAAAGAAATGATTAACAATATTTTTGAGTTTGACGACCTTGACGCGGGCGATATCATGACTCACAGAACCGACATGGTTGCTGTTGAGGTTAATGACCCCCTCAACGAGGTTGTCGAAAAGGCTATAGAAGACGGTTATTCGAGAATCCCTGTTTTTGAAGAGGACCAGGATAATATAATCGGACTTATCTACGTTAAGGATTTGCTTGAATACGTTGGCAAATCGCTGCCGAATATGACTCTGCGCGATATCATGCGCGAGCCCATGTATGTACCCGAGTCAAAGATATGCGGCGACCTGTTTAAGGAGATGACTGAGGGTCATACCCAGATGGCTGTTGTTGTTGACGAGTACGGCGGCACTGCAGGTATTGTTACTCTTGAAGATATTCTTGAGGCTATCGTCGGCAATATTCAGGACGAATACGATGATGAGGACGAGGAAATTTCCAAAATCAACGAAACAACCTTCACCATTGACGGTATAACCAACACCGAAGAGGTCAACGAGCTTACAGGCGTTGAGCTCCCCGAGGGAAGTTATGACACCCTTGCAGGCTTTATAATCAAGGAGCTTGGTTTTCTGCCGAAAGAGGGCGAAACATACGAGGTTGAATATAAAAATCTTAAATTTACGGTTATCAGCGTAGATGAAAGACGAATAGAAAAAGTCAAGGTCGAGATTCTTCCGATACCGGAGGACGAAGAAGACGAAGACAAAGAATAACTTTCGGGGCGCAGAGAAATCTGCGCCGCTTTTTTTAATGTAAACCGGAGTTGGTAGACTTTTGCCCCATTGCAATGTATAGTATACACGAGGTGAGAAGGATGAAGAATTATTTCAGATTTGTTTTTTGCGTTTCTGCAGGTATGGCGGCGCTGATTGTTTCGCTCCCTGTGATTATTGCGATTCTTAAAATAACAAAAAGCGATATGTATTTCCTGTTGCCGTACGGGATTGTTGTTCTCTGCGCTTTCAGCGGGGTTCTGATTACAGGGATATCGGGGATAATCAGAGCGTCTCGGTTCGCAAAAGACGGAGAAACTGACAGGCTTTCTGTAATGTGGCTGGGCATGAAGCTTTTCTGCATACCGGCGTATATTATTAATTTTACGGCGTGCATGATTGCAGGGCTCGCGGCGTTTCTGTTTTCCCCGATGAATGCGGTTATGATAACGGTCAATTCCGTTTTTGTTGTAATGTGCGTGATTCTTTCGGGAATTGTCGGAGTAATCTTTATCAACGCAATCAAAAAAGCAGGCAGGAAAATTCATCCTGTCTGCTGTGTGATGCAGTTTATTCCACTCTGGGATGTTGTGACAACGCTTTTTATAAAAGGTAAAGAGCGACTGTAAGGAAGTGCAGAACCGAGCCTGCGAGCACAAAGAAATGAAAAACGCTGTGAAAATATCTTTTCTTTTTGCCAACGTTATAAAGGATTGTGCCGACGGAATATAGTATTCCTCCTCCGAGAAGAAGCCATGCGGCTCCGGAGCCGTAGTGCCTGTAAAGGGGAGAGAATTCAAAAATAATCAGCCAGCCGATTGCGACATAAAAAATAATGGAAATATTTTTGAATTTCAGAAAGTTCGCGGCATTTAGAATTATGCCGACAATGCACAGAATCCACACAACCGAAAGGAGAATATAATTTCTCGTGGGGTAGATATTCCTCAGCTCACTCATGAGAACGGGGGTAAACGAGCCGCAGATAAACACAAACACGGAGCAGTGGTCAATCACTCTGAAAATACGTTTTGTGTCGGATTCCTTAAGGCCGTGATAGACGCCGGACATGGAAAAAAGCAGCATCATTGAAAGGCCGTAAACTATGCCTGTAATCAGCGCGGTACTGTTCTGATTCCTCAGCGAAACAGCGATACAGTATATCAGCGCGAAAAGGCCGAAGACCGCTCCTGCAATATGAGAAACAGAATTAATCAGCTCCTCTTTTCTTGTGTAATCGGGAAGGGGGATATTTTTTACCATAAAGAAACCTCCTTGGCGGCTGCAGAATTAAATTATGTAAAGCGCGATTGTAAAATAATGCAGTATTGAGCCTGCGAGAACAAAGAAATGGAAAATGCTGTGAAAATATTTTTTTGTTACACCCAGTCCGTAAAGTATCGCACCTACAGTATAGCATAATCCGCCGCCGAGTAAAAGGGCTACAGGCGAAAAACCGAAATGAACATATAACGGATGAAGCTCGATTATGATAAACCAGCCGATGCCGATATTGCATATCATCGAAAACACACGGTATTTTTTTAAGTCAATGGAGTTGAATACGATGCACAGCGCGCTCAGTCCCCATACAAAGGCAAACATGATGTAGCTCTTAATCGGATTATATGACCTGACGGCGCAGAGCAGAATCGGAGTGTATGTGCCTGCGGTGAGAATATATACCGCGCAGTGGTCAATAACCTGAAAAACTTTTTTAGCGGTGGAAACGGGAAGCCCGTGATAAACACTTGACATAGTGTAAAGAAAAATCACAGAAAGTCCGTATATAATACTGCTGAAAATCGCCATATTGTTATTATGCTTTGCTGAAATAATTACACAGCTTATCAGCACGAAAAATCCGAAAATTCCGCCGGCGATGTGAGACGATGAGTTGATAATCTCTTCTCCCCGTGAATAGGTCGGAAGTTTGCGGTTTTTTAATTTTGTCCGTGTCATTGTTTTATCCTCCGTAAGTTGCTGTTTTGAACACCTCCCATTTTAATGCACAGGCGCATAAAAGTCACTCCATTGATTAAAATGTGAATTCTACTGTAAAAAACAGCGATTCTACCGTGAGTAGAGAGGATATTTTAATAAAAATTTTGCTTGATTGAGGATAAAAAACATAGTATAATACGCTTAAGTCAGAATATCAAAGCTGTGAAAGGGGTGAGCTTTTGAATAACGACGAAATCCGAAGCAACATAGCAAAGAATCTTGTCAGATACAGAACCGCGTCGGGGCTTACACAGTCCGCCGTGGCTCAGAAAATAAATTACACAGACAAATCCGTTTCAAAATGGGAGAGAGGCGAGGGCACACCCGATATTTTTGTGCTCAGCAGTCTTGCCGAGTTTTACGGCGTGAGCGTCGAGGACTTTCTGTCGGACGGAGCGGATAAGCCTGTGCCTGATAAGCCGAAGCTCATACGTCACAGACATCTGCTTATAAATTCTCTTGCGGTGGGTCTTGTGTGGCTCGTGGCGGTTACACTTTTCTTCCTGCTCAATCTCATTCTCGGCACGCTTGACGCCGACTGCTCACACAACGCGGTTGTGTTTATTTTCGCGGTGCCCGTCAGCGGAATCGTTCAGACCGTATTTTCAGAAATATGGTGGGGCAGACTCTCATCACTCATTGCGGTGTCAGTGATTATCTGGGGCTGCGCAGCGGCGGCCTTTGTGATGTTTGTCTCGTTCGGATTTTATTTTGTGGGAAGAGACAAAATTTTCCTTATTTCCGCGGTGCTTCAGGTGCTTGCGGTGCTGTGGTTCTTTTTAAGAAAAGTAAAGCAGAAATCAAAAGCAGAAACAGATTAATCAGTTCTTTTTTCGGCAGCGCATACGGCGATAACAGTCATATCGTCAGTGCGTCTGCCGATTTGTCTGTCCAGCGCGCACTGAAGAATATGCTTTGCGATATATGACGCGCTGCTGCTGTTTATATCTTTCAGCTCTCCGCATATCCAGTTGAATCTGTCGCCGGAAACCCCGTCGGAGGCGATGAGAATTATATCTCCGGGGGCGATATCAAATCTGCTTACAGACATATTTACATTATCGAGAATTCCTATAGGCGTGGACTCCGTTTCAATAACGGAGACTTTTTTCTTTTTAAGTATAAATGAGGGTGCCGCTCCGCATTTGAAAATCTCGGCTGTTTTCAGAACGGGGTCGAGCCTTAAAAAGTCGATAGTGGAAAATGATTCGTCTGTGCTTTTAATCATCATGGCGCAGTTGACTGCCGCGGCGGCGGTTTTTTCGTCAAGACCGGATTTGATAAGATTGCAGAATGTTTCGCAGGTGAACGCGGAATCCACCGCGGCTCTGCTGCCCGTTCCCATTCCGTCACTGAGCAGTACTGTGCGGCGTGAAAAAGAATCCTTAAAGCATCTGTAGTAGTCGCCGCAGACGCTTTTTCCTGCCGCGGGTCTTACGGCGGCTGATATGTTGAAGGTGAGACTTTCACTTTGTCTGAAAATCAGGTCATACACGTTTCCGTTCTGAATAAGAGACGGAAAATCCAGCTGATAGCCTGTGTCTTTTTTCAGCTTTTCCGTAAGAGCGGTGACGCTGAAATTATTCTTTGGCTTAATAAATGAGATATCAAAATATTCTCTGCCGGCCCTGTCTGTGCAGAGCCGCGCGTCTTTTATATCAATGCCGAATTCAGCGGCGGAGGCGGCGCATACCGAATCAAAGCAGGAGGAAACAGCAGGCTTTACGGCGGCTTCGCAGGCCTGTCCGATAATCCCTCCGAAGGTTCTGAACTGATTGCCCGCAAGAGTCTGCATACGGTTGATTTTGCTGTCTGCGCAGATACTTGTGCAGTGAATAAAGTGAGCTCTTTTCATTTCATCGAGCATTTTTTCACTGTGACAGCAGGTGGCGCCGAAATTTGCAGGGAAATGAGAGAAATCAGGCTCACCCGAATCAAAGGCCGCGGAGATATTTTCGTAACACATGTTTTCGGGATTTTTAATTTCATTTATACAGCTTTCGCATATTTCACACTCACCGCACACCTTTTCTTTTGCACGGATAAGCTCGGTCTTAAGTTCGGGCTTTATAATCGGTGCAAGAGTACTGCGCACCGCGTTTACGCAGTCGCTGAGATTCCCTACGGCACAGGCTATTCCGTTTGTCTGAATCTCCGAATAAACAGATGAGGTCTTGCGTTCGGGGCTGCTCTCATCTCTGCTTTTTATAAAGCGTTCGGGAAGAAGACAGAAGACAATTCCTGCGGCCGCTCCCGACGGAACAACAGGCAGAAAATCTGTATATTCACCGAATACAAAAGCTCCGACAGCGCAGGCGGCGGCAATGCATGCCTTGACAACTCTTTTATCAATGCTGAAGAACGAGCAGAGACATCCGCACAGAGAGAATACGGTGCAGGCAAAGTCCGCCTCACCGTTAACGGCAAAAACAAAGGAGCAGCAGATACCCGTAATAACTCCGCCCTCGAAGCCTTTAATCTGAGAAAAGAAAAGAATCATGAAAAAGAACAGAAAACAGCATACGACTTCACCGGCGATTCCGACACTGCGCAGATGAGCGGCCGCAAGCGAGACAAAAAAAATAAAGCATAAAAAGCTTCTGTCTTTGCCCGTTGAGCTGAGAAGAACCGACCTGTCCCGTATCTGCTTTATCGCTTCGCAGAAGACGGGAACAGAAACGGCGCAGAGAGCGGTTTCGCATATAAGTGAAAAAAGCAGTTCCGTGCTCATTTTCTGTGACAGCAGAAATATAAAATTTACCGTAAAACTGCATATTGCGGGGCAGAGAATACGAATCAGCTTCTCTTTTTCAAGGCGGAAAGCTCTGAGAGCTATATTCAGCGTGGTGGCTCCTGTCAGAGAGATGGCAAAATATCTGAAGCTTGTGAGCCCCGAATGAAAAAGAAAAGTTCCGATTATTGAGCCCGCGGCGGCGGGTATTGAAAAAATGCCGTCACATGACGCGGCAAAAGATACGGCGAAGGGCGCGAATGAACCACCCGTGTAGGGAAGAGAAAACAGCAGCCCGCCGAAAAAATAAAGGGGTATTTTTATAAGGTTTCCGTTCTTTTTTTCTTTCATAAAACCACTCCGTGAAGCATATTTCTGATAAATTGATTATAAGCTGAAAATAAAGCAAAAACAGTCGCAATACAGATGTAAAAAACTATTGTAATTTGTCAATATAGTGTGATATAATATATTGATTAATTATATTGGTATAATTTTGTAAAATCGCTTGTCAAAGGAGCAGCTATGGATAACAGACCTGAAAGAGAAAACAATGACCTGATAATCGGCAGAAACGCCGTGTCTGAGGCGCTTAAAAATGACCGTGCAATAGACACTCTTCTTGTTTCGAAGGGTGAAAAAAACGGTTCTCTCGGCAGAATACTCAGGGAATGCAGAGATAAAGGCATCGTAGTCAAAGAGGTTGACAGAAAAAAGCTTGACATGCTTTGCTCCGGCGCCGTTCATCAGGGCGTTGCCGCATACGCCGCGGCTCATTCATATGCTCAGCTTGAAGATATATTCGCTCTTGCCGAAGAAAGAGGAGAAGCCCCGTTTATTATAATCTGCGATGAGCTTGAAGACCCTCACAATCTCGGGGCAATAATCAGAAGCGCAGAGGCGGGCGGAGCTCACGGAATAATCATACCTAAAAGAAGAAACGCTTCTCTCAATTACGTTGTCGGCAAGGCTTCGGCAGGCGCGGTGGAATATGTTCCCGTTGTCCGTGTGCCGAATCTTGCGTCGGTTATAGACGAGCTTAAAAAACGCGGTGTGTGGATATATGCCGCGGACATGGACGGAGAAAACTGGTGTCAGGTTGATTATTCGGGCGGTGTAGGGCTGGTTATAGGCTCCGAAGGCCGCGGAGTGAGCAGACTTGTTAAAGAAAAATGTGATTTTATTGTGTCCCTGCCTATGAAAGGCAAGATTAATTCGCTTAACGCTTCAGTGGCGGCGGGGATACTGATATACGAGGTTTCACGGCAGAGGGCCGGTATTAAAGCTAAGGGGTGAGCCGAGTGTCTGATATGGAAGGAAAAAGCTGGTCAATGGATGATATTGACAGGCTTCTGAGCAGAACTGAAAAACCAGTTAAAAGCGAAGACAGCACAATTTTAGATAATTATGCAAGGGCAAAGCGTTTTGCGGACGCTGTCAGGGTTAATGAAAAGACCGCTGAGGAAAATGCCCGCATTGAAACGATAGATGAAGCCGACTCTTATACCGCAGAGGCTAAAACCGTTACCTTTAACGCTGTAACGGACGGCAGACACGGAGATGTGGCGGTGTCTACCAAAACGGCGAAACAGAGAGTTGCCGATGTGGTTAACGGAATGAAAAATTCTCAGCAGTATAAGCCGATGAACAGTCAGACGGAGAAGACATCTGTATTTGACGAACCGCTTCTGCCCAGAAAAGAGCACAGCATGGAAACCGACGAAAACAGACGCCGTTTCCTTGAGGTAATGGAGCTTGCGGAAGAAGAGGAAAAGATTGACGAAACAAAAGTCATTGAACGTCCCGGCTTTGTGGTTAAGCGCGGCAGAGTTGATGAGGCTGAGGGCCTTGAGGAAGCTCCCAAAATTGTTGACGCGGATACGGCAAGGATAGACAAAGAGCTTTTTGCCGAAAAGCTTGAGGAAGCGGAAAACTGGTCTGACGGTCAGATGAAATTCTCGGGCTTTGAAAATCAGGACGAAACTCCCGAAAAAATCACAGAGGAAGAAGCGGAGGCGAAGCTGAGGAAGAACCGCCGCGACAAAATAAATAAATTCAAGCTTATGGGTATAGCCGAAGCCGAAGAGGATGAAGCGGAAAAGAATAAGAATATAGAGAAGCTCTTTACCGCGAAACAGCCTGTTAAAAAGAAGAGTAAATCTAAAAGAGTCAATCACGCAGGTGTTGAATACACCGACCTGAAGGACGCAAACAGAATACGCGGCACTCTCAACAGATTAAAAGGCTTTTCTTTTCTGAGATGCACGGGCTTTACTGTGATTGCGGCAGTAATGCTTCTGCTGAATATTGTTTCGTGCGTATCAGCCGGGTTTGATACAAAACTTGTTCAGGCGGCTAATTTCATATTGCTGATACTGTGCCTTGTGCTCGGCGTCAACACCATAAACAGCGGCGTCATAGCGATATTCAGACGTGAACCTGATATGAAAAGCTCAATCGCGGTTGCGTCTCTCGCGGCGCTTGTTCAGAATATATGCATGATTCTCGGCGGCGCAGTTATAAATTATCATTCGTACATGATAACCGGATGTGTTGCCGCGGCGTTTGCGCTTGATGAATACGGCGGATATCTCCGTCATTCAAGAACATATGACGCTTTTAACTTCTGCACAGGCAGATATAAAAGAAAGCTCTATTCCATTCAGGAAATAGAGAATGAAAATGAAAAATTCGAAATCGGAAGGAATCTTCTCATGGATTCTCCCGATATCAGATATTCCTGCAGAGCAAAATTCCCCGCAAGGCTTATAGAGCAGTGTGAGGGAGATGTTTCATCAGACAAAATGCAGATTCTTCTTCTGCCGATTATTCTTATAGGCTCAGCGGTATGCGGAATACTGGCCGCGATTGCCGCGAAAGATTTTCTTTACGGTGTTACCGTATGGGCAGGCGCGGTCTGTGTATGCGTTCCCGCCTTCGGAGTTGCGTCGATTCAGCTGCCGCTCAGATGGGCAAACAAGAGAATAAACAAAACAGGCGGACTTATAACAGGTCAGCGTGCTATTGAGGAATACAGCAAATCAAATTCCATAGTGCTTGACAGCGCAGAGCTTTTCGATTCGGAAAACTGCCGAATGCACGGCTTTAAGGATTTTAAGAGCGTCAGAGTTGACGATATAATGCTTTATTCCGCCGCTATGGTTGTCCGCTCAGGCGGCCCCCTTGCGAATGTCTTTGACCAGGTTGTCAGCAAGCGCGAGCTGCTGCCGGAGGTACATTCATTCAATTATGAAGACAGAATGGGAATCTCGGGCTGGATAAATGACCAGAAGGTTATTATGGGCAACCGAAATATGATGAAGCATCATAATCTTGAGGTTCTCAGCGAAGCCGATGAAGAGAAATATACTCATGACGGCAGAAAGGTTATATATCTTGCCATAGCCAACCGTCTTGCGGCTATGCTTGTTGTCAGCTATGCGCCCAACAAAAAGCTTACCTCGTTTATCAGACGTCTCGGCAGTGACGGTGTAACAATACTTCTGAGAAACAACGACGCGAATATCACCACCGATATGATAAACGAGACATTCGGAGTGAAGTTTGACAATATCCGCCTCATGAGCAATACGGCAGGCAGGATTTATAAAAAGTACAGAACAAGAATCCGTGAGTTCGCAAAATCGGGCATTATTCATGACGGAGCGGCGTTCTCATTTATGAGAAGCTTCACCATGTCATATACCCTTTGCGGAACATTTAAGATAGAAAACCTTATTCTGCTTATCAATGTAATCGCGGGTATAGTTGTTACGGGCGTTCTTGCCGTTCTTAAGGTTTATTCCGCAGTGGGAATGTGGCCGTTCCTTGTTTTTCAGGCGATAATGACGGCAGTATCTTTTATAGTGGCAAGATTAAGAGGAGTATTTTGATTTATCATGAATAAAAAAGCTTTATCTCCGGCAGGCGGCCCCGTTGTCTGTGCTGCAGGTGAAAATTATATTATATGCGTACCCGTCAGAAAGAACGTTCTCATGAGCGCTGAGGTCGGCGGAAAGACTTATTACTGCGAATCAAACGGTGTAAGAGTAAGCAATACGCGGGTTCAGAAAATTCCTGTTCCCTGTGACGTGCTGAACAGCGCAGGAAAGTATAAAATAACATATGAGGTAATCAATAAAAGACTGCCTTATTCCTGCGATAAACAGGAGCCGGTCAGCAGGGAATACTGCTTCAGACCCGTTGAAAAAGAATCGGGTATAAATATCTATCATCTGTCTGACGTTCACGGTTTTGAAAAAGCGGCTGTCAGAGCCGGCGGATTTTTCGGCGATAAGCTCGACCTGCTTATTCTCAACGGTGATATCGCTTCGTCCAGTGACTCGGCAAATGATATCCTGCTCACATACAGAATCGCTTATGAGATTACAAAAGGAGAAATTCCCTGCGTTATTTCAAGGGGCAATCACGACCTCAGAGGCAAATATGCCGAGAAGCTCGGGGAATTCCTTCCCACCGACAGCGGCAGAACATATTTCACCGCGAGAATCGGCGCGCTGTGGATTCTTGTGCTTGACTGCGGCGAGGATAAGCCTGATGACCACAGAGAATATACGGGAACTGTTGCTTTTCACCCGTTCAGAGAGCGTGAGAGCAAATTCATAGAGCAGATTATTAACAATAAAGCTGATGAATATGAAGCTGACGGTGTGAAGTACAGAATGGTGCTTTGTCATGTTCCCTTCTGCTATGACAATACTGAGGAGTGCAAGGGCGAAAGACCCTTTGACATTGAGAAGGAACTGTATACAGACTGGTGCAGTAAAATCAGAGAGAATATAAAACCGGATTTTTCACTTTTCGGTCATCTTCATGTTACAGAGGTCTGCCCTTCGGGCAGTGAGCTTGATAATAAGAATTTAGGCGGAAATATAATTCTCGGCGGCAAACCCGCCGGCAGGAGCGGTACGTCGGGCAATGTAATCGGTACGGCGCTGACTGTGGATAACAGCGGAACGCGCGTGAGATTTACAGACTCAAAGGGCAGTATTTCTGCGGATAAATTTATTGAAAAGAAAATTTAAAAAATTTCTTGACAAAGCAATAATTCGGGTATATAATACCTGTGCAACAAAGCGGAACGGTTGTTCCCACCTACACGGTGTCGTCCGGTGCGGGTCAATAGACGGGTCCTTAAAGGGGCTTCTGTGCTTATTGATTTTTACGCGGGCGAGCATATCGTCCGCGTTATTATTTTTGGAGGTGCTTGAATATCAGTACGAAAGAACTTCAGATCAACGAAGAGATACACGACAAAGAGGTCAGAGTAATCTCAAATTCAGGCGAACAGCTTGGCATAATGTCAGCCGCCGACGCTCTCAAACTTGCAGAGCAAAGTAATTTTGATCTGGTAAAAATTGCTCCGCAGGCAAAGCCGCCCGTATGTAAGATTATGGATTACGGCAAGTACCGCTTTGAGCAGGCAAAACGTGAAAAAGAAGCTAAGAAAAACCAGAAGATTGTTGAAACAAAAGAGATAAGACTTTCTCTTAATATCGACACTCACGACTTTGAAACCAAAGTCGGCCACGCTGCCAAGTTCCTTAAGGCAGGCAACAAGGTCAAGGTTTCAATCAGATTCAGAGGCAGAGAAATGGCTCACCCCGAACACGGTCTGGTTACAATGCAGAAATTTGCGGAAGCCTGTGAAGAATTCGGAAACGTTGAAAAGCCTGCAAAGCTTGAAGGCCGTTCAATGCTGATGTTCCTTGCAGCAAAACCAACTAAATAAGTTATTATAAATAAGGAGGAAAAACAAATGCCTAAAATCAAAACCCATAGTGGTGCAAAAAAACGCTTTAAGATTTCCAAAAACGGCAAACCCATCCGTGCTCATGCAAATAAGTCACATATCCTTAACAAGAAAACAACCAAGCGTAAGAGAGGTCTTCGCAAGACTTCAGTTGCAGACGTAACAAATCAGAAGCAGATTAAGCGTCTTGTTCCTTATAAATAATAAAGAAGCGTAACGACAGTAAATAATTTTTTGGAGGTAACTTAACATGGCTCGTATTAAGGGTGCAACAATGACCCGTAAGAGAAGAAATAAAGTTCTCAAATTCGCAAAAGGCTACTATGGCTCAAAGAGCAAGCTTTTCAAGACAGCAAAACAGGCAGTTATGAAATCAGGTCAGTATGCTTACATCGGACGTAAGCAGAAGAAGCGTGATTTCCGCCGCCTTTGGATAACAAGAATTTCCGCAGCCTGCAAGATGAACGGCATGAACTATTCAACATTCATGAACGGACTCAACAAGGCCGGTATTACTCTTAACCGCAAGATGCTCTCAGAGATCGCTATCGCTGATCCCGCAGCATTCACAGCTCTTACAGAGAAGGCTAAAGAGGCTCTTAAATAATAATCTGTAATCACGCCCTTTTCTACGATTAGGGCGTGACTTTTCGTTTGGAGTGAAATTAAATTGGAAAATATCACATCAAAAAATAACGATAAAATCAAGCTTGCCGTTTCCCTTAAAGGCAGTGCTTCCGCGCGAAGAAAAGCGTCCGCTTTTTTTGCTGAGGGAGCCCGTCTTTGCCATGACGCGGCCTTGAGCGGTGTTGATATTCTGCAATTCTTTTTCACTCAGAAGGCAAAAGAAAAGTTTGACGGATACTGGGAGCTTATCGCTTCAAAAGCCGGTGAAATATACGAAATCAGTGAGGATATAAGCAGGAAGCTCTCGGATACCCAGACTCCGCAGGGGATTTTTTGTATATGCAAAACAGTTGACAAAATCGCCAAAGCGGATAAAATAAACAGTAAGGGAAAATATATACTTCTGGAAAATGTTCAGGACCCGTCCAATCTCGGGGCAATCAGCAGAACTGCCGAGGCGCTTGGAATTGACGGACTGATAATTGCGGGAGGGTGTGATATATATAACCCCAAAGCGCTTCGCGCCTCAATGGGTGCGTTTTTCAGACTGAATGTCATTGTCTGTGATGAACTTCAGAGCTTCATTGACGAGGCGAAGGCTCTTTCAATGACGGTCGCGGCATCGACCCCCTCAGCTGACGCTGTTAAAATCACTGAGCTTGATTTTTCCGGCGGAGTTATATGCGTTGTGGGCAACGAGGGCAACGGTGTCAGCGATGAAACCATGAAAAATGCGTCTGTCAGAGTGACTATCCCGATGGGCGGAAGAGCCGAGTCCCTCAACGCAGGCACGGCGGCCGCTATTCTTATATGGGAGATGATGCGCCGTGGCAGTTGAGCACTGGATAAGATATCAGCTGGCGCTCGGCGCGGGATGCCGCAGAACAGGCGAAATGGCAGGATATTTCGGCTCTGCTCAGAAGCTTTTTGAATGCGGCGAATATGAATGGAAATTATCGGGAATATTTACACCGGGGCAGATAGTAAAATTAAAGGAATCCTCACTTGATGACGCTTATAAAGTCATGGAGGACTGCCGTAAGCTTAACTGCCGCATTGTCACTCCGGAGGATAAGCTTTACCCGAGGATGCTCAGAGGGCTTGATGATTTGCCGGCTGTGCTGTATTATTACGGTGACCTGAGATTTCTTATTCATAAAATCGCCATCGCGGTTGTCGGCACGAGAGAGGCCAACGAAAACAGTCTTTCCGTCGCCAAAAGTCTCTCGGCTTCATTATGCCGCTCGGGTGCGATAATCATAAGCGGAGGAGCGCTGGGAGTTGACAGCGCCGCTCATACGGGAGCGCTGGAGGCAGGCGGCAGAACCGCCGCTGTACTCGGCAACGGATTCGGTTCAAACTATCTTTCCGTTAACGATGAGCTCAGAAGCAGCATAGCTCAGAGCGGTGCGCTGATTACCGAATATCCCCCTTATACCCCCGCGATTGCGAGAAATTTCCCTATCAGAAACAGAATAATTTCGGGCCTTTCTCACGGCACCGTTGTTATCGAGGCAGGCCTCAGAAGCGGCTCGCTTATAACCGCGAATATCGCCCTTGAGCAGGGCAGAGATGTTTTTGCCGTACCGGGCGACGTTATGAGCGATAAATTCAGAGGAGTTCACAAGCTCATAAGCGACGGAGCGAAGCCTGTGTTTTCCGCTATGGACGTTCTTGAGGGATACGCCATAAAATACCCCTCAGCTCTGGACGCCGAAAAGATTGAAACAGAGCTCACAATGACCCGAAGTGTCGAAAAGATTAACACAAAAACCGTTATCGAAGAAAAGAAAACGGACTTTCATCAGGAAACCTTTGAGAGAGTGGCGGATCTGTCGTCTCTTTCGGAGGAAGCAAAATCAGTATATTCTGTGTTCGGTGACGAGCCGGTACATATAGATGATATCATGAGAAAAACAGGGCTTGGATTTTCAAAGGTGTTCAGCTCTGTAACCGAGCTTGAGCTGGCGGAGCTTATTGCCTCCTCAGCGGGAAAGCTTTACCATAAAATAAACAAATAGGATGATGTTTTATGTCAAAACTTATTATTGTGGAGTCCCCTACAAAGGTTAAGACCATAAAGAAATATCTCGGCAAGGACTATGATGTTACCGCGTCCATGGGTCACGTCAGAGACCTTCCCGCGGCGCGTCTGAGCGTTGACATCAAGAATGATTTCGCTCCCAAGTACGCCGTAATAAAAGGAAAGGAAAAGCTTGTCAAGGAGCTTAAGGAAAAGGTTGAGAGCAGCGACGAAGTTTATCTCGCAACCGACCCTGACCGCGAAGGAGAAGCTATTTCGTGGCATCTTGCCACACTGCTGGAGCTTGATACCAAAAAGCAGAACAGAATCACATTCCACGAGATTACAAAATCAGGTATAGAGGCGGGAATGAAAGCTCCCCGTTCACTTGATATGGACCTTGTAAACGCTCAGCAGGCGAGAAGAATTCTTGACAGACTTGTAGGCTACAAGCTCAGTCCGTTCATTTCGCAGAAGATACGCCGCGGTCTTTCCGCAGGCCGTGTTCAGAGCGTGGCTGTAAGACTTATTGTCGACAGAGAGAATGAAATAAAGGCATTTGTTCCCGAGGAATACTGGACTCTTGACGCCAAGTTCAATGCTCCCTGCAGAAAGCTGTTTTCAGCTGTATTTACAGGCGATGAAACAGGCAAGGTCAAGATAACAAACAAGGAGCAGTCCGATTATTATATCAGCCGTCTTGACGGCGCTAAATATACCGTGTCGTCTCTTAAAAAAGGTACGCGCAAAAAGAATCCTGCTCCGCCCTTTATCACATCCACTCTTCAGCAGGAGGCTTCGAGAAAGCTCGGCTTCCAGTCACAGCGCACAATGCGTACCGCTCAGGAGCTGTACGAAGGCGTTGATATTGCGGGCATCGGCACAACAGGTCTTATCACTTACATGAGAACCGACTCTCTGAGAATCTCAGAGGAGGCAAGAGCCGCCGCGAATGAATATATCGTATCAGCCTACGGCGAAAAATATCTCCCCGAGAAGCCCAGATACTTCAAGTCAAGAAGCAACGCTCAGGACGGCCACGAGGCTATCCGCCCCGCCGTTCCGTCACTCACTCCCGACAGAGTAAAGAGCAGCCTCTCATCTGACCAGTATAAATTATATACACTCATCTGGAAGCGTTTTATCGCATCCCTTATGGCTTCCTGCGTTCAGAATACCGTTAAGGCCGAGATTACCGGCGCGACAGATGAAGACATGAAGAACGGTAAATTCTGCCTTTTCACAGCCGCAGGCTACAGCGTGAAGTTTGACGGCTATACAGCTCTTTATGAAGAGAGCAATGACGAAGAGGACGAAGAGGGCGGCAAAAAGCTTCCCGAGCTCAATAAGGATGACAGTCTCAAGCTTAAGGAGCTTACGGGCAATCAGCATTTCACACAGCCCCCCGCGAGATACACCGAGGCTTCACTTATCAAGGCTATGGAGGAGAACGGCATCGGCCGACCCAGCACCTACGCCACGATTATCACAACAATCACAAAGAGAGATTATGTAAAGCGCCAGGCCAAGCTGCTTGTACCCACTGAGCTGGGCGAAGCGACTACAGGCCTGCTTAAAGAGAAATTCCCCAAAATCGTTAACGCTAAATTCACCGCTCAGATGGAGACTCAGCTTGACGATGTAGGCGAGGGAAGCGTTGATTATATTCAGATGCTTCACGGCTTCTATGATGAGTTTGACAAAACTCTCCAGAAGGCCAAGGAAGACATGAAGGACGTTAAAATCCGCCTTGAAGAGGATGTAACCGATATCCCCTGCGAGAAGTGCGGCAGACTTATGGTTATCAAGACAGGCCGTTTCGGCAGATTCCTTGCCTGCCCCGGTTATCCCGAGTGCAAAAACGCGAAGCCGCTTGTTACCAAGACAAACGCAAAATGCCCCAAGTGCGGCTCGTCTGTTATAGAGAAAAAATCAAAGAAAGGCCACACCTTCTTCGGCTGTGAGAGCTGGCCAAAGTGCGACTTCATGAGGTGGGATAAGCCCACAGACGACCTGTGTCCCCAGTGCGGCAAGTCGCTCTTCAAGCGTAAGGGCGGAATTCTCGCCTGCCTGAATGAGGGATGCGGATTTGAGAAAAAAGCGGAAAGAAAGAAGAAAAAGGATGAGTGATGTTTTAGTAGTCGGCGCAGGTCTTGCCGGCTGTGAGGCGGCGTGGGCGCTGGCTCAGAGAGGCGTAAGCGTGACCGTAGCCGAGATGAAGCCGCTGAAAAAATCTCCCGCGCATAAAACGGATTTATTCGCGGAGCTTGTCTGCTCGAATTCCCTTAAGGCTGAGCGTCTCGGTTCGGCGGCAGGACTTCTTAAGGCGGAGATGGAGCTTTTAGGTTCAATCTGCGTTGAATGCGCCAAAAAGACAAAGGTTCCCGCGGGCGGAGCTCTCGCGGTGGACAGAGACGAATTTTCTCAGCTGGTTACCGAAAAAATAAAAGCTCATCCGCTTATTACCATAGAATCCCGTGAGGTTACGGATATTCCCGACGGCAATGTTATTATTGCCGCAGGCCCCCTTGCCTCGGAGGAGCTTTCAGATAAGATAAAGACGCTCTGCGGCGGCAGTCTCAGCTTTTTTGACGCTGCGGCGCCTATTGTTGCGGCGGACAGTATTGACATGGAAAGCGCTTTCACCCAGTCAAGATATGACAGAGGCGGCGAGGATGACTACATAAACTGTCCGATGAATAAAGAGGAATACGAGAGTTTCTATTCCGAGCTCGTTAACGCCGAATCGGCGGAGCTTCATTCCTTTGATAAGAAAAAAGACGTTTATGAGGGCTGTATGCCCATAGAGGTTCTGGCATCAAGAGGAGCTGACACAATGCGCTTCGGACCGCTGAAGCCTGTGGGACTCCGTGACCCGAGAACTGGCCACAGACCGTGGGCGGCGCTTCAGCTGCGTAAGGAAAATGCCGACGGCACAATGTATAACCTTGTGGGATTTCAGACAAATCTGAAATTCGGCGAGCAGAAAAGAGTGTTTTCTCTTATACCTGCTCTCAGAAACGCTGAGTTTGTCCGTTACGGCGTGATGCACAGAAACACGTTTATTGACTCCCCGAGACTTCTCAACGGCGATTTTTCCTTCAGAGGGAGAGAGAATCTTTTCTTCGCGGGTCAGATAACCGGCGTTGAGGGATATATGGAATCGGCCGCGGCGGGAATCATGGCAGGCATAAATATGTCAAGGCGGCTTAAGGGAGAAGAAACGGTTGTTCTTCCCGACTTTACAATGATTGGTGCTCTCAGCCGCTATATCAGCGACGGGAGCGTTAAGGATTTTCAGCCTATGGGGGCGAATTTCGGCGTTCTGCCGCCCCTTGGCGAAAAAATCAGAGACAAAAAACTTCGTTACGAAGCTCTTTCACAAAGAAGTATGGATTACATGAGAGAGGAGGCAGTCAGATTATGAGTGATTTAAAACAGTTACAGAAAAAGATTAATTATACATTTAAAAATGAAGCGTATCTTGTCAGAGCGATGACTCACACGTCATACGCAAACGAGTGCGGCGGAGACCACAACAAGAGTAATGAGAGACTTGAATTTCTCGGTGACTCGGTGCTCGGATTTATCACCGCGGAGAACTTTTTTAATAATTACAGCAGTATGCCTGAGGGTGAGCTTACAAAGCTCAGAGCGGCAACGGTCTGCGAAAAGTCTCTCAGCGAATTCGCAAAAGAGCTTAATCTCGGTGAATATCTTCTGCTCGGCAAGGGCGAAATCTGCACAGGCGGATACGAAAGACCTTCTATTCTGGCGGATGCCTTTGAGGCATTGATTGCGGCCATATACCTTGACGGCGGCATGGATGCGGCAAAGGGATTCGTTCTGAAATACGTTGAGGACGCCATAAAGAAGCACCGCGGTTTCAAGGATTACAAGACCGTGCTTCAGGAGGTTGTTCAGAGAAACCCCGGCGAGATTGTTGAGTATGTGCTTGTCAATGAGTCCGGCCCCGACCACGATAAACGCTTTGAGGTTGAGGTTCATCTCAATTCAAATGTTATCGGCAAAGGCACAGGCACAAGCAAGAAAAAGGCTGAACAGCTTGCCGCTAAAGAAGCGTTGGAGCTGATGGGACTTTGAAGCATGTAACAGTAGCGCTTTTTGTGCCTCATAAGGGCTGCCCTCACCAGTGCACGTTCTGCAATCAGAAAAGCATATCGGGCGAGGCGAAAAGCATCACCGCTGAGAATGTTCACTCAGCTGTTGCTTCGGCGGAAAAGAACCGCCCCGTTATGAACGGCGAAATCGCCTTTTTTGGCGGCAGCTTCACCGCGATACCGAGGGATTATATGCTTGAGCTGCTCACGGCGGCGAGGGAGCATATAGACGGTGTGAAATTCAGAGGAATCAGAATTTCCACCCGCCCTGATGCCATTGACGATGAGGTATGCGCGATACTTAAAGAGTATAAGGTTACCGCTGTGGAGCTTGGCGCTCAGAGTATGAATGACAACGTGCTGAAGCTCAACAGAAGAGGACATACAGCCGATGATGTGCGAAAAGCTATGGCTATTCTTAAAAAATACGGCTTTGAAACGGGACTTCAGATGATGACGGGGCTTTACGGCTCAGACATGAATGAAAGCATCGAAACCGCTGAGGAGATAATCCGTCTCAGACCCGATACTGTCAGAATTTATCCTACCGTTGTTATTGAAAACACGCCTCTCGCCGAGCTTTACAGAAGCGGGGAATATGCCGCTCAGACTGTTGACGAGGCGGCGGATATCTGCGCGAAGCTTATTCTGATGTTTGAAAAAGAAAACATAAAAATCATCAGAGTAGGTCTTCACTCCGGCGGAGGAGTAGACGAAGGATATGTCGCGGGTGCTTTTCACCCCGCGTTTAAAGAAATCTGCGACAGCAGAATTTATCTTGATGAAATAAAAAAACAGCTTAACAATAAACCTGCCGGCGGCTTTGTAGTCTGCGTTCCGAAAGGGGCGCTGTCTCAGGCGGCAGGTCAGAAAAAAGAGAATTTATCAAAGCTCAGAGCTCTCGGATATAACTGTGTCATAAAGGAGCTTGACGGGCTGTCAAAATATCAGGTACTTGTAAAGGATATTGAATATGATACTTAAAGCACTTGAAATGCAGGGATTCAAATCATTCCCTGACAAAACCGTTTTTAATTTCAATAACGGAATAACCGCTGTTGTCGGGCCCAACGGTTCGGGCAAGAGTAATATTGCCGACGCTGTCCGCTGGGTTCTCGGCGAGCAGTCTTCCAAAAATCTTCGTGGTTCAAAGATGGAGGACGTTATTTTCGGCGGCACTAAAATCCGCAAGGCCTTAGGCTACGCGGAGGTTACACTGCGCCTTGACAACAAAGACCGCTCTCTGAACTGCGACAGCGACGAGGTGGCCGTTACAAGACGTTACTACCGCTCCGGCGAGAGTGAATACTGCCTTAACGCTCAGACCGTAAGACTTCGTGATATCCACGAGCTTTTTATGGATACAGGCCTCGGCAGAGACGGCTACTCTCTTGTAAGTCAGGGCAGAGTCGCCGACCTTATTTCTTCAAAATCGGGTCAGCGCCGTGATATGCTTGAGGAAGCGGCAGGTATCTCTCACTACCGCTACAGAAGAACCGACGCCAACCGCCGTCTTGAACAGGCGGAGGAAAATATGGTTCGTCTGCGCGACATACTCTCAGAGCTTGAGAGCCGCGTCGGGCCGCTTAAAATTCAGAGCGAAAAGGCTCAGAAATTCCTTGTGCTCGCAAAGGAAAAGAAAAATCTTGAAATAGGCTTATGGCTTCATATGATTGAGAGCTCCAAGAAGAGACTCAAGGAGCAGGAGGACAAGCTTTCTATTGCCAACGCTCAGTATGAAGCCGCGGAAAATCAGCTGGAGGAAATCCGCGACGAGATGGATTCCGCTATTGCCGCAGGTCAGAACATAAACTATAAAATAGAAGAAATCAGAAAAGACAGACAGGATAAAGAGGAGCAGGCCGCTCAGAAAGAAGCGGTTATCGCCGTTGAAAAGAACACGATAGAGCATAACCTCAATACTGTTGAGCGTCTTAAAAAAGACGTTTCCGACGCTTCGGATACCGAGCATTCGCTCGAGTCGCAGATAAGCGAAGGCAACACGGTTATTGAAGGCATTATGGGCGATATTGCCGCAAAAAAGGCCGAGCTTGACGCCGCTAATGCGGAGATACTTTCTGTTAAGACAGAGAATTCAGAATTCGCGGAAAAGATTGCTGAAATTTCACAGGAAATCACAGCGCTTACAGAAAAAATCGCTGAGAAAAGAATTGATGAAACCACGGCTGTTTCTTCTATAGAAGAGATTTCGGCACGAATCGCGAATATAGAGGGCGTTCTTGCGTCCCGCGCGGAGTACGTTGATAATCTCAGCGAAACCGTAAATAAATGCTCCGCCGAGCTTGAGGAGCTGCGTGAAAAGGCAAAAGAAATCGCCAACGCCGTTTCGGGCTACAATATGCGTGTTCAGTCCAAGGAGGAAAGGGTTCGCATTTTAAAAGCGGAGATTGACGACAAGACTCTTGAGATACATCAGAAGACAGGCAGAATTCATATTCTTGAGGATATGGAAAAGAATATGGAGGGTTACTCCGGAAGCGTCAAGGCTGTTATCAAAGAGGCAAAGGGCGGTATGCTCAGAGGCATCCACGGCACTCTTTCACAGCTTATCAGCGTTGACGCCCGTTATGCCGTCGCTGTTGAAACAGCTCTCGGAAACGCTGTTCAGAACATAGTTACAGATAATGAAAATGACGCGAAGCGCGCAATCAATTTCCTTAAGGAATCTAAGGCAGGCCGCGCGACATTCCTGCCGGTTACATCAGTCAAGTCAAAGGAATTCACCGAGAAAGACCTTGATGACTGCTACGGCTTTGTGGATATGGCGGACAGACTGCTTGATTATGATAAAAAGTACGCTGAAATCATAAAATCTCTTCTGGGCAGAACAGCTGTCGCGGAGGATCTGGACAGCGCCATATCAATAGCCAAAAAATATTCCTACAGATTTAAAATCGTTACTCTTGACGGTCAGATTATTAACGCCGGCGGTTCAATGACAGGCGGCTCGAGAGGGCAGAACGCAGGTATCCTCAACAGAAGCAACGAGATAGAGAGACTCACTCTCGCGGTTGAAAAACTGGAGAGCGAATCCGCTCTGCTTAAGGATGACTTCAAGCTTGCTTCCGAAGAGCTTTCAATGGCTCAGGCTGAGCTTGACGGTTCGCAGGCTGACCTTGCAAGAGCGCAGGAGGATATTATCAGAAAAGAGAGCGAGTACGAGCTTGTTCAGGGTAAGCTTGACACGGCCAACGCCGCTCTTGAGGAGCTCCGCAGAGAAAAGGTACGCTCAAATCAGCGTATATCGGAGCTGGAAGAAATGAAAGAGCAGGCTCTCGGCGAGATTGAGAAACTGAACTCTCAGGCGGCCGCGCTCAGAGACAGCCTTGACGAAACAGCTCAGTCAAGAGAAGAGCTTGAAGCAAAGAAAGAGGAGCTCAGCCAGAAGGAGGCTCAGATTAATCTGAGCATTCTCGCCCTTGAAAAAGACGCTCAGGCAAGACGTGAAGCGGTGGAGATTCTCCGTCAGCGCATGATGAGCCACGAGGGCAGGGTTGAAGACCTTAACAGCGAGATTCAGGCGATTCTTGACGTCAATACTCAGATTGAGGAAAAGATTGCCCTGCTTACAGATGAGGCGGCTCAGCTTCATTCTCAGGCGGCTGAAGCAAGCGAAGAGATTGAAACGCTCACCAAGGAGCACGCCGACTGCGACGCGAGAGACGCAAAGCTGAGAATTGAAGAGAGAATGAAAACCGCTGAGAGAGAAAAAATCAGCGGCGAGCTTGCGAGACTTGAAGAGCGCAAGGCCACAATGGAAAAACAGCTTGACGATACGGTCAATAAGCTCTATGACGAGTATCAGCTTACCCGCCGTGAGGCTGAGGAAATGAATATCGTTATAGAAGATTATCAGCAGGCTCAGCGCAATCTTCAGGAAATCAAAAATAAAATCCGCGGCCTCGGTAATGTCAATGTGGGCGCCATTGAGGAATACGAAGAGGTTTCTCAGAGATATGAGTTCATGAGCGCTCAGCTTGAGGATATTGAAAAATCCCGCGCGGAGCTGGATAAGCTTATCAAGGAGCTGACGGACAAGATGTCCGAGCAGTTCAGAGAGCAGTTCCAGAAAATCAACAGTTATTTCGGCGAGACATTTGTCGAGCTTTTCGGCGGCGGCAAGGCGGAGCTTGTGCTTGAGAATCAGCTTGATGTTCTTGAATGCAACATAGAAATCAAGGTTCAGCCTCCCGGAAAGAATGTTCAGAATATCGACCTGCTTTCGGGCGGTGAAAAAGGACTTTCCGCGATAGCGCTGCTGTTTGCGATTCTTAAGGTATCACCGTCACCGTTCTGTATTTTTGACGAGGTTGAGGCGGCGCTTGACGACGTGAATGTTACGAGATACGCCAAGTATGTACGCAGAATGACAAAGAATACCCAGTTCATTCTCATCACCCACAGACGCGGAACAATGGAAGAAGCCGACGTTCTTTACGGTGTTACAATGCAGGAGGAGGGCGTTTCAAAGCTGCTTGAGTTAAAGACAGCCGAAATGGCCAAGAAGCTGGGAATAGCATAAGTGCAATTACGAGCCGCAGATTTGTGTCTGTGGCTCAGCTTTTAAGGTGGTAAATTATGAGCGAAAAAGCGAAATGGATATGGTACAGCGGAGATTTTGAGTTATATCATCATATGCTGCTTTCCTGCAGACGGCAGGAGCTTGGTCTTGACTATCCCTGCGCGTGGCGTGTGGCAAGACCCGAGCTGAATGTGGTGTTTTATAAAAGATTTGACGTTCCTGAGGACGGTGTTATGCACGTTTATTCCCACTCAAAGGGATATGTGGGTGCGGCCGGCATCAGATATCCGGTCAATACGGATATTCCTTATAAAAAAGGCAAGCTTGAGATTGAGGTCTGTCTTTATGATATCGAGGGCTTTCCGTCGCTGTTCATTGACGATAAATATGTTAAAACCGACTCAACGTGGGTGGCGGGTTGCACGGACACAAGACGTATGCCTGTAGGCTGCGAGCCTGCCTATACAAGTGCTCAGGACGACCCGAAGATTTTTCCTTTTGAGTATAAAGAGATTTTCCCGTGCTCTGAGGAAAAAATAAACGGCGGAATTCTGTATGATTTCGGCAGAGAAAGCTTCGGCAAAATAATATTTGACTCTATAGAGCAGGATGATGAGATAACTCTTTCCTACGGTGAATCAAAAGAGGAAGCACTTGATTTTGACAACGCGATTGTAAGAGAGCAGTTTTATTCCTGTGACGAAAAAGAAAGGCCGTCAAGAGCTTTCAGATATATTTTTATAAAGAGCAGAAGCGGCAGAGCTCCGTCATTTTCTGCCATGTATGAATATCTTCCCATAGAGGACATAGCCTCATTTGAATGTGACAGAGAGCTTGTTAAAAAAATATGGGACGTGAGCTCATATACGTTCCATCTTAACTCAAGAGAGTTTTATCTTGACGGAATAAAGCGTGACAGATGGGTATGGTCGGGTGACGCGTATCAGTCATTTATTATCAACAGATATCTTTACTCCGAGCCGGGCATAACCAGAAGAACGATTACCGCCCTTCTGGGAAAGCCCGAGTATCACTGCCACATAAACACAATAAACGATTACTCCGCGTTCCTCATAATCGCCGTGTGGGAGTATTATTTCTCAACAGGCGACAAAGCGTTTGTCGAATCCGTGTGGGGTAAAGTCAGATCTCTCTGCGGATTCATCATGTCCCGCCTTGATGAAAATGGATACGTTGTCCGCCGTGAGGGAGACTGGATTTTTATCGACTGGGGCGACGTTGATAAAAGCGGCACTCTCTGCGCCGAGCAGCTTCTTTTATGGAAGATGTACTGCTCAATGGCGAAGCTCTGCGAGCTTACAGGGGAGGAGAATAACTTTTTCGATAAGGCCGAAAAGCTTAAAAGCGATATTATCAGGGATTACTGGAAGGAAGAAAAAAGCTGCTTTATCGACTGCTTCGATTCAGAAAAAGAGCACATTTCTCGTCAGACAAACGTGCTTGCGGTCATGCTTGATTTTGTCAGTAGAGAGACGGCACAGAAGATAAAGGAATCCGTTTTTGATAACGACAGCATCACGCAGATAACCACTCCGTATTTCAAGCTCTATGAGCTCACGGCGAGATGCATGTGCGGCGATATCGAGTCAATGCAGAGCTATCTTGAGGAGTACTGGGGCGGCATGCTCAGCCTCGGCGCGACCTCAGTGTGGGAGCAGTACAATCCTCTGGACGAGGGAGAGAAGCATTACGGAATGTACGGCAAGAAATATGATAAATCTCTCTGCCACGCGTGGGGGAGCGGCCCTGTATATCTTCTGGGCAGATTCTGCGCAGGCGTTGAACAGACAGGGTGCGATTCATTCAGAGTTTCGCCTCAGAGAGGTATATATAAATTTTTCAAAGCGGTTGTTCCCGTAAACGGTAAAAAGGTTTCGGTTGAATTCAGCGAAAATTCGGTTTCCGTGTTGACAGACGCCGAGGGCGGAGTTCTCTGCTTCAAAGGGAAAGAGTATCCGCTGACAGTGAACGAAAAAGTTACCGTAAGTTTTTAAGAGAGGTGCAGTATGCAGAAAAGTATGGCGTTAAAGGGTAATCTGTGCGCTCTTTATTCGACGGTTATATGGGGCACAACATTTATTGTGACCAAAAATCTCATGGCTGATTTTAATGCGGCCGAGATTCTTCTTACAAGATTTTTCACAGCGTTTATCGTGCTGATGATTATAAGACTTATCAAGGGCAAGGATGACGGCGGGATTCGGCATAACAAAAAAGACGAGCTGCTCCTTTTCGGCTGCGGCCTTACGGGGCTCTTCCTCTACGGTACTCTCGAGATAATCTCAATGCAGTACACCTATGCCTCAAACACAAGCACGATAGTTTCGACAAATCCGTTTTTCATAGCTCTTTTCGCGATAATCTTTTTAAAAGAGGAGAAGCCGAGAGTGAATTTCTTCCTCGGATTTCTCATAGCCATATCGGGCGTCGCGCTCATCAGCTTTAACGGAGCCACTCAGTTCGGGCTGAATCCGCTGGGGGATTTTCTCGCGCTTCTGTGCGCTGTGGCGTGGGGAGTTTATACGACTCTTATAAAGAAGTTGTCAAACAAAGGCTACTCGACGATGTATATCACAAGGCACACATATATGTGGGGTGCGCTGATAATGGCGGCAAGTCTCCCGTTTTTCGGAACAAACGGAGGCTTTTCGAGATTCCTGAATACAACATCTCTGCTCAGCCTGCTGTTCCTCGGAATTATCGCGTCGTGCACATGCTTCCTTTCGTGGAATTTTGCCACAAGAGCAATCGGCCCTGTGAATTCGGGAATTTACATCTACGCGATTCCCGTTGTGACGATAATTTCCGCCGCAATCGTGCTTCACGAAAGCGTAAATATCATGTCGGTTTTCGGTATAGTGCTTGTAATAATCGGAACGGTAATATCATCATTGAGAAAAAAAGAAAAGGCATAATGAAAAAGCTCGGGTGCAGGCCGCATCCGAGCTTTAAACTTTGTTCTGTTATTTATTAAGTGCCGCGAAATATTTTACGTTATCGAATGTATATGTGTGCTTGCCGTCTTCGATTCCGTGAACGATTTTGCATACCATGTCGTTGTAGGGAGTGGGAACGCCGTACTTCTTGCCGTATGCGCATACAACGCCGTTGATTGCGTCGATTTCACACTTTCTGCCCTTCTCCAGATCCTGAAGCATGCTTGCCTTGAGCAGGCGGTGCTTTTTAATGCAGATGGGAATAAGGAAGTTTGAAATCTTCTTTTTAATCGGGCCCTTGTAATCAAGAAGCTTGACAATATCCTTGCCCTGTACAGGCTCAATCTTAATGCCCGCGGCCTTGGCTACGTCGATGCATTCCTTGATAATGCCCTGGCAGCATACTCTTGAATCCTTGCGCTCTGCGGCGTCACCGAATGTTCCGCCCATAACGGCTGACATTCCGCTGAATGCGGAGTTGATAAGAAGCTTTGACCAGCGTACACCCATGAAGTTTTCCTCAACCTCAACGGGGCACATGAGTTCAAGAATTTTCTTGACTTCCAAAAGCTTGTCGTCAATCTGACCGTTCATTCTGCCAAGACCGAATGAAAGACTGTCAGGCTCGCTTGTGAGCTCGGATACGCCGTGACCGTGGAGTGTAGCGCCCCACGCAACGGAGCAGCCCATTGTGTTGTCTTCGCCGACAACCTCAGAAACGGAAAGCTCGGGGAGTCCGTTCTGCATTGTGCAGACGATGCAGCCCTCGTTCATGTTTTTCTTAAGATTCTCGAGCACATTTTTATTGTCGAGCTGTTTTGTCATGAGAATGATAAGGTCATATTTTTCTGTAAGCTGGTCGGGTGTAAGAGCGTGAACGGGAACAGTCATTTCAACTGTGCCTATGATGTGAGCGCCCTTTTCGTTCATGGCATCAACGTGGTCCTTGTTTCTTGTGATAAGGTCAATGTCAACGCCTGCCTTTGAGATGTATGCGCCTAAAACCGTTCCGAGTGAGCCTGCGCCGTAAATTGCAATTTTCATATTAAAAACTCTCCTTTGAAAATCTGATTAAAACGGTGAATATTTTTCTGAAAATCAAAATAACCATCATATATACTATCATAAGTACAGTAAATTGGCAATAGAAAACCGCAAAAAACATATAGATTGGATATAAAATGCAAATGATTTTATACCGTTGATTTTAGGTGCGCTTTTATGTTATAATAATTTAAATCCGCTTTTATGCGGTAAAGACAGTATTTCTTTTCGGAGGGACCGGTATGAAAATTAAAGAGCTTATTTCCATTGTAGACGGTGAGATTGTTTACGGTGAGGATTTTATTGAGAATGAGGTTTTCAGCGCTTGCGGAAGCGATATGATGAGCGACGTTCTTGCGTTTGTCAAGGAGCAGGCTGTTATGCTTACGGGCCTTGTTAATCCGCAGGTAGTCCGCACAGCGGAAATGATGGATATGAAATGCATCGTGTTTGTAAGAGGCAAGCGCCCCGATATGAGCATGATTGACCTTGCGCAGGAGAGAGATATTGTACTTGTCTGCACAAGCCTTGAGATGTTTACAGCCTGCGGCAAGCTGTATGAAAACGGACTGAGAGGAGCGAGCGGAAAATAATGGATAATATAAAGCTTCATTATGAGGTCAGAAATGACGACTTTTCCTGCGCCGGAGAAGCCTCCGGCAAAATAAAGCGTGCTCTCAAAGACCTCGGCCTTGACGCTTCAATGGTCAGAAATGTTGCCATAGCCGTTTATGAGGGCGAAATCAACATGGTAATCCATGCGGACGGCGGATGCATTGACACCGAAATCGGCCCTGATAAAATCACTGTTGTTCTTAAAGACAAAGGGCCCGGCATACCTGATATTGAAAAGGCGATGCAGGCAGGATATTCGACTGCGCCCGAGAACGTCAGAGCTCTGGGCTTCGGCGCGGGTATGGGACTCCCCAATATAAAGAAATATTCAGACGAAATGGATATTGAAACTGAAATCGGCACAGGCACAGTTATTACTCTCGGATTTAACATATAAACAACCGAAAGGAGTTTATGCATGGACAATTATATTTTTCATTCAGTAAGAATGGATGAAACGAAATGTGTCGGGTGTATGAACTGCATAAAACACTGCCCGACAGAGGCTATCCGCGTAAGAAACGGAAAGGCCAATATAATTAAAGAAAAATGCATCGACTGCGGCAAATGCATAGCGGTCTGCCCTCATCACGCAAAGTATGCGGACAGAGACAGACTTCAGGATATTATTAATTTCAAATATAACGTTGCTCTTCCGGCGCCGGCACTTTACGGCCAGTTCAG
>JAZUHE010000118.1:0-6423 GCA_045641565.1 Acutalibacteraceae bacterium | reverse complement strand
ATATCACACCAAGGCCACATTTATCTCACTTCCTTCGTTTTTGTTTTTCTACTTATTTATACGAAGAAAAAAGAAAAAAGGCTAATGAATTATGAGAAATCGTGCGGTTTATCATAATTCATATGTTTCATGGTGATAATTGTCTCTTTTATAGGATTGTTTGTATTTACTTTATAGTTGTTTTGCATTGTCCGTTATGTTATAATAAATCAAAGCAGTTTTATATTAAAAGGATGATTAAAATGATAAAGAAAATTTTAAGCTTTTTGCTTTCAATTGTTGCTCTTTTCAGCGGATTTGCAATTAACGAAAAGGATAACATAATTGAATACACTGATATGCCGTACGGCATCAGAGCCCAAAGGCAGATTCTTGACCTGTGCATTCCGAAATCAGTTAAAGGCGATGCCAATATGATTCTTTTCGTTCACGGCGGAGCGTGGACCGAGGGGAGCAAGGATTCTTATCTCGGTACTCTCGAAAACATGGCAGAGCAGGGATATGTCTGTGCGGCAATCAACTACCGCTATTGCGGCAAGCCTAATTATGCTTCGGTTTACGATGTTCTGGATGACATAACTTCAGCTCTTTCAAAAATCAAGGAAACAGCCGCTGAAAACGGTGTTAACCTCAAGGGCGTTATGCTGGACGGCGGCTCTGCAGGTGCTCATCTTTCATTGCTGTACGCTTATTCAAGGGTTGACGAGGCTCCCATAAAGCCTGTTGCGGTTGTGGGAAGAAGCTCTGTTTCCGATTTCACGGATATGTCAATTTATGACGGCTCACTTCACAATCTTGACCCCGAAAAATGGTGCATTCCGAAATCAAAGTGGAAAGAATACTTTCGCTCAATGATAAACAAACCGTTTATGGGAGACAATTTTGAAAAGTATCATGATGAGCTTTATGATATTTCTCCCATAAAATATGTCAATGAAAACACTGTTCCGACGATAATATCTCACGGCACAATGGATACTGTTCTTCCTTACTCGGGCGCAGTTGCCTTTGATAAAAAACTCACGGAATACGGTGTTGAACATTACTTTATTACATATGAAGGAGCGTGGCACGGACTTGAGGGATGCCCCGAGGGCGATGCCGAAATGTCAAAGGTTTATGCGGAATTTCTTAATAAGTATGTAGCAACTGAGGTGAAATAAATGCTTTTTAAAAGAATAATTGCGGTTATAACTGCGTTTTTGAGTGTTCTTTTTGCAAATACTCCTGTATCAAAGAATTTTGTTGACAATAAAGACATTGAACATAAATACATAATTATTCAGGATGCCGATAATGAAAGCACTATTGCACTTATTAAAGAACTATACGGCGAAGCCAAGCCTGAAAATGAGGTTATGTATGCAATCGGTGTTTGCGGTCCGCTGCTTCTGACAGATTCATGTGAGGTTATTGCGGAAAAGACAGAAAAAGCATTTCAGCTTGCGCTGAAGCATAATATCCCCGTATGGTTTCAGATTGATGATGTGAACAATCAGTATTATGCTTACGCCGGTGAAAACTATGTTACTGCCGATAAGTGGTATGAAAACCCCGAAAATGTTGAAAAGCTCGGCTTTGGCGAGGATGCGCCTCTTGCACCGTATTGGTTTAACTGGGGATATTGGCAGAAAACGCCTGCCATGCCATGTTTAAACTCCGAAAGTTTTATTGCTTTTATCAAGTCACAGCTTCAAAACGGTTTTTTGCCTGTACTTGAAAAATGGATGAATACACTTAAAGAGCTTGACCGTGAATATCTTTTTGCGGGTGTAAGTGTCGGCTGGGAAACAAGAATACCCGATTACACGGGGATTCCGGACGGAACGGTTGACCAGAACGGTGTTGCAATTACAGAAGAAGAGCAGAATATGACCGGGTACCGTGCCCTTGAAAATCTCGGATTTAAAGATGAAGCTTCTCTTGAAGCAGAAGCCAAAAAACAGCACATCAGCACAGAACAGCTTCGTTATAATCTTTTTTCTCAGGTAATTCACGATTATTCGGAAATGATATGCAGAGAGATTTATAATATCGGCATTGAAAAAACTAAAATTTTCACTCACCTTGTGATTGATGCAAGAGTTATTGAAAACGGAAAAAACATTAGCTATAATTCTCCGCTTGTTTCGGCGGCGGTGAATGATTACTCAACACCCGGTTTTACAAACAGTTCCAATGTTTCGCTTAATAGGCTCGGAACGCTTAAAACAAAAATTGCAAAAGCAGATATAACTCAACAGCACTACGGAATAGTTGAGGGCTATGCCGCGGGTCTTAATGAAAGCACAAAGGACACAGTGAAATATTTTAACAGGCTTTTTTCAAGCGGGGCAATCGTTGTCGCGATTTACGGCATTCACGATAATAGCGGCTCAATCTATGCTGTTCCTAAAACTGCCGACGCTCCGTTCAGTTGTGCTGTAAGACAGATTACAGGCAATGGATAAAGCATTTCAGTGCTTAATTAATTGAAACCGTCCGAAAAACTGATATAACCTTACAAAACTATTTTGAACTACATCGGAGGTTTATATGAAAGTTTTATCGTCCTTTTTGGCTTTTATTTATTACCTGCTTGCGGTTATGGGTTTGCCGTACGGCAGCGAAAGCAAAATATTCACGCCGGGAATTGACTTTACGGTTGAGGAAAGAACCGATGTATTCTGTCCGTTCGATGAGGTTTGGGTAAACGGTGCGGAATATCCCACCCTGATTCAGCTTGAAAACGGAACTCTGCTGACAACATTTGAAGTGTTCTACAAGGGCAATACAAAATTCCGTATTATGGAAAGCACTGATAAAGGCAAAACCTGGACTGAAATTTCATCGGTTGTCGAAACTCTCACACCGGGATTGCAGGCGGCCTGGGAGCCATGCCTGTTTGAACTTCCCGAAGCGGTAGGGGAGTTTGAAAAAAGCACTGTTGTTCTGGGCGGAATTTCGCTCGATGACGGCTGTCAGAGCAAAACTCAGCTTTCAATCTGGACGAGTAAAGACTGCGGGAAAACGTGGAGTGAAACCTCCATCGCCGACAGTGCCGGCGGAACAGGTGATGGAATATGGGAGCCGTGGTTCGTGTATGAAAACGGCACACTGTATTGCTTCTATTCCGACGACTCCGACCCTGTTCACAGTCAGACAATCGTTTATAAAAGCACAACTGACCTTGTGAACTGGAGCGAAAAAGTGCCCGTTGTTGTTTTTGACAATCCGAATGCAAGACCGGGTATGCCAGTTATCACAAAGATGGGGAACGGTATGTATTATCTTACCTTTGAACTGCTTGAGGATGACGAAAACAAGCCGTGCAGGTATAAAATCTCGGATTCAATTTCCGAATGGAATGCCGCTGACGAGGGTACGGAAATAATCGCCTTGTGTAAAAGAGAACTGCATTCGTCACCGGTTTGTCTGTGGATTCCCGACGGTGGCACGAACGGTACGCTTATGCTGACAGCGACTTACGGCAATAAAGGACATAATGAGATTTTTATCAGTCATGACTACGGCAAAACCTATTCTGTTATGGCAACGCCGTTTAAGTATAGCGGCAAACGTGGCTTCGGCTATTCTCCGTCAATGATTTACTCGGAAAAAGATAACGCCGTTTATTTTGAAAACACCGTCGATTATAAAGATGACCTGTCAAAAATCCAGTTCGTAAGGCTGGGGATAAAATAAATCAGTAATAGCATAACAGCAACACAGCCCTCCGAGATTAAATCTCGGAGGGCAATTTTGGTGGACTAGATTATATGCAGAATTCACCTCGGTATTGATGCGGAGACCATCTTGGAAACTGTACAGTTTTTTTCTGCCATCAATCATTTCGAAGGATAGGGTTCTGTCGGGATATATTAAAACATTTTTAATAATTATATAAAGGTGAATATCTGAAATTGAAAAGCTGTCCATTTCATTCAATAAATCCTGGATTTTGCTGATACGGTTCTTGTTTTTAATTTGTTCCCGGATGCAACTCATCAGGATATTAATAAGGGATGAATTCTCCAAAATCTGAGAAGCAACACATTGTTTAAATAAATATTCCGCCTGTTCCTCGTAAATGGTTGTATTTTTACAGCGGATACTTGAGTTGTATTTTTAATTTTCTGATTTGTTGAAGAGTATCTACGGTATTTCTTGCAAATCGGCTGATTGATTTTGTTATTATCATATCGAATTTGTCATTCAGACCATCTTCAATCATGCGATTAAATTCTTTTCTGTTTTTCAATGAGAGACCGCTTAATCCCTCGTCGGCATACATTCCGCAAAATACCCAATCCTTATGTTTTGATATGTAGTTTTCATAATATTCTTTCTGAGCTTTAAAACTGTGCAGCTGCTCTTTGGATGAAGTTGAAACCCTGGCATATGCGACAACTCTTTTTTCCTGATTGAAAAAGGGTTAGATAGCAAGAAAGGGTTTGGTTTAATAACGATCATATTTCTTTCCATAACATATCCTCCGCTTCAAGCATACCGATAGGTGCTTTTATTTTCTGTGATAAAGATTTTCTTATCTGGTCTTATTCTTTTTCTTTGATAACTTTTTTGTGAATAAAGAATATCAAGCATTATGACGCAGAACCGATATTTTAATTCAGCCTTTGAATCTTCGAGCTTCAAAGTTATCGCCTCCTTTTTTTCGTATTCATCACTCTGTTTCCTTTGAAAGTCAAGAAAAAAATAAAGATTCTTACAATATTCAGTTGTGAGCAATAAACCTGTTGCTTCGGTTGACAGGGATTGTTATAAATGTTACAATTTTTAAAAAACGAAAAGGTTGATAAACTGACGGTTATTCATATTGATTAGTGGAGGTTTATTATGAAAGGTTCGTTCCGAAAATTCAAAAAAGCATTTGCGTTTATTCTTTGTTTAATCATGGTTACAAGCAGCGTCTGCATCGTCGGTTCGGCTGCAGTTTCGGTAACTGTTTCCTCTGCCGACGAGCTGATAAAAGCTGTTGAGAATGCAGAAAACGGAAGCTTCATTTATCTTAAGGGCGGCACGTACCGTTTTGATGCTCCGTTATCCTTTGACGGAATAAAAAAAGACATAACAATTTCTTCTGCTCCGGGTGAAACGGCAGTAATTACAAACGCATGCCCCGTGTCGGAATGGACGGAATGCACGGTAAACGGCGTTAAGGCTTTTTCCGCTTCGGCAAAAGGCCGAAGAATATCCGCTCTCTTTTCCGAAAGAGGAAAGCTCGATGTAACCAGACTGCCTGAATCGGGGTATTATTACATTGACAAGCCCGACTTATCAGACACAAAAGGCGCAGATAATGACCTTGCGTCAAACGGATTTTATGCTGATGACTTGAAAAATACTCCATCAAATCTTTGTGATGTAACGGTTGAAATACTGCACCAGTGGGTCAGCGAGGTCGAAAAGCCCGCAGCATTCGACGAAAGTACAGGACTTTTCAGACTTGCAAGATATTCGGGAAGACCGATTGAAGCCGGTGACAGATATTTTCTTCAGAACGTTCTTGAGGGACTTGATAAGCCCGGAGAATGGTGCTTCGATTCAAAAGCCGATAAGCTTTATTATGTTCCCTTTGAGGGAGAAACAGCTGACAGCCTTGTGCTTTACGCATCATGCGAAGCTCTCCTTATGAACATTGAAAATTCATCGGGAATAACATTTGAAAATATTAAATTTGCGGATACAGGCTGGGAATATTCAAATGATAAATATCTGAACATGAACATCCACACCCGTCTGAGAGACTATGAGACTTCGTCTGTTCAGGCCGCGGTTGATGTATGCGGCGCCATTGACGTTGTTTATTCTGATAATATCAATTTTAAAAACTGTGATTTTGAAAACATCGGAGCGACAGCGATACGCTATTTCACAGGTGCGAAGAACTGCGTTGTTGATTCCTGTTATTTCGGTAATATCGGAGCCAATGCGATTTTTATCGGCGGCAGATTCTTTATAGGAGAAAAAATTGATGAAATCCGTGATAATATTGCGGAAAACATCACTGTCAGAAACTGTGAAATTGAAAAATACGGCAGACAGTTTTTCGGTGCCTGCGGAATAACTGTTGCTTACTGCGATACAGCGGAAATATCAAACAATGAAATCCATGACGGATACTATACGGGTATATCCGCGGGATTCATGTGGCTGTTCGGCGAGAATCCGACTCAGAATATTAAAATCACGGATAATCTCATTTATAACATCGGTCTTGAAACTCTTTCAGACCTCGGCGGAATCTATATGCTCGGTGTTCAGCAGAATACCGTTGTAAGCGGCAACGTTATTCATGACTGCTCGTGCTATGACGGCAAGGACGGCTATGCGGGAGACGGCATTTATCTTGATTCGGGCTGCGAGTTCATGACTATTGAAAACAACCTTGCTTTTAATTGCAGCACCTCCTGTTTCAACACA
>JAZUHE010000117.1:0-4927 GCA_045641565.1 Acutalibacteraceae bacterium | reverse complement strand
GGAGCAAACCATGTAACCCTGTTTGTATAAATCTTCATCTTATCAAGCTTAACGTCATTCAGACCGTTATTTCTGACCATGACCGTAACAGTTTTATAATTGCGCCAGTCATTCTGCGGCAAATCGAAGTACTCGATGTCTGTGCCGTCTTTATATGTAATCGTCGGAGAAATCGAAAAGCCGGATTTCTTTGATTCAGAAACTACGTTAAGACATCCCTCGCCCTTATACTGAGTGCTTGTGTCAACAGTAATACTCGCCTTTTCAGCGCTCCAGAGAGGATTGACTCCCGCGTCTGAGCCGCCCGCGAGCAGGAAGCCCTTTTCGCTGTCACATCTCGCCCACGCCGGGTCTTCAAAATAGAGCTTATCCCCTGCCGCGTTTGTGGTGAACGGCGCAACGGGAAGGAACTTCTCACCGCCGAGAGTTGAATATACATTCGATTCGCTGTTATTTTCCGCAAACGCGTATGAAGCACCAACGGGATTTTCAACTTCGTCGCTGTATATTTTCAGAGTGTTTTTATTTACAATCTCTGCTTCAGCCTGAACATATACGCCGCTCTCATCACAAAGAGCGAAGCCTCTGGCGCAGCTGCCGTCTATAACAAGTCCGTCGCCTGTATTCTTGAGCGTAACATAAACGTTACCGCCGTCAATTTTTACGCTTTCAACAGCCGCGGCTGTGTAACAGGTGCTGTTTTTATATACAAGTCCGTCAGCGCAGGCGGCCATTCTCTCGCCTACAGGCTGTTTCGCGCCGGGATGAATACTGCCGACTTCGTTTATATATCCTAAATCAAGGTCATAAATCGTGGTGACCGCGCGTGACGCAGGGTCAGCGTTCTGGAATTCAACAAATTCATTGTTGTGAAGATTCAGTTGATTGTCGCCGTAGGCGTAAGGCGCAACCTGAGTCGCGATAAAGGGCATCTTTTCACCGCTGAATCGGAAAAGCTCGCTGTATGATGACTGAAGCAGCTCAAGTCCGCGGGTGTAACAGCCGATTTCCCAGCCCGAAATAAACTCGGACTCACCCTGATACCATATCATGCCGGCAATATTGAAGCAGCTGAGAGGAGCGATTTTTTTATTGTAATTAGCCGTCATTGTGGAATAACAGTTAACCTTTTCACTGTCCCATTCCTCGTTTGAGAGATAAAGCCCCTGCTTTTTAAGATAATCGGCATAAACAGGGTCGCTGTCAATCGTTTCTCTTGAAAGCCATGTATCGAGCATACTGCCGCCGAGATTCGGCGTAAGAACGCCTACGGGCATCTGAAGCTGTTTTTCAAGCTTCTGAGCGAAAAACACCGAAACAGCCGAAACACCTGCAATATTGTCAGTGCCTTTATACCATCTGCAGCATCCGTCTTCAAAGTCAGACATTGCCTCATTGGGGAAGCTCTCGGTATCACCGTTATATGTGGGATACGGGTCAACATATAAGAATCTGAGCCATTCACTGCGGGAGCTGTTCTGCTCATAAGTATCGCTCTGACCGAAGCCGTACTGCATATTTGACTGACCACTTGAAAGCCACAGCTCGCCGAAAACCACGTCATTGAGAGTCTGTATTTCTTTACCGTCAGCGTATACAGTAATAGTGTACCTTTTATATCCGCCATCGGGAGCCTTGAATGAAACGGAAAAGCCGCCTTTTTTATTGGCAGTACTTTTCGCCTTGCAGACTACATCTGCGCCGTTCTTGACCTCGCAGAATATTTCCGCTCCGCTGCCTGCGTTTCCGCGGATAATCGCCTCTTTCTTCTGCTGAAAGAGCATTCCGTCACCGTAAACATTTAGAAGCGACGGTGTGTCAGCTTCAGCAAAGCTCGGCAGAGCCGCACCCAGCATAAAGCAAATGCAGAGAATAACTGAAAGTGCAGTTTTTAACGCTTTTTTCATAATAAATCCTCCCGAATCAGATTATTTCCACCGCGGTATTTCATCTTTAAACAGAAGATAAAATTCCGCGTTTGTTACAGTTACAACATCCTCAGCCTCGACCATCATTTTAATCAGCTTTTCGAGGGTTTCGTAATTATCAAAAAGGTCAAGCTCATAGCCGTGACCCCAAACATAAAACAGCATATCTTCACTGCATTCAGCCGAAATGAATTTCTCAGCCATTTCAAGCACGCAAGAATCGGAAATCGAGCAGGTCGGATGCCATTTCAGAAAATACTGCGGAAGCTCAAAGGAATTCGTTGCACCGACTGCACGGGCAAATCCCATTTTTGTGTACTTCGCCACCATATCAACCGTTTTATCGGTATATTCCGTGTCTCCTCCCGGCCATGCCATTCCCAGCGGATAGAGACCTGTATATTCATAAATATTATCTGCGTCTTTATTGATTTCTTTTTTCAGCTTCAGAAGTCTGTTATCATATTTCTTAAGAGAAGGATGATTGAGCGTATGAACAGCAACATCAAAGCCGTCATAAATTCCGCTTTTCAGCTCCTCCTCAGTGAACCTCTTGTGAGTGACGTCAGGTCTTCCGAACTGCTCGCCTACCCAGTTCCATTCAGCGCCGCACAGACCTGTGTTAATATTGAATGTACAGCCGTAAAAGCCATACTTTCTGCAAATCTCCATTATTCTGATGTCCTGCGTTATGCCGTCATCAAAGCTCAGCGTGAAATACTTCTTAGGTGTTCCGTCGCGGTAAAGCTCCGCTGACAGCTGAGCCGTTTCGGGCACCTGTTTTATTTCTGAAATAACAGACGAAAAAAACGGAATTATTACTGACATAATCAAAGCTGTAATGCGTTTAACAATAAACACAAAACTCCCCCTGTATAATTAATTCATATCTGACGTTCGCACGTCTTTTCAAGCAGAACCAGCTGAACATCGGGTATTTCGTTAAACACGCACGGAACAATACCGATTTCGCTGTAGCCGAGCTTTTTATAAAATCCCCTTGCCGCGGTATTTTTAGCGTTGGTGTCCATTCTGAGAGCTGTGCACCCATTTTCAAAAGCGAAATTCTCATAAAATTCCACAAACTCTCTGCCGATTCCCTCAGAACGATGGAACGGGTCAACGTTAAGGGTATGAAGCACCATTACCTTATCGTCGGGAGCGGGAATATTCCACTGACCTGATGAATAGACATCTACCTGCCTTTTATTGATAATCGCCGAAGCGAGAACAGCACCGTCTCTTTCATATACAAAAAGCTCGTCTCTGTCAAGTGCCGCCTGAGCAGTAGCTTTAACGGGATATACTCCGGGCAGCCAGCCTGTACTCAGTCTGCCCTGCTGTTCAAAGCTGTGAATGCGTAGATAAATCTCAGCGACCTTCTCAACGTCCGACTGATTTGCTCTGCGTATCATTGCTGTCATCTCATTTCTTTTTATAAACATTTCCCGTGCGGTAAATTATTCCGTCGGCAACATCGGGATAATGAGTGATTCTGGAAATCTTAGCGTTTTTGCCGCTTTTTTCGAGGATTTCCTCTCCCCACTTAACCACCTTGCCGATATATTCTCTATTGAGTTCAGGCTTGCGGTGACCCCAGAATATGCGGTTGCTTTCGCTCATTTCATAAATCCATTTCGCCGTTTCGAGCCATTCCTCTACCGAAGCCGCACCGGGTACAAACATCCACAGCGCGTCGCACATATTGTCACCGCAGAAGACGATTTTATCTGTTTCGTCAACAAATGAAACAGAACCGACGGAATGCCCCGGAGAATGATGAACTCTGACGGTCTTACCGCCAAGCTCAAATACGAATCCGTCTTCCATTTTTATGTATTCCGTGCGGAACTCCGGCTTGAAGACATCGCTCGTCTTGAATCCGAGAGGATGAGCGTTGCTTGAAAGCAGAAACAGCTTACGCATAAGGCGGGTCTTCTGAAAATTATTCACAAAGCTCATATCAAGAGGATGAAGATATGCCTGTTTAAACTGCCCCGCTCCGCCGAAATGGTCAACATGACCGTGAGTCAGAGCGAGAATTACAGGCTTATCCGTGATATTCTCAACGCACTTTCTCAAATCGCAGAAGCCTGTTCCACTGTCAATAAGCAGAGCTTTTTCACTGCCGACAATAAGATAGCAGTTAGTGCCCTCAAATTCATTAATCCAGTACACATTTTCTGCTATTTCCTCAACAGGTAAATCCGAGCGAAGCTGTCTCATATAATCACCCTTTACGAACAAGTTTTATATTTTAATTATACCAACTTTGAGGATTATGTCAATTATCATATAAAGAAAAAATCCGCATACAGTAGTGCTGAATGCAGATTTTAAATAACAAATATTAGTAAAAGTGCTCCCCTCAGCGTAAAACTGCGGGGAGCATAAAAACTGAATTTAATTATGAACTGAAGAAGAAGAGGGCGTCCATAGGTCTGTGGTAACAGAGCTGAGCGAATGGTGAAGTGGGGTTGGGGTTAACGATGTTAACGCTCCACTCTGTTCCGTCGGCGCACTGTGCCGAGAAGAATGTCATATACGACGTGGGGTCTGTATATGTGCAGTCATTCTCAGTTGAGTCAACTATTGTTCCACCGGCGTCTGCACACGCGCCTGCGACAAAACTGTTTATTGTTAAATCCTGAATAATCGAAACAGGCTTAATATATTCTTTTTTCATATTAAGTTCTCCTTTCAATCACTCTTATTTAAACAACCATCCGAAACCGAAGATTGTGGCGATAATCTGAATTGCAGAATATTTCGCCTTTACGGTTACGGTTATTTCAAGTCCGCCGTAGCCGACCTTTACTTTGTAGCTGCCTGCTCTTGTGAACTTGACATCCTCTGTTGTTACGCCTGACTTTACAAGCTTCTCTGTGCCGTCACTGTACTTAACTTTAAGTACGATGCCTTCGCTGTCGAAGCTCTCGCCTATCTTATAGGTTGTCTTGTTTGGCTTTGAGTATACGCTGATGCCTGTTACCTTAGCG
>JAZUHE010000116.1:0-39992 GCA_045641565.1 Acutalibacteraceae bacterium | reverse complement strand
TCAGCCGAGCAGAAATGGGATGAAGTAAGAGCGGCGGCTCTCCGTGCGTACCCTGCGTTAACACTGAGCGAGGCGAGGGCCATGCTCAGCGCCATAGTCGAGCACGCACCGTAAACGCCCGCGAACGGAACAGAAAAATCTCTCATCGCAAAACCCGCGGCGGTGCACTGATTCTGCAAATCCCCCGCAAAGACCAAATCAATATTCTCTTTTTTCAGCTCTCCTTTTTTAAGGGCTGTCGAAAACGCTTCTTTCTGATAACAGCTCTCCGCCCGTTCCCAGGAATTCTGCCCCATTGCCGTATCGTTCTGAACCACATCAAAGTATTCACGAAGAGGACCTTCGGACTCTTTTTTACCCACAACGCTCGCAAAGGACTGAACCCACGGAGCGTTTTTTAAATCAATAATGCTGTCCGACATCAGCCAATCACCTTCTCAGCTATCCAGTAAATTATCCCGTAAACAAACGCCGCGCCTGTCCCGTAAAGAATAACAGGCCCTGCTATATTGAAGATTTTAGCTCCTACGCCCAAAATTTCGCCCTCGTTCCTGTATTCCATGGCGGAGCAGACAACGGAATTCGCGAAACCTGTAATCGGCACAATCGTACCTGCTCCCGCATGGCGCGCGATTTTATCAAAAACACCAATCGCCGTCAGCACCGCGGTTATCACGATAATCGTAACAGGCACGAGCATTTTTATCATGTCATTGCTCATTTCGGTCATGCCGTAAAGAGCAAACAACAATTCTCCGAAGCAGCAGATACCGCCGCCGAAGAGAAACGCCTTGATACAGTTCTTCACGGTCGGTGAACCCGGCACGGCATTCTGCGTCATCTTATTATATTCGTTATTCGAAACAGCCATAATCAATCCCTTTCTTATCAGACAGATGTCACAAGCGTCAGCATTTCATCAACCGAAATATGCGGCTGCAGCGCCTTATTCACCGAAAGAGCCACAAGTCTCGCGGCGCGGCTTATTACAATATCTATCTCCCTTGGCGTAACAATCATTTTTCTGCTTTCATCATCCGAGTCATCTCCGACAACAGAGCAAGCGTCTGCAACTGTAGGCACACCTATGGATATAACAGGTACGCCGAGAGTCCCGCGGCTGATTTCCGCTCTTGAATTTCCCACGCCCGAGCCGGGGACAATACCCGAATCGGATATCTGAATCGTACGCCCGAGCCTTGAGAGCCGCCTCGCGGCGAGAGCGTCTATAACTATAACCGCACACGGAGAAATAAGCCTCACAACACCCTTTATCATCTCGGCTGTTTCAACTCCCGTCTGACCGAGTACACCCGGTGCGAACACCGCCGACGGTCTCAGACTGCCAAGCCCCGTACTCTCTGCAAGCTCTCCGCTTATATGTCTTGTGGCGAGAATCATTGAGCAGCTTACAGGCCCCAGCGCATCGGGGGTTATGCTCTTATTGCCGAGACCGACAGTCAGAACCGTCCCGTTCCCGGGCAGAAGAGACGAAAGAAGCTCCGCAAGCAGTTCAACGGTTTCCGTCTCCCCTGCGCAGTACTCTGAAAGCGGAGGAATCTCAGCGGTGATATATGTGCCCTCAGGCTTGCCGAGCTTTAAAGCCGCCTCACGGGACAACACCTTTATTTTTGTTATTTTCGTTTCGCCGCTTTCAAAAATATCCGTTTCAGCTCCGCTGATTTCACCTGCAGGGAGCATTTCGTGTTTTTCAAGCGCCAGGTCAGTACGAAAATCCGTAAACTTTTCCTCCGTTTCGCAAAAAAGTATTGATTTTTTTCTCAATATAGTGTAGTATAATGTGCGATTGCAAAAAAATAAGAAAATTTTAAAAAACATCTTGCAATTTTATTATTTTGATGTTATTATATTTAACTGTGTAGAGAACTAAAGGAGGTGCAATTATGCCCAATATCAAATCTGCTAAAAAACGTGTTATCGTTAATCAGACAAAGGCTGCTCGCAACAAGTCAGCTCATTCAGCATTAAAGACAGCTATCAAAAAAGCTCACATCGCTGCTGAAACAAACGCTGCCGATAAAGAAGCTGCAGTTAAGTTTGCAATTAAAAAGGTTGATCAGGCAGCGGCTAAGGGTCTTATCCATAAAAACAACGCTGCAAGAAAAAAATCAGCTCTTGCAAAACTTTTAAACAAATAATGAGAAACATTACGGGCGGCTTGACCGCCCTTTTGTTTTGCCTCTTTTTATTCCTCATTTATTAAATTTCTGTTAATCTATTGACATTACCGCGCTGATATAATATAATAAAGTTACTAATTAAAGGAGGACTTTCCTATGTGTGATACAATTAAAAAGATTCTTAAAATCGTTGGCATAATTGCTGCAATCGCAGGTATTGCTGTTGCAGTTTACGCTCTTATCAAAAAGTTCTGCCCCAAGTGCTGCGGCAAGGACGCTGTTGAAGATGACAAGTGTGACTACGTTTCATGCTCATGCTTCGAAGATAAAGAAGCAGCTGCCGAATAATTTAAAAGAATCATCAGAGCCGTTCCTTGTGAGCGGCTTTTTTCTTTTTTATAGTCGAGCTTTTTAGTCGGGGTAGCTTTTATCTTATTCGACACTCTCTGCTCGAGCTCAGGCTGTAATCTATATTTTTCTTTTGGTCACGCACATTCAAGGCCTCCTCTTGAAGGAGTTACTCCTTACACCGCCGTTCGGCGGTCCCCCTCCCTCACGAGGGAGGCTCTTTCAGTCGGGAAACTTTTATCTTATTTATCGCTCAGCAATCGGGCTCAAGCTGTAATCTGTTTCTGTCTCTCGGTCACGCAAACTTTCGGCTCCCTTGTGTAAAGGGAGCTGTCGAGCTTGCGAGACTGAGGGATTGTCTTTTATAGTCGAGGCAGTGTTTATCTTATTCATCTCTCTATACGCAGGCTGTAATCCGGACTTTCATCCTTCTGTTAAAACTTATCCTTTGAGCCGGTAAAGAGAGACACCACATATCCGCACAGAAGCGCCGCTGTTATACCTGCCGCGCCCGAACTAAGCGGTCCTGTAAGAGCGCCGAGAATCCCCTGCTCGCCCACATGAAGTGCCGTACCCCTCGCAAGCGTATAGCCGAAACCTGTCAGCGGCACTGTCGCGCCCGCACCCGCGAAGTCCACGAGCGGCTGATAAGCGCCTATTGCCTGAAGCACCACGCCCGACACCACAAAGCACACAAGTATCTTCGCCGGTGTCAGTTTTGTTTTATCAATCAGAATCTGGCCGACAACGCAAATCAGCCCGCCCACAATAAACGCCTTAACATAATTCATAAAAAAATCACCTTTTCAATGATAGTCTTATCAAAGAAAAGGTGTTTATTATATGCAAATTTTTGAAATTATAACCGGGTGTCAGATCAACAAAGCGTATTTCATTGACCGAAAAAGCCTCAATTTCTGTTCTTCTTTTTAATATAAATAAAGCCTGTTAAATTATAAATAAATCCGATAAGACTGATAACGCCAACGGCAATCAGCAAAACAGTTTCAAAGCACGAATAGCTATCATAAATTATGCTCTTTTTCTGAACAAAAACCGTCATAATAAACGCAAACAGAACCAGACAGACAAAAAATAAATAAAAAAGCATCTTACTTATAAGAATATGCTTCAGTTCTTTGTCACGAAGGACACGGATATCTGTGTTGACACAGTCTTTTGTTATGCGAAAAACGTTTGTGCTGACTAAAAGATTCGTCAGATCGCCTTTGATTTCAATTGCTCCGCGGGTTTTCAATTCATGCATAACAGAATATATTGCGCTTGCGCTGTCTCTGATAAAATTATAAATAATAATATAATCCGTTTTCTTCGGGGCAGCGGAAACAAATTCAAAATTTCCGAATCCTGATATTTTTTCCAGACGCCAGCCCTCAGCTTCAAGCTCCGACAGTTGTTTTTCAATTTCTTCCGTCTTCCAGAAAGGTGTTCTTATTCTTTTAACCATACCGTTACGCCTGCCTTTACAGTCTTAAATAAGCTCTGAAAATGAATAAATATATTCGTCGCTGAGAGAGCGGATTTTTTCTTCATCGTCCTTCGACTTTTCGTCATACACGCCCACTGTATAAAAGCCTCCGCTTTTTGCTCCGCGGATACATTCGTAAATATCCTCAAAAACGGCACAGTCCTCAACGGGAACTCCGTTTTTCTCCGCCGCTCTGAGATAGATATCGGGGAAGCCCTTGACGCGCTTAACCTCGCTGACAGTGGTCATACTGTCAAAAAGATGAAGTATTCCGTTATTTTCAAGGGACGGCACAAACAAATCCTCGTGGGAAGCGGTGGCTATGCAGAGCCTTACGCCGTTATTTTTCAGAAATTCAAGATATTCCTTTGCATAAGGCTTGAGAGCGACCTGCTCGGCAAACTTTTTCTGAGCCATGGCGTGCCACTGAGCCATAACCTGCTCCCGTGTTTCTTTAAGCGAGAATTTTTCAATCGTGTAATCCGCCGCGCCCTTAAAGCCCATAGGCGAAATAATCTTTGCGTAATCGTCGGGCAGAACGAGTCCTCTCTCGGCAAAAAACTCCTCGTCTACCTGGTGCCATACGTCTGTGGAATCAAGGAGCGTTCCGTCAAGGTCGAATATCGCGCATTTAAAATCTCTCATATTCAGAATGTAAGCAGATTCGTGCCGACCTCAGGGTCAAAGCGTCTGTCGATAACGGCGTCTGTGCAGGTTATAACGATTTCGCCTGTTACGCTGATATTCGCTCTCTTAAGGTGACCGCCATGAACACCGCCGTTTTCATCGGCAAGATTGATATGAAGATGAATATAATTTTCACCGTTCATTGTGTTGATATTGCCGACGAGTGATGTGATTTCAAAATCGCCCTTCATGTTGATGCCCTTATACTGCTTCAGCTCAGTATTGAAGCAGCCGAAATCAACGTCATCTGTTGCGCCGATTCCGCTGACGGCGGCAAATTTAATATTTTCTTTTTTTGCAAGAGAGAGAAGCGATTCAACAAGCTCGTCGCCTTTATCCATTCTAACTACGTACGTATTACCGTATTTTCCGTATTCCATTTATTATTCCACGCCTTTCGGATTTTCGTTGATATAATCTTCTATGATTTTTCCGTCCTGAATTCTTACAACTCTCTGAGCTTCCTCAGCGATTCCGTTATCGTGAGTTATAAGAATTATGGTTCTGCCCTCTTTATGGAGCTGATGTATGATTTTCATAACGTCCTTACCCGAATGAGAGTCAAGGTTACCTGTCGGCTCGTCGGCAAGAATTATGGGAGGCCTTGCCGCGATTGCTCTCGCGATTGCAACTCTCTGCTGCTGACCGCCGGACATCTGTGAAGGCCTGTGATTCATTCGCTTTTCAAGGCCAACCATTTCAAGCGACTCAGCTGAAAGCTTTTCTCTTTCGGCTCGTTTCATTCCTCTGTAAACCAGCGGCAGCTCTACGTTTCCTCTCGCTGTAAGACTTGAAATAAGATTGAAGCCCTGAAAAATGAAGCCGATTTTTTTATTTCTGATTTCGGAAAGCTCGTCGTCCGTCATATGGGAAACGTCAATGCCGTCCATATAATATTCACCGGATGTGCAGGTATCAAGCATGCCGAGCATATTCATAAGGGTTGACTTGCCCGAACCGGACTGACCGATTATGGCTACAAATTCGCCCTCTTCTATAGTGAGGCTTACACCGTCAAGTGCGCGGACTTCATTCTCACCGGGATTGTATATTTTATAAACATCTTTTATTTCTATAAGGCTCATATCAATCCCTCCTTAATGCGTCAATGGGCAGCATCTTCGCCGCTTTTCTCGCGGGATAAAGTCCGAAGAAAATACCGACAGCGCTGGAGAATCCGACAGCTATCGCTATAGTTGTCGCCTCAACCTTGATGGATATACCCGCGTACCACGCCACGGCCGCCGCCATTCCGACACCCAGAATGAAGCCTATGATTCCGCCGATAAGGCATAGAATTATCGACTCCGTCAGGAACTGGAACATAATGGTCGACGTCTTTGCGCCGAGGGATTTTCTGATGCCGATTTCTCTCGTTCTCTCAGTAACGGAAACGAGCATGATATTCATAACACCGATACCGCCTACAAGCAGAGCGATTGCGCTGATACCCGCGACAAATGTGGTGAATACGTTGATGATTTTATCAACAAGCACTGTGTATGACTCCATGTTTACTACGTTGTATACGTTGGAGCCGAAGTTGCCGTGCTTGGCGTAAAGGATATTCTTGGCCGCGTTGCCTACGGTTCTCGCCTCATTGGAATCCTTGGCGGTAACGTAAAGCATACTGTAGCCTTTGGAGTTGCTCATATTATCTGTAACAGTGATAGGAGTGACAATAGCTATCATAGCCGAGCCGCCCATCATGGTGTCTTCTGTATTTATATTACTCATGTTCTGAGACATCTCACTGTACATTGAAACAGTTGAATTTGACGATGATGTACTCGCCGTAAGGTCGGCGCTTGTAACACCGATTATTCTGAGCTTTACAACCTGTCCGCTTACCTGGAAGTTGATATACTCACCGATACAGTCAAGAGAATCAAACATAATAAGCGCGCCGAGTTCTGAAATAACGCAGACGTTTGCGCCGTTTTTGTTTTCCTCTTCAGTGTAGAATCTGCCACGGCGCATGGTGATATTCATGACACGGTTAAGGTCTTCGTTGCCCGAAAGAACGAAGCACATGGCCGTTTCGTCATCTGTATACGCTGAGCCGATTTTATAATCCATAGGCGAAACATACTGAATGGAGTCAATACCGCGAAGGCTCTCTATATCCTCCTTGGTGATAAGCTCCGCCGCTGTAGCATCCGTCTTAACCTGTATGGAAACCGCGCCCGAGCTCATGCTGCTCATAAGGTCGACTATATAATCCTTGCCGCCGTTGCCGACGGTTATTATGGCGATAACCGAGGCTACGCCGATTATTATGCCGAGCATTGTCAGTATTGAGCGCATCATATTGGTGCGGATGCTGAATATGGCAATTTTAATATTTTCCCAAATACTCACCTGATAATCCTCCGAGCTTAGTCAACATTATGTGCAATTACCTTGTCGCCGTCAGCCATTGTGGCAACGGGAGTTCTCACAATTACCTCGCCTGCTTTTATGCCTGAAAGCACTTCATAATAAGTGCCGTCAAATATACCTGTCTCAACGGTCTTCTTATTGATAATGCCCTCCTGTGCGTCATAAACATACACATAAGCGTGGCTGTCGTCATACTGAATTGACTCAACGGGAACAGTTATGCAGCCTTTCTTTTCTTCAACGTCAATGGAAATATCAGCGTCAAGGCCGATAATAATGCCGCTGTCGGGCTTATCTACAGAAACGATTGCTTCAATTCCGCCGGAAGCGCCGCCTGAGCCGCCCATAAGAGAGTTGATATCAAAGCTCGATGCCGCTGTCGCGACAGCCGCTATAAATGAAACCTCGCCTTTTATGGTTTTGCCTGTTTCTGATTTAACATCAACAATCTGGCCGACTGAAACCTGGTCAAGGTCGCCTTTGTTGAGCATGAATTTTATTTCAAGAGGATAATACTGCACTGTAATACCCGCGTCGCTCTTTGAGAAAAATCCTGAAATAAGAGAAGTTACATCTCCGCCGGACATAACCGCGCTGACGACTGATGACGGGTCAAAGGACTCTGCGCTCTTGCCGTCTGAAGCGGCTATTGTCTCCCCTGCCTTGATGCCAACCGCGCTTACTACGCCGTCATGCTCGGCAATCCAGCCCTTGTTAAGAGCGTCAATGCCTGCTTTTGTTTCGTTATATGCTTTAAGAGCTGAATCATAAACTGATTTGTAAACAGATTCAAGATTTCCGCCGGACTGAGCTTCTGTCATGGCCTTGCTCGCCTTTAATGTGGCAAGCTCGAGCTGAGCCTGCATAAGCTCATACTGAGATGTGCCGCCTGTCATTGAGCCCATAAGCTGTGAAATATCATAGCCGCTGCTCATTGAAGATACGGATTCAAGCATTTCCTGCATCTTTTTAAGGTCGGGGTTGGAGCTGATAATGCTGTTTATTATTTTACCTGCAAGAGTCTTGTCATCAATAAGATTTGAGAGATTCTCTTCAGCCGCCGCAGCCTGTTCCTTGGCTTTTGCGGCATTCTCGGCGGCTTTCTTTTCGGCTTCCTTTGCCGCCTCTTCTGATTCTTTTTCAAGCTTAGCGGCCTTCTGCTCCGCCTGAGCTATTTTGCCGTTTATATCTGCAAGCTGAGTCTTGGCGGTAACAATTCCCGATTTATAATCGCTGTATGCTTTCTGAGCCTTATTGAGTGCCTGCTGCTTTTCGCTTAAGGCAGACGAAAGGGATGACGCGTCAAATGTTGCAAGCACATCTCCTTTTTTGACTGCTGAGCCGACCTTGACATTTACCTTTTCAACCTTAACGCCCGCAACAGCACTGAACTTGCCCTCAGATGAAGACGAAACAGTACCCGATGTTTCATATGTTGAGGTTACATTGCGCTGAGAAACAGTAACAACATCGGCGTCATAGCCCTTGTCAAACCAGCCGCGCATATAGCCGATTACCACTATAAGGAGGGCTATAATTACCGCCGCAAGAATGCAGAGGAGCACAATCTTTTTCTTACTCATTTTCTTTTCCATAAAACATACCGCCTAATATAAAAATTCACAGTAATTATACATCTGTAAAAAGTAAAAATCAATCGAATAAGCACAAATTTACAGTTTGGAAACAATATAATTTATAATTGTTTTTATTCATATGAGCAGCCAAAAGAGATAGCCAACAGACAAACATTTTATGTGCATTTAAAAAAATCTCCCGGTAACGCAAAAGCATTACCGGGAGATAAATTAATATTATTATATTCTGAGCTCGATTACTGAGCGATAGACCAGATAAACTCTACCCCGACTTTAAAGCTCGGGCACAGAGTGTCGAATCAGATAACAGTTGCCCCGACTGAAGAATCTCTCCCTCAGTCTTTTGCTTCGCAAAATCCAGCTCCCTCGTCAGGGGGAGCCTTGATGGTGCTTACCGAGAGCAAAATATAGATTATAGCTCGAGCTCGAGCACCGAGAGCCGAATCAGATAACAGTTACCCCGACTATAAAAATTACCACATGTTGTCGGAACGCTCAAGGAATGCGGTCATATCCTCGATTTCGATAACCTCGTCGCCGCATCTTACGGTGCCGCTCCACTTACCGAATACCTGATGGCAGAGATTGCCGACAACAAGGAATCTGAGCATGGTGTAGTTGTCAAATTCGGGCTTCATTGTCATTTCAAAGCTGCCGTCGTCGCTGGTTACTTTCCATTCAATGCCGTTATTTGCCCAGTCAAGGTCAAGAGGTCTGACAATGTCATCTTCTCTTTCAAGCTTAAGATAGCCGAGCTTATATGCCTTGCCGTCAATGAACGCTGTGCTTTCAGAAGCGGCGTCTGTGTTGCCGAATCCCCAGCCGATTTCGAAGCCGAAGATTCTGCCATCGGGGAGAACGGTGTTACCGTTGCCCCACCACCATACCTGATGGAACGGCCATACGCCTCTGCCCCAGTCAAGCACTGCAAATGATTTATCTTCAAGGCCCTTGAATTCATATACTTTATCGCCGTATGTTACCTTACCTGTGGCAGCCATGCAGTTTGTCTTCTGGTTGTAATAGAAGTGCTTGTTGTTGGGCTTGTCAAAGGGAACAGCGATGAAATGGCTCTCATGGTCGGGAAGCATATCAAGACTGATGTCCATGGTAAAGGGCTTACCGCTTGCCTTGCCTGTGAACTTGATTGTTCTGACCTTTTCGTTTACCGCAAGCTCAAAGTCAAAGTTCTTTTTATTCAGCTTATATGTATGGTCAACCCAGTCATTTTCAGCGAGGCCCTTATGGTCAAGACCTACGTTGAAATTGCCGAATGTGAAAAGATTGAGCTTCATAGCGCTGGCTCTTTCACCTGTGTGTCTGTCAAAGAAACCTACTGTAACAGCGCCGCCGAGTGAAATGTCGGCGATTGTAATCTGAACGGTGAAATCATCGTTGGAAATCTGATAGAAATCCCATTCCTTGATTCTTGTTGCGTTTGCCTTAATGGCGTCACGGTCATATTCATAAAGATTTGTGAAGCAGTAACCGGGCTGAGTAAGAGCACCGTTTTCGTCAAGAAGCGGTGTCTTTTCGGTTATCATAACCTGCTCGTCTGCTTTTGCTGACACTGCCGCCGCTGCGGGGAGCGCCACTACTGTTGATAAAAACATTGTTGCTGCTACAAGCGCTGATGCCATTCTTTTTAACACTCTTTTCATTTTAAAATCCTCCTCATGAGTTCTCACCCGACGTCATTTCGTCAAGTGTAAGTCCGTAGCTCTCAAGAAATTCGTCAATAAAGCATTCTGCCTCGGGCATATGCATTTCTTTGATTGCGAGGCGTGTGCTTTCCGCCGCTCTTTCAAAGTCGGCGTTGCCTGCCTGTGTCTCTTCTATGCATTTGGTAAGAGCACAGATTTTATCTGCCGCCTTAACGAATTTCCAGAGCTGTCTGTCCTCCTCCTGCTTAAAGAAGAAGGGCTTGTATTCCTCTCTCAGATCCTCGGGAATCATCTGAAGAAGCGCTTCGCAGGCGTCATCCTCCACCTGGCTGTACGCGTCCCGAACCTGAGAGCTGTAATACTTGACGGGTGTGGGCATATCTCCGGTTATGATTTCGGGTGTATCGTGATAAACACCCATAACCGCCGCTCTCTCGGCATTCACATTACCGCCGAAGCGTTTATTATGAATAAGCGCAAGAGCGTGAGCGATGCTCGCGACCTCAAGGCTGTGCTCGCTGATGTTCTCACTGTGCGTGTTTCTCATAAGAGCCCAGCGGCTGATATATTTCATTCTTGAAAGCATCGCAAAAAAGTGATGCTTATTATTTTTCGCCATCAAATCACCTCTTGAAAAATTTTAACATAAACGTAATCTTTTTGCAAGGAAATTCTTTTATTTTCAGAATCAATGTGTTATAATAATATGAATTGTTATGTTGAGGTAGTATGATGTTAAAGAAGAATGATGAAATCGCAATCAATATAGACTCCTGTACGGCTCTCGGCAGCGGGGTCGGCAAGTATAACGGAATGACCGTTTTTGCCGCCAACACAGCGCCGGGTGACCACGTGCTTCTTCATATAATAAAAGCAAAACCCAACTATGCCGTAGGCAGATTAGAAAAAATCATTCATCCCTCAAAAATGCGTATCACACCCGAATGCCCCGTTTTCAGCAGATGCGGCGGCTGCGCTTTCGGTCATCTCAATTACAAAGATGAATTGCAGATAAAATATGACCAGATTAAAGATAATTTTCTTCGTCTCGGCGGTATGGACATCAAGCCGAAGCCGATTATCCCCTCTGTAAGCGAGAAAAGATACAGAAACAAAGCTCAGTTTCCTGTCAGCACAGATAAATACGGACTCGCGGAAATCGGATTTTTCGCTCCTCATTCTCACAGAGTCATTGACTGCGCCGACTGTCTGCTTCAGCCGGTGGAATTCAGCAGAATAACCGATATTTTCAGAACGTGGATAAGACTTCACAAAATCTCTGCCTATGACGAAAAAAGCAGAAAAGGAATTCTGAGACATATATATTTAAGAAAGGCAGTTTCGACAGGTGAAATCATGGTATGCGCCGTAATTAACGGTGACGCTCTTCCCTGCGCCGACGAGCTGGTTTTTGAACTGACGGACGCACTGCCTGAAATAAAAAGCATTATTCTCAACATCAATAAAAAAGATACGAATGTCGTTCTCGGTGACAAATGCGTCACCCTTTACGGCAGAGATTACATACAGGATGAGCTGTGCGGGCTGAAATTCAATATTTCTCCCCTCTCATTTTATCAGGTGAATCACGACACCGCCGAGCTGCTTTATAAAAAAGCGGCAGAGTACGCGGGTCTTACGGGCGGCGAAACGCTTCTTGACCTTTACTGCGGAACAGGCACAATAGGTCTGACAATGGCAGATAAAGCGAAGTCGCTTATCGGTGTTGAAATCATCCCTCAGGCGGTGGAAAACGCCGTTGAAAACGCGAAGCTCAACGATATTGACAATGCCAGATTTATCTGCGCCGACGCGGCAAAGGCGGCCGAGATGCTTGAAAGCGAGGACGTGCGTCCCGACGTAATAATTGTTGACCCGCCGAGGAAGGGCTGTGACGAAGCGCTTATCGGCACAATGGCAAAAATGAATCCCGAAAAAATAGTTTATGTTTCCTGCGACAGCGCGACTCTCGCAAGAGACTGCAAACGTCTGAGCGAATTCGGCTATGAAGTGAAAGAAGTCACTCCCGTTGATATGTTCCCGAGAGCGCCGCATGTGGAAACAGTTGCATCACTGCGCAAATCCGGATAAAATTTATATTACTTACAGACTGAACAAGCCGTGATTTTCGTGAACGGAGGAACAGTTATGGATAAAAATGCATTTATAAAAGCTTTTTGGAAAAGCTATACTTTGCTTGAAAAGGATTTTCTGGCTACTGACGAATTTGTTTCTGTTGACAAATCAAACTTTGCGACTTTTTCCGCCAGATATACATACCTGTTTCTAAATATATGCAGTGAAATGGATTCATTGGCAGAGGAATACTGCAAAACACTCGGATACAAAAACAATTTGGGCAACATTGTAAAAAAGATTGCCGCCATATTGCAGACAGACCCAAGATTAAAAGATACAACCTGTGTCACTGTATTCCCTTACGGAAAAATACACGTTGTTCCTTTTCAAAGCTTCAATGAGGAAAGCTCTGCCGGCTGGTGGCAGGATTATAATAAAGTGAAGCATTTCAGAGCAGATATTCCCGAGTCAGGTATTCCGAATTATCAGCGGGCAAATTTAAAAAATATTATAAACGCTTTGGCGGCGCTATTCATATTAAGCGTCAGTTTATATGAGCGGCTGGACGGCTCGACGGATTACGATCTTAAATCGAAACTGTTTATTATTGAATAAAAAAGTATTACCGCTTTCGGTTAACTGAATTCAGGACTGCCGTATGTGAAAAAGCGCGAGCTTCAGGAGAGCTTATGAACAGCAGTAAAAAAGACAAAAAATCATACTGGCTTCCGCCCGACAATTACAAAAAATTTTTCAGCGCAGCATCAGACGAGGCTTTTAAAGCTGAGCATCCTGTCGGCTATGTGTTTCTTGTGGTGCTCCTGCTTATCGCGCTCTTAACTCCGCCGGCACTTTTCTGTATCCTCGTCAGATCTGAAAGTGCATGGAGCTTTCTCGGATTTGCAGGCGGTTTTATTGTCGGTATCGGACTTTCCAATTTTGTTGCAATAATCATAAAGCAATATTTAGGGCATCTTGTATCGCTGCTTTCATTTCTTATCGGTGGAATACTGATGATTATAAGCTGGAATTTTTGCAGATAATAATACTGTCTTTTATCATAAATTTATAATAAATCGAGGCGGTTTTATGTGGCTTTTATTTGCAATACTTTCTGCGGTATTTGCCGCGCTGACATCAATTCTTGCCAAAATCGGTATTGAGGGCGTTAATTCAAATCTCGCCACCGCGGTGAGGACCGTTGTGGTTGTCATAATGTCGTGGGGAATGGTTTTTCTTACCCACGCTCAGAGCGGACTGAGTGAAATCAGCAGAAAAAGCTGGATTTTTCTCATTCTCTCAGGCCTTGCCACGGGCGCCTCGTGGCTTTGCTACTACAGAGCCATTCAGATTGGCGACGTTTCCAAGGTAGTTCCCATAGACAAGCTGAGTGTTGTTATCACTCTTGTTCTGTCATTCATATTCCTGCACGAGGAATTTAATATAAAATCTGCAATCGGCTGTGTGCTTATTGCCGCAGGAACCCTTGTTATGGTTTTATAATTCATATAAGGAGTTTTTTTATGAAGCTGTCTGAAATCTTAAAAAGCACCGAATACCCGGGGTGCATTAAAGAAGACGTTGAAATAAAAGATATAGTTTACGATTCGAGAAAAGCTGAGAGCGGCACGGTTTTTGTGTGTCTTTCGGGGCTTAAAGCCGACGGTCATAAATACGCTCAGAGCGCATATGAAAAAGGTTCGAGAGTTTTTATTGTCGAAAAGAGCGTTGACCTTCCCGATGACGCTCAGCAGATTAAGGTTGAAAATTCACGCGTGGCGCTTAAGAATATGTCCGCCGAGCTTTTCAATCACGCGGACAAAGAGCTTAAAATCATCGGTATTACAGGCACGAAGGGTAAAACAACCGTCGCTCATCTTGTGCAGAAAATTCTCAACGCCTCGGGCATACCTGCCGGTATAATCGGCACCGTGGGCGCGGAGTTCAACGGTATAAAAATGCCGACAGCCAACACTACGCCCGAATCCTACGAGCTGCAGAAAATATTCCGCACAATGGCGGATAACGGATGCAAAGCCGTCGCTCTCGAGGTTTCATCCTTAGGCGTGAAGCATGGCAGAGTTGACGGAATTCAGTTCGCCGCGGGAGTGTTTACGAATCTTTCGCCCGACCACATAGGCCCCCTTGAGCACGACAGCTTTGAGGAATACGCCTACTGGAAATCGGTGCTGTTTGAGCGCTGTGACACGGCCGTTATGAATTATGACGACGAAGCGTACAGAACAATGAAAGAAAACTGCAAATGCAGAATTATCTCCTACGGGCTTGATTCAGATTATGATATTTCCGCTTCTGACGTTAAGCCTTTAAGGAACAGAGAGACCTTCGGCATAGGATTTGACTGCTCCGCTCTCGGTAAAAGCCTTAATATAACCGCTCCCATCCCCGGCACATTTAACGTATATAATATTCTCGCCGCTTTAGGTGCGGCGGCGGCTGTCGGCGCTGATATTTCACAGGCCGCGGCGGCACTTTCGAACATAAAAATCCGCGGAAGAGCGGAAACTGTTGACATTGACGCCGACTTTGATGTTATAATAGACTATGCTCACAACGGTCTGAGCCTTAAAAGCATTATAGAAACGCTTTATGTATACAAAACAGGCAGGCTCATCTGCGTATTCGGCTCGGTAGGCGGCAGAACTCAGGAACGCCGCCGTGAAATGGGGCTCGTAGCAGGCAGTATGTGCGAAATAAACATTCTGACATCTGACAACCCCGATTTTGAAGACCCGATGAGCGTTATAAACGACATTGCCGCGGCTGTGACCGAGGCAGGCGGAAAGTCTGTCGCTGAGCCCGACAGAAAAAAAGCAATAGAATATGCCCTCAGCATAGCAGAAAAAGGTGATATAATCCTGCTCGCAGGCAAAGGGCATGAAGAATATCAGCTGATAAACGGAATAAAAGAGCCCTTTTCGGAGCTTGAATGCATTAAAGAATATATGAGGAGAATAAAATCTGATGCTTGAATTCAAAATCGAAAATGATTTAAAAGAATATGATAAATTCATAAACGAAAGAAAAGGCTCGTTCATCCAGTGCTCACGCTGGCCCGAAATCAAGGTCGTATGGAAGCCGTATTTCTTCAGCGGATTCCGTAACGGAGAGAGAGTACTCGCCTGCCTTGTGCTTGAGAGAAGCCTTTCGCTCTGCGGTAAAATCTGGTACATTCCCGACGGCCCTGTTACAGATTATTCAGACGGTGAAATCATTACGGAATTCACGGAATTTATCAAGGGTGAGCTGAAGAAGCATAAAATAACAGCTCTTATTACCGACCCCCATATTCCGCTTAAAATCAATAATGAATATACAGAAGAGGGCCTTGCCCTTCACAAAAAGCTGATTGACGCGGGCTACACCCTGAATCACGATACGGAGAAATACATATACAAGTCTCCTATTCAGTATATGATTCCGCTGAAAAAAGACGACGGCACCATGTTCACCGCCAAGGAACTTCTTAAGAAATGTGAAAAAGGCGTAAGATACTCAGTAAGAATCGGTGAAAACCGCGGTCTTGTAAGCCGCAGAGTATCAATCAAAGAGGTTGAAAAAGAGCCTCAGCTTCTTGACGATTTTGCGACGGTTATGCGCTCCACATCCGAGCGCGACAGCTTCATTGAAAAGAAGCCCGATTACATCAAAAAGATGATGTCCGTTTTCAGTGACTGCATGGATCTGACGCTTGTTTATTATGACAAGAACGCAGATAAAAAATTTGAAGACGAAAGAATGGCACAGTACGAGGAAAACCTCAGAAAACTTGAAAGCACTACCCGTGAAAGCATTCAGAACCGTCTTAAGAATGAAAACGAAACAATTCTCCAGCAGTCCAAAAACTATAAAATAAGACTTGAAAAAGCCGCTGAATTCTCTGACAAAGATAAGTTCGTTGTTGCAGGCGGACTTACCATAAGATACGGCGGAGTTGCCAGCTGTCTTTTCGGAGGAAGCATAAATGTTCTCAGAAACGAGACACGCCCGAGTCACTTTGTAAACTATCTTCGCCTGTGTCAGAGCATTGACTCTCAGTGCGATTTTCATGACTTAGGCTATGTGCTTGTAAACAATCTTAACATTCCCGAAGACAAGACTCAGCCCCTCGGTGAGCTCACGCCCTTTGAAAACTTTGAGGGAATAAATTCATTCAAAGCGAGTCTCGGAGCAAATCTCTATGAATTTGTCGGGGAATATGTTATAATAAATAACAAACTGCGCTACAATATGTATGATAAGCTTATACCCATGGTAAAAGATATTAAAATAAAAATTCTTCAGGCACTCAGAAAAAACCAGAGTGATAATTAAGGAGGAAACCGCTATGAGCAACGACAACTTTGATTTATTTGACGACGACGTTGTCAAAAATCTTGAGAAACTGAAAGCGAAATATTCAGACTACGGCGTTGATGATAAGGCTATTGAGACCATCAATAAAAACATCATCCGTTCCGACCCGAAATACAATGCTTTTGAGGCCGACTTTGCAGGCGGATTCTCCGATACAGACAGCAGTTCTTCCGAACTGGCTGAAGCAAAGCCTGCTCCGGTTAAAAAACCGATAGCTAAAGCTCCTGCGGCAAAGAAAAAAGCTCCCGCGAGCGCAAAGCCCACAGCCGCACCGAAAAAAGCGTCAGCGCCCGTTTCCCCTGCTCCCGCAGTTCCGGAAGCCGACGACATCAAGGAACAGCCGATACAGACTTTTGAAGATATTGACTCAGGCTTCAGTGAATTCAAAGACACAGAACCCACTCATAAGATTGACAGAATCCCCGATTACCGTGAAATTGAGGAAGTTGACGATTACACCGCCGAAGCTGAGCTGACTGAAAAGACTGCGCAGAAAGCTAAAGGCGGCAAAAAGAAGAAAAAATCTCACAAGCTGCGCAACACATTACTGATAGTGTTTATTTTAGCAGTTATCTGGGGCGCGTTCTTTGCCGTTGACTATGTTCTTATCAGCAACTGGAGAGAGCCTGTTTTCTGCATTAAAACAGATGAATTCAAAAACGGCAGTGTAAGCTACATGGGCCTCTTCTATAAATTCCAGTATCATAACGACGATAACGGAAATAAAGAATCACTCTGCATGCCGTGGTTCAAGGCCGGCCCGAACGACACACTTGAAAGAAAGAACGAAAAAGCAAGCACAGTCAAAACCAATGCAAAGGTTGCAGGCGGTGTTGCCGAAACTGATAATTCAACAGAAGTAACCGTTTCAATTCCCGAGGATTATCTCGGATTCCTCGGTGACGATTTCAACAGAACAGCTCCCGAGCTCACCTCAGAGCAACAGCAGCAGGGTTACAAATCTGTTTCTGTCAACAGCGAGGATAATTCCGTTTCATTCACACTCGGCAAGGCAGACCATCTCATGGCCGTTGAAACAATCAAGACAAAGGTTATAGAAAATCTCGAAAATCTTGCCGCGAACACAGAATATCCGTCAATCAAAAAGGAGGAGCACAACGCAGATGATTTCTCATCTGTTACGCTCTATGTTGACAAAAAAGTGTTTGAATCAAACTTTGACCGTTTCGTTGACCAGTACGTTTTTGAAAACGTCGGTTTCTATCAGTCATTCGCACAGCTTGAGCTCAAGTGCAGCCTTGTAATCAAGGACGAAATAACAGGCGAAGAAATTAAAACATTTAACATCAAGAAATAATTAAAACCGCATTCGAAAGAATGCGGTTTAATTTATTCTTCACTCAAGGCATTACGGCTGTAGTGCCTTTTTATTATTATCAGATAACATACCGACTGCATTATTATCGTTGCAATCCACGAAACAGGGTATGAAATAAACAGGAATTTTATGTCTCTGTGCGTGGGGAAAAGGCCGTAAATCCAGATTATTCTCACACCGACAGTACCTATTACAGAAAGAATCATCGGCACCGCCGAACGCCCCATTCCCCGCAGAGCACCGGGTATGCAGTCCATATATCCGCACAGGAAATATGACAGTGTGGTAAGGCTCAGAATCTTTATGCCGTAGTCTATAACCTCGGGCGAAGACGTATATATCCCGAGAACCTTGTCTGAGAAGAAATACGCCGCGGCACCCATTGCCATGCATATAAACGTTTCAAGAATAAGGCAGTTGACAAGCACCTTCTTCATACGCTTGTATTTGCCTGCGCCGAGATTCTGACTTGTAAAGCTCATGCACCCCTGAGTCACTGCATTGGCCGAGGTGTAGAGGAATCCGAAAATATTGTTAGCCGCCGTGTACCCTGCCATAGCGTACTGACCGAATGAATTAACAGAGGACTGGAGCATTGCGTTTGAGATATTAATTACAGTACTCTGAAGTCCCGCGGGTACTCCGATTGAAAAAATATTTTTAAGAAATTCTCTGTGAATTTTAAGTTTTCTGAAGCTGAGTCTGTACGCATCGGGACTCTTTAAAAGAACGATTATTACAAGAACGCACGAAATCATCTGAGAGATTACCGTGGCAACGGCAACACCCGCAACATCAAGATGAAAAACAACAACAAGAAAAACATTCAGCCCGGCATTTATTATACCTGCAATAACGAGAAAAATCATCGGACGTTTCGTATCGCCTACAGCTCGGAGTATTGCCGCGCCGAAATTATACAGCATAAAAAACGGAGTGCCTAAAAAATATATTCTCATATACTGAACAGACATGCCGATTATTTCATCGGGGGTATCCATAATCTCAAGAGCGGATTTTGCGAAGAACTGACCGAAAGCGAGAATAATCACACCGGAAATAAGCGCGGTCATAATAGAGGTATGAACCACCGCGCTCATTTTATCGTGCTCACCCGAGGCGTAATATCTGGCCGCGCAGACGTTTGCTCCCAGAGACAGACCGATAAAAAAGTTTATGAAAACATTAATAATAGCCGTTGTGGCACCCACAGCCGCAAGGCAGTCACTGCCTGCAAATCTTCCTACAACTATCAGGTCCACAGCGTTAAACAGAAGCTGAAGTATGCCCGACAGCATAAGCGGCAGAGAAAAAGATATGAGCTTAGGCATCAGCGGTCCCGAGCACATATCAATTTCAAATCTGTTTTCCTTCAAAACCCATTACCTCTTTTTTATATACAAATCATTCTGTACTAATTATATCATATATAAAAAAATAAGCAATTTATTTTCTGAAAAAATATATTTCTCCAATCAAACAGCGGATGAATTTATTGATATATAAATCTGCAAAAATATAATTGAATCTGCGATAAATCCTTGATTTGCTGTAAAAGACAAACTCTTTTGAGAGCTGATTTAAGGCAGAAATGAATTTTTTAATTAAAATAAAAGCTGTTAAGCTCCGAGCAGCTCAGAAAGATATGTTTCAAGCTCTTTTCCGTCAGCGGTTACTGAGATAAGCTTCACACGGGAGCCGAAAACTTTTATTTTTACACTGTAAACAGTGTTTACAATCCGCGAACGGAGGTTCAGAATATCAGCAAGTTCAAACGCGTCCATATTGTCGGTATCGTAGTTGTAAAGTGAGCTGAGCTTTTCTGACAGCGCAGTATCCTTAATATAATATGTCATGTTAATTCTCACATTACTTTTACTGCCTGACGCATAAAGATAAATCAGACTGTCATCTGTTATGTCAACATATTCACTCACAGGATGCTCAAGGCCGTCAACATGCTGCTTTTCGCATTCAACGCAGAACATAAAATGTCCGTCTTCGTCCGTATAACTGCCGTCGCACCATACTGAGGTGGAATTAACCGTGTATTCCGTACCGTATTTTTCAAGTGCAAATGCCCAGAGCGGAGAAACAGTAAGAAGCAGAAGCGCCGCGGCAATCTGAACGGCGGCGGCCGCGATTATTTTTTTACGCATTGCTTTCCGCCTCCTTTTCCTGCTCAAATTTTTTAATAAGGATTTTATTAATAATAAGCAGAATTATGCCAGTCAAAGCGATTACCGTGCCGATTATCATTATATCGGCGTCTGCAGTTATGAGTATCGAGAAAAGCACAGCCGCGGCGGTAAGCATGCCGAAATTCGCGTAGGAGAGCTTCGCCTGAAGCACGCCCTTTATAATAATTACAGCAGCTATACCGAGCACAGGAACAGCCTTTATAAGGTCGATGCCTTTAAGCGAGCTGTTGGCGCAGATATAAAACAGGATTTCCTCAGAGAGAGCCTGCGCAATAAGCAGAACGCTGAGCCTGTCTTTTTTTATGTTTTTAATATTAAGAGCAAACGGTACTGCGGCTGTTAAAAATAACAGTGCGCACACAATCGCAACTCTCAGCTTCGCGGCATTATCCCAACAGTCGGCATCGAACATCGGGCCTGTAAAAAACACTGACATTATGAAGCCCGCAAGTATGCATCCCACGCAGCCGGACAGAGAGACTGATTTATACGGCATTTTTTCACCGAAGCAGTAAAGCAGAACACCAAATGACATCAGCGCAAAGAGAGCTGTCGCCAGCGCCGTTTCAAAACCGTAATCATAAAGATAAATAAACGGTGTGGAAGCCCAGTTAAACCCCGCCGCCGCAAGCATTGCCCAGAATCCGACAGCTTTTTGGGTTTTATCTGTAAAATAAAATTTTGAATAAAGCAGTGCTCCCGAGGCTAAAAACATAATGAGAAGCACTGTGAAAACAGTAAAGTAAACGCTTCCGTTGGTTCGCAGAATCGTAATCGAGTGGCTTATGCCGTAAAAGAATGCCGCAAGGGGGAAAATTCCTTTTGTTATAAAGATAACCGGAATAAGCAGAAGGCTGTCAAGAAGCAGGAGCGGCGCAAAGCCGAAGTCAATAGAGTTCAGCGAATTCATAAGCGCGTTGGTGACGGCAATACTGACAGTCCACGCGACAGCCGAGCCCTCACGCCACGCCGCGCTGTCGCTTCGCTTTGTAAACGCGAAAAGTGTAATACCGACCCCTGCCGCGAGTGGAAGCAGAGCAAAAAAATTCTTGGCGATACTCAGCTCTTCCCAGAATCTTGCAAACAGAATGGCGACGCCTGCAACAGTCATAAGCGTACCGAAAACCGTAAGAACGGTTATGATAATGTTTCTGTCCGCCTTTTGAGGAGGGTCAAAACCGACCTTGTTTTTCCTGCCGTAAATCAGCTCTTCAACACTCACACCCAGAACACCCGAAAGCGTTTCAATCATTTCTATATCCGGCTGAGTTCTGCCGTTTTCCCATGAAGAAACAGTCTGACGTGAAACATTTATTTTCTCTGCAAGCACTTCCTGTGAAAAGCCGCATTCAGTGCGGAACGATTTTATGTTTTTTGCAATTTTTGCCATTCGCAGCACCTCTTTTCAGTTATATTATTACATGAAAATGCTCAAAAGTCACGCTATGATTTGTTGCATGACGTAAAATAACGATAATAAGCGGCAACTGTTGTCGCAAAATCCGCAGAATAAAATAGTATTTCAAAAAAATCCGGTCACCGCAAATGCGTAACCGGATTTTCTGGCGGAGAGTCAGGGATAAATCCTTTGCTTCGCAAAGTCTTTCGTCCTCGGCAACCACTACGTTGTAGCAGTACCTGCCTCAGACTTCGCGGCTGAAAACAGTTCGCAGGACTGTTTTCTTAACGCCGCTCACCCCCTCGGAGTTCGAATCCCAATTATATGAAAAAGCCGACCATCGCAAAAGCGATAATCGGTTTTTTGGCGGAGAGTTAGGGATTCGAACCCTAGGTACTTGCGTACACAGCATTTCGAGTGCTGCACCTTCGACCACTCGGACAACTCTCCGTTTATAACTGCGAACGATATTGTATCAAAAAACCTCGGTTTTGTCAACAACTTCGCTGCGCAGTAAATAAATTCTTTTATCTGTTCTGCATCTTATTAAAAAGAAACGCAAAAATATTATCTTCAATCGGGTCGAGATCTGCAGATTTCAGCGGGTCAAGCGTTTCGTCCTCAACATTATTATAAAGGAACTGAGGATATTTCGAATTCTCATAAACTGTCGGAGTTTCACTCTCATAAACAATCCAGTCTACAAGCTCGTCATAGCCGTCATTATACCATGTATGAACCATGCCCTTGACAAACCATGTATTATCCGGGAAAGCGCAGGTTGAAGCGTCAATCTGCATATCAGGCGAGAGATGATTATGACCGTCTGCCTCAGCCTGAACATAACCGTCTCCGAGGGTTGCGCCTACAGTTGAGCAGGTTGCGCCGATAGAAGTATATTTTGTGTCAACAAGGAAATCGCACTGATAAGTATCATTGGGAATTATCGGAACACCGTAAAGTCCGTAATGGGATATTATCGCAACCTTAACGCCGTTTGCCTGCATTTCTTTAAGCATAGGAACTATCTGCGGACGTACGTTATACTGATAATTATCAAGCTTCTCAATAAGTTTTGCGTTTTCCTTTTCATCAAGCATAGATACCTTGGCGTCTTCATAATACTCAGTCGGAACAAAGCTCCACATACCGGGGATATTGCCGAAAAGGTCGCACAGACATTCATCATATACATAATCGCACTCATCGCTTACAAAGCCGTTGAGCAGCTTCGCAATAAGAGCTACGGGTACTCTGCCCACGGTGTTGATAAGTCCGCGGAGAAGAACTCTGTCTGCGGTACCGCCGAGCAGGAAGCCGTTAATATAGCCGAGAACCGAGTCAGTGTCTACATCAAGACTTCTCGTGTAAAGCTCACCCATGAGAGTAATACCCTCCATTGCAGAGGAACGGAGTATTACCGACTGAACATCGTCATAACCGTACTGATAGATATATGACATTGTAACAGCGCCGCCCATGCTCTCAGGCAGAAGAGCAACCTTTTCGCAGCCTGTCTCTTCCTTGACCTGCTTTATGTATTCATCAAGCTTTTTGGCGGTGTCGAGCACATCATAACGCCAGTCATAGCGGAATGTGAAATTATCAGGACCGCGCTCAAGTGAAATATTATCATAAACGGGCTCGCCGTCATCATTAAATCTTAAAGGCTCAAGGACATCTGTAGCCGCCTCAACAAGAGCTTTTGCAAAGCCGTCAGCCTTACCGGTAATAAGATAACCCACTAAAGGAAGAATTATCTTTGTAATTGCTGGCATAAGCAGCTCGGTAGATGGCATAAAAATAGACATTTCCGTCTCTTCGCCCTTATCCATGATAAGATTTGTTCTGCCGAAGCCGTAAACCTCAATAATCGGAACATCAGCTTTTTCTGTTTTTGCAAAGGCTGTTGTACCCACTGAGAAAATCATAACTAACACAAGAATAACGCTTAATGCTTTTTTCATACAAAACACCTCTTTCAGATTATATCACACGGCTTGGTTTTTAGCAATATAATTCCGTTATTCTTTTATTCATCTGCTGCGCATAGATATTTATCGGGTGAGCACTCTATGAATAACGCAAAAAAGCTTCTGTACAACACCCTGCTGCTGACTGTTTCAGCGTTTATCATGCGCACTGTACTTGTAAGCTTCAACGTATTTTTAAGCAACAGAATAGGAGCGGAGGGCATAGGGCTTTTTCAGCTTATCAGCTCCGTTTACGCCATGGCTGTAACTTTTTCCTCGGGCGGGATAAAGCTCGCGTCAATGCGGCTTATTGCAGACAGCATTGCGCTCGGAAAATATAATCAGAGAAAAATAATGAAAACTGCGCTGTCATATGCCTTTATATGCGGCTGTGCGGCAGGATCACTTTTGTTTCTGTTCTCTGAGACTATAAGCATTAAGTGGATAGGAAACCCCGCCGCAATAAGCTCTCTGAGGCTCCTCAGCGTCAGTCTGCCGTTTGTTGCGTCATCTGCCGCGCTCAACGGCTATTTTACCGCTGAAAGTAAAATTCTCCGCTATTCTTTTGTCCAGCTCCTTGAACAGGGGGTGAAAATTGCCGTAACTGTTGTCTGCCTCAGCTTTTCAGAAAAAAATCCAGGAAGCTCCTGCTCCGCGGTAGTAGCAGGGGTTACCACAGGCGAGATTTTTTCACTTTTATGCTCATATACCCTCTACAGAATTGCATCTTCACAGGAAAAGGAAAAAGATAAAGAAGGTATATTTAAGCATCTTATGAGAATAGCCGTGCCCGACGCGCTCGGCTCTGAAATACGCTCTGTACTCACAACCGCCGAGCATATGCTAATCCCCCGCGGACTGAAAAAATCAGGCAGCTCATCTCAAACAGCAATTACAACATACGGCACAATCCACGGAATGTCTCTGCCGATAATACTTTACCCCTCCGCTCTGCTGAGTTCGCTTTCCGGGCTTCTTGTACCCGAAATTTCAGCGCATCACATTGCGGGAAGCAATAAACGAATCGAATACATCATACATCGTGTCCTTCATCTCACGCTTCTTTTTTCAATAGGAACAGCCGGAATCATGTACTTCTGCGCCGATATGCTCTCAGAGGCTTTTTATTCAAGTAAAGAAGCCGGTTTTTACATACGCGTTCTTGCGCCGCTCATTCCTGTAATGTATTGCGACACATCGGTTGACGGTATGCTCAAAGGGCTTGACCAGCAGGTTCAATATATGAAATACAACATTATTGACGCTCTCAGCTGTGTTGTGCTCGTATTTTTTCTTGTGCCTGCCATGTCGGTTAAGGGCTACATTTTCACCGTGTTTTTCAGCGAAATACTGAATTTTGCTCTGAGCTTCCGCAGACTTACTGTTGTTGCAGATGTCAGAATTGACTTTTTTAAAGATATTTTCATTCCTCTCGGCGCAATAATTCTATCCTGTACTGTAGTAAGGTTTCTCCAGAACCTGTTTATAATATGTACCTCTCCGAAGCTTCTTTCTCTTTTAACTGTAACAGTCTGTTTATCCGTATATACTTTTTTGCTGAGGATTTTCAGAGCCATTGACAATGAAGAAATCGACTGGATAAAAAATCTGATAAAAAGCCATTAAAAAAAGAACCCGCACGGATTAACCGTACGGGTTTCTTTAAATGATAAACTATTATTTCTTTGCGGAATCAGCATCAACGAGCTCAATAATGCACATTTCAGCTGCGTCGCCTCTGCGGGCTTCCGTTTTGATTATACGGCAATAGCCGCCGTTAACGTCCTTATATTTGGGGGCAATTTCATCAAAGAGTTTCTTAACAACATCTTCTTTTGTAACGTAAGCGAGAACCTGTCTTCTTGCGTGAAGGCTGTTGTCTTTAGCGATGGTGATCATTTTCTCAGCCATAGCGCTAACTTCTTTAGCCCTTGTAACGGTGGTTTCTATTCTGCCGCTCTCTAAAAGATAGGTTACCATGCCTCTGAGCATTGCCTTACGATGGCTTGTTGCTCTGCCAAGCTTTCTGGAACCGGGCATTAAAATCACTCCTTTACCGTTATAGGTTGGATTAATAAATTTACGAATCAGATAACATAAATGCTATCTACAGTGAAAAATTATTCATCGTCTCTGCGAAGGTCATGACCGAGTGAAGCAAGCTTTGCAACAACTTCGTCAAGTGACTTTCTGCCGAGGTTACGAACTTTCATCATATCGTCTTCTGACTTACCGATTAAATCTTCAACTGTATTTATGCCTGCTCTCTTCAAGCAATTAAACGAACGCACAGACAGGTCAAGTTCCTCAATGGTCATCTCCAGAACTTTCTCTTTACCGTTCTTGCTCTTTTCTACCATAATCTCTGTTTCGTATGCCTCGTCTGAGAGGTCACCGAAGAGACTGAGGTGGTCGTTGAGGATCTTGGCGCCAAGAGATACGGCTTCTTTAGAAGAAATAGTGCCGTCTGTCCACACCTCAAGTGTAAGCTTGTCGTAATCAGTAATCTGACCAACACGTGTGTTCTCGACTGTGTAATTAACTTTTAAAACAGGCGAAAAAATTGAGTCAACAGCGATATCACCAATAGGCAGGTTAAGCTCTGCCTTATTCTTTTCTGCTGACACATATCCTCTGCCCTTATCGCAGGTAAGCTCCATAACGACGTTGGCATCGGTGTCAAGGGATGCAATATGAAGATCGGGGTTGAGAATTTCAACCTCTGAATCATACTTAAAGCAACCCGCTGTAAGCTCTCCGGGGCCCTTCATATCAACATACATTGTCTTGGGGCCTTCACCGTGTATCTTAAGGATAACGCTCTTGAGATTAAGAACTATCTCAGTAACATCTTCCTTAACACCGGGAATGGTTGAGAACTCGTGAAGAATTCCATCGATTTTAGCGGATGTAATAGCATATCCGGGGAGGGAGGAAAGAAGTACTCTTCTCAGGCTGTTGCCGAGAGTTGTGCCGTATCCTCTCTCAAGGGGTTCTACTACAAATCTGCCGTAAGTTCCGTCAGGATAAACTTCAGCTGTTTCGATTCTGGGCTTTTCGATTCCTATCATTCAAAACCCTCCTTGTAAAATACAGTGTTGTTTTATATTATTTTGAATAGAACTCGACGATAAGATGCTCTTCAACGGGAGCAGCTATCATATCACGGTCGGGAAGATTAACGATTTTTGCTTCGTAATCTGATGTCTTGTCGAGCCACTGGGGAACGGGACGAGCACCGTTTGTTTCCAGAACCGCTTTAATTTTTTCACTGTCACGGCTGCCGTCTTTAATAGAAAGCTTGTCGCCTGCTTTAAGAAGGATTGAAGGAATGTTAACCTTCTTGCCGTTTACAAGGTAATGATTGTGTAAAACAAGCTGTCTTGCTTCTGCTCTGGAGTTAGCCCAGCCGAGAAGATAAACAACATTGTCAAGGCGGCTCTCGCAGATACGAAGAAGGTTTTCACCTGTCATGCCCTGCTTGCGCTCAGCCATAAGAAAATATTTGTGGAACTGACTTTCGTTAATACCGTAGTAGCGTCTTGCCTGCTGTTTTGCACGAAGCTGCAAACCGTATTCTGAAGTCTTTTTGCGGCTCTGTCCATGCTGGCCGGGAGCATATGAACGACGCTCTAAAGCACATTTCTGTGAATAGCATCTCTCACCCTTTAAAAAGAGCTTCTTGCCCTCACGGCGGCATAATTTACATACCGCACCGGTATATCTTGCCATGTAGTTACACCTCCTGAATTAATAGGTTTATACGCGTCTTCTCTTAGGGGGACGGCATCCGTTGTGAGGAATGGGAGTAACGTCTTTGATCATTGTTACATCCAGACCTGCTGTCTGTAAAGCTCTGATAGCAGCTTCACGTCCCTGGCCGGGGCCTTTTACGTAAACCTCAACTGTTTTCATACCGTGCTCGATAGCAGCCTTTGCTGCAACCTCAGCAGCTGTCTGAGCTGCGAAGGGTGTTGACTTCTTAGAGCCTCTGAAGCCCATTTCACCGGCGCTTGCCCATGAAACTGCGTTACCCTGAGTGTCGGTAATTGTAACAATCGTGTTGTTGAAGGTGGATTGAATATGAGCTGCTCCGCGCTCTATGTTTTTACGCTCACGGCGTCTGCGAGTAGCAGTGCCTTTTTTAGCGGAACCCTTAGGTGCCATAATTCTACCTCCTTATTTCTTCTTATTAGCAATAGTCTTCTTGGGACCCTTGCGTGTACGGGCGTTTGTCTTTGAACGCTGTCCTCTTACGGGCAGTCCTTTACGGTGACGAACACCGCGATAACAACCGATTTCGATAAGTCTCTTGATATCGAAAGCTGTTTCTCTGCGAAGGTCACCTTCCACTTTTACGTTGTGGTCGATGTACTCACGCAGTTTTGATACGTCTTCTTCGGTTAAATCCTTAACTCTGATGTCAGGATTTACACCGGTAGCAGCGATAATGTCGCTTGCTGTTTTGCGACCTATACCGTAGATATAAGTAAGAGCGATTTCAACTCTCTTTTCTCTGGGCAGGTCGACACCTGAAATACGCGCCATTTGTCAGTTGCACCTCCATTGAATGGTTTGCGCCGGATTAACCCTGGCGCTGTTTGTGCTTGGGATTTTCACAGATAACCATTACTTTTCCCTTGCGCTTAATGATCTTGCACTTCTCGCAAATTTTCTTTACAGAAGGTCTGACTTTCATATTGAATGCCCTCCTTAAAAATTAGCCTGTTAATCTGTTTATAATCTTATTTGCGTTATTATTTTGAACGCCATGTAATGCGCCCTCTGGTAAGGTCGTAAGGTGAAACCTCAACCGTTACCTTATCGCCGGGAAGAATTCTTATATAGTTCATACGAAGCTTGCCGGAGATGTGGGCTAAAATTCTGTGACCGTTTTCCAGCTCTACCTGAAAAGTAGCATTAGGCAGTGCCTCGATTACTACGCCTTCAAGCTCAAGCATATCCTGTTTTGACATTGCTTTATCCTCCTCATATCAGGGTCATGATCTTCGGACCGTCGGGTGTTATTGCAACCGTATGTTCGAAGTGTGCCGACAGCGAACCGTCTTTTGTTTTTACTGTCCATCCGTCAGATAACTGTTTGACTCCGGGCTTACCCATGTTAATCATGGGCTCAATAGCTATTGTCATGCCCGGTAACAGTCGCACGCCTCTGCCGGGAGTGCCGAAATTCGGTACACTGGGGTCTTCGTGGAGTTCCTTGCCAACGCCGTGGCCCACATAATCGCGGACTACGGAGAAGCCTCTTTTTTCACAGTAGGAAGCTATCGCTGCACCGATGTCGCCGATTCTGCCGCCTGCGACAGCCTTGGCGATGCCTTCATAAAGGCTCTCTCTAGTCGTGTCGCACAGCCGCTTCGCCTCGGGAGAAATGTCCCCCGCAGCGAAAGTAGCAGCATTGTCGCCGTTAAATCCGTGAATTTTAGCCCCCAGATCGATGCTGACGATATCGCCCGCTTTGATAACTCTGTTTCCGGGAATTCCGTGAATAACCTCGTCATTTATGGAAATGCATGCCGTAGCGGGATAACCTGCGTAATTAAGAAAGTTCGGCTCAGCGCCCTGCTTCTTAATATAATCGTAGGCAAGCTTGTCAATTTCGGCGGTCGTGACGCCGGGCTCAACAGCCTCCCCCGCTATTTTTAATGCTCCAGCCGATATAGCGCATGCTTCTTTCATCAGCGCTAATTCTCGATTTGTCTTGAGCACTATCATGCTTAATCCTCCAATGCCTTAAGAGTAAGTGCTGTAGTATCAGCAACCTCCTCCTGGCCTTCAACTACCTTGAGCGTACCTGCCTTCTGGTAGTAATCCTTGAGAGGCTCGGTCTGCTCGTGGTAAACCTTGAGTCTGTCAAGTACTGTGTCGGGATGGTCATCCTTACGCTGAATAAGCTCAGCGCCGCATATGTTGCAGATGCCTTCTTTTTCAGGCTTCTTATATTCAAGATGATAAGAAGCTCCGCAGGAAGAGCATACACGTCTGCCTGACATTCTTGCAACAATCTTCTCATCGGGAACCTCGATGTCAATAACCTTGTCAATGACAATGCCCATTGCGTCGAGAGCCTCTGCCTGAGGAATTGTGCGGGGGAAACCATCAAGGATGAAGCCGTTTTTGCAGTCATCCTTTGCAAGTCTTTCTTTGATGATTCCGATAACAACTTCGTCGGGAACGAGCTGACCGGCATCAATGAAAGATTTTGCTTTAAGGCCCATTTCCGTGCCCTTTGAAAGAGCTTCGCGAATAATGTTGCCTGTTGAGATTGCAGGAATTGAAAGCTTGTTGCAGATAACCTCTGCCTGTGTTCCCTTTCCTGCACCCGGTGCGCCTAAAAGAATTAAGTTCATAATCTTTCCTCCTGAATTAATCAAGGAAGCCCTTGTAATGACGCATCATCATCTGAGACTCAAGCTGTTTAACGGTTTCAAGAGCAACACCTACAAGGATGATGATTGAAGTACCGCCGAGTGAAACAGCCATCTCGTAGTGGCAGGCTTTTGTAATCTGCTGGAACAGAATCGGGAAAAGAGCCACAACGCTGAGAAGGAGTGCGCCAAGTAAAGTAATTCTTGACAGAATGCTTGCGATATAATCAGAAGTGGGTTTACCGGGACGGATGCCCATGATAGCACCGCCGTTTTTACGGATGTTGTTTGCCATTTCGATGGGATTATACTGAATGCTTGCATAGAAGTAAGCAAATGCGATAATCAAAACGAAATACATAATTCCGTATGCCCAGTGTGAGCTTGTGAAAATGCTGAAGAATTTGTAAAGTCCTGTGCCTTCCTTAGCGTTAACGAAAAGGTTAATCGTGGGAGGAAGAGAAAGAATTGATGAAGCGAAGATGATGGGCATAACACCGGACATATTAACCTTAATCGGAATATGTGTGTTCTGGCCGCCGTACATCTTACGGCCTACAACTCTCTTGGCATACTGAACAGGGATTCTGCGCTCAGCATTATCCATCCATACGATGTAAGCCATCATAAGGATAAGAATGATTGTAACAACGATTGTAAGAACTGCGTAAACGCCGCCCTTTGAAATATAACCGCCGTCGGGTGAATAGAACTGAGTAATAAGAGTAGGAATACGGGATACGATACCTGCGAAGAGGATAAGTGAAATACCGTTTCCTATACCGTTTGCGTTAATCTGCTCGCCGAGCCACATGATAAGTGCTGTACCGGCTGTGAGAACCGCAATAATAACGATTGCCTGAAGAACAGCTGCAAAGCCTTTGAAAGCAGCGCCGTCTGCTGATTTAAGAAGGTAATCGTTTCCTCTGAGGTAGAAGTAGTAAGCAGTACTCTGGAGAAGACCGAGAGCAACTGTTACAAATCTTGTAATGGAAGCAATCTTCTTGCGTCCTTCCTCGCCGTCCTTTGAAAGTCTTTCAAGAGCGGGAATTGCAACTGTGAGCAGCTGCATGATGATGGAGCTGTTAATGTAGGGTGTAATCGACATTGCGAATACAGTACCGTAGTTAAAAGCGTCACCGGTCATCATTGTAAGATATTCCATGAATGTTCCCTGCATAGAATCTTTTGTAAAGTCGAAGATACCGTTAGCTCCGACATTGATGAAGGGAACCGGAATTGCAGCACCTACGCGGAATATGAAAAGGATAAGTGCTGTGAAAAGAATTTTCTTTCTGAGCTCAGGGATTTTCCATGCATTAACGAATGTTTTAAACATGTTAAATCACCTCAGCCTTTCCGCCTGCCGCCTCGATTTTCTGTTTAGCGGACTCAGAATAGGCGTTAACTTTAACAGTAAGTGCCTTTGTAAGTGTTCCGTTACCGAGCACCTTAACTGCGTCAAAGTAATTTTTAACAAGACCTGCAGCCTTGAGAGCTTCTGTATCAACTACAGCGCCGTTCTCAAACTTTGCTTCAAGGTCAGAAACGTTAACAGCAACTACTACATCGCGGAAAATGTTGTTGAAGCCTCTCTTGGGGAGTCTTCTCTGCAAAGGCATCTGACCGCCTTCAAAACCGGCTCTCATACCTCTGCCTGCACGGGCCAGCTGACCCTTGTGACCTTTACCGGCGGGTTTACCCTGGCCGGAAGCGGGACCTCTACCGATACGCTTGCGTTCTTTTGTAGAACCGGCGGCCGGTGAAAGTTCGTGCAACTTCATACTTCGCACCTCCTTGCTTATGCTTCACTGACATCGATAAGGTGAGCTATTTTCTTAACCTTACCGGCTGTCTGGGGATTATCGGGCTGAACCGAAGTATCACCGATTTTATGAAGACCAAGTGCATGGGCGGTGGCAATCTGATCCTTTTTGCTGCCGATTAAGCTCTTTACAAGTTTAACCTGAACTTTTGCCATTTTGACCACCCTCCTTAACCTAAAATTTCTTTAGCTGACTTACCGCGAACTGCAGAAACTTCGTTAACGTCACGAAGCTTTGAAAGTCCGTCGATAGTAGCTCTAACTACGTTGCAGGGATTGTTGGAACGGAGAGCCTTGGAACGGATGTCCTTAATGCCAACTGTTTCAACAACGGCACGAACGGGGCCGCCTGCGATAACGCCGGTACCGGGTGCTGCGGGTTTAAGAAGAACAACACCTGCGCCGAACTTACCAATGATTTCGTGGGGAATTGTTGTACCCTTAAGTGAAACCTTGATAAGATTTTTCTTTGCATCTTCAATGCCTTTACGGATAGCGTCAGGAACTTCGCCTGACTTACCGATGCCAAAACCAACTGTGCCGTTGCCGTCGCCTACAACAACGAGTGCTGCAAACTTGTAGATACGACCACCTTTTACGGTCTTGGATACGCGGTTAATGGTAACAACTCTCTCCTGGAGCTCCATAGCCGATGCATCAATCTTAGCCAAAAGTAATTCCTCCTCACTTAGAACTTGAGGCCGCCCTCACGGGCGCCTTCGGCCAGCTCTTGCACACGGCCGTGATAAATGTAACCGCCGCGGTCAAAAACACATTCTGTGATGTCTTTTTCGGCAGCGCGTTTTGCCAATATTTCGCCCACCTTGTGAGCTGCGGTTTTATTTCCGCCGTATTCCTCGAAATCCTTTTCTACAGTTGAGGCAGATACAAGGGTAACACCCTGTACGTCGTCTATTAACTGAGCGTAGATATGCTGCAGAGAGCGGAATACATTAAGGCGAGGACACTCTGCTGTGCCTGAAATCTTACCGCGCACTCTCTTGTGGCGTTTGATTCTTGCCTTTTTACTGTCTGGTCTTGTAACCATAAGTGTTTCACTCCTTCGTTTAGACTATTATTTGCCGCCCTTACCGGCTTTACCTTCCTTACGGCGGATAACTTCATCAGCATACTTGATGCCTTTGCCCTTGTAAGGCTCCGGAGGACGCTTTTCGCGTACGTTTGCGGCAAACTGACCTACCTTCTGCTTATCAGCACCGGAAATACGAATCTTTGCGGGTGATACGGGTGAAAGAACCTCGATTGAAACTCCCTCGGGAGGAGTCATGATAACGGGATGAGAATAACCAATATTCATATTGATTGATTCGCCTTCTTTGGTTACACGGTAACCGATACCGATGATATCGAGTTCCTTGCTGTAGCCTTCGTTAACACCCTGAATCATGTTTGCGATAAGTGTTCTTGTAAGACCGTGAAGTGATCTGTTGTACTTATCGTCATCAGGACGGGTTACTTTGATTGTATCGCCGTCTTTTTCAACTGTGATGTTGCTGTGCACTGTTCTGGTAAGCTCACCCTTGGGGCCCTTAACTGTAACAGTGCTGCCGTCGATTGTTACGTCGACACCTGCCGGAATTGTAATCGGCAATTTACCAATACGTGACATCTAACAGCACCTCCTTACCAGATGAACGCAAGAACTTCGCCGCCAACGTTGGCTTTGCGTGCGTCCTTATCAGTCATAATACCCTTTGAAGTTGAAAGGATTGCAATGCCGAGGCCTTTCATAACCTTGGGCATATCCTCGCAGCTTGTGTATATACGCAGGCCGGGCTTGGAAACTCTGCGTAAACCTGTGATAGCTGAAGCCTTGTTTTCACCGTACTTGAGAGCGATTTCGATAATGCCCTGCTTGCCGTCGTCTTCAACTTTAAAACCTTTAATATAGCCCTCATCAACAAGAATCTGAGCAATCGCTTTCTTCATGTTGGATGCGGGAACCTTAACCGAATCATGTTTTGCCGAACTTGCGTTGCGGATTCTTGTCAACATGTCGGCGATGGAATCAGTAATCTGCATACCGTCAACCTCCTTTATGCAACTGCTCTTTTACCAACTTGCTTTTTTAACTCCGGGGATCTGACCTGCATGAGCAAGCTCCCTGAAGCAGATACGGCATACTCCGTACTTACGGAGATAGGCATGAGGCCTGCCGCAGATTTTGCATCTGTTGTACTGTCTTGATGAATACTTAGCGGGTCTTGCCTGCTTAACTTTCATTGACTGTTTTGCCATGTCCTATCCCTCCTTACTTTGAGAACGGAGCGCCCATAAGAGTAAGTAACTCGCGAGCTTCTTCGTCTGTGTTAGCTGTTGTTACGAAGCAAATATCCATGCCTCTGACCTTGTCGATCTTATCATAGTCGATTTCAGGGAAAATAAGCTGCTCTTTGATGCCGAGAGAATAGTTTCCTCTGCCGTCAAATGAGTTGGGGTTAATTCCTCTGAAGTCTCTAACTCTGGGAAGTGCAAGATTGAAGAATCTGTCAAGGAATTCATACATTCTTTCACCGCGAAGAGTAACTTTAACGCCGATTGTCATGCCTTCACGAAGCTTGAAGTTAGCAACTGACTTCTTAGCTTTGCAGAGAACGGGCTTCTGACCTGTGATCTGCATTACATCGCTAACGATAGCATCAACAACCTTCGGGTTGTCTCTTGCTTCGCCGCAGCCAACGTTGATAACTATCTTATCAAGCTTGGGGATCTGCATGACACTCTTGTACTCGAACTTTTTCATTAAAGCAGGAGCTACGTCATTAACATAAGTGTCTTTTAATCTAGCCATGTGTCATGTTCCTCCCTTATTATTCAAATTCGGCAAGACAGTCTGCCTTTTTGCAAACGCGAACCTTTTTGCCTTTTGCGTTAATCTTGCTGCCGGTTCTTGTGGGACGGCCGCACTTGGGGCAAACAAGCTGAACTTTGTCTGCGTAGAGAGCGCTCTCTGCCTTAACAAGGCCACCCTGTTCTTCCATTGTCTTGGGTTTAATATGCTTTGTTACGATATTAACGCCCTCAACGATAACCTTGTTTTCAGAGGGGCTTACCTGAAGCACTTTACCTCTTGTACCACGGTTTTTACCATTGATAACTACAACCGTATCACCGGTCTTAACATGTACTTTGTTCATCTTCTGCACCCCCTGATTAAAGTACTTCGGGAGCAAGTGAGAGGATCTTTGTGAATTCTTTTTCACGAAGCTCTCTTGCTACAGGCCCGAAAATACGAGTACCCTTGGGATTTTTATCTTCTCTGATTATAACAGCTGCATTTTCATCGAAGCGGATATAAGTACCGTCATTACGACGAACACCGCTTGCGGTACGAACAACAACTGCTTTTACAACCTCGCCTTTTTTGACAACTCCACCGGGTGTTGCTTTTTTAACTGAAGCAACGATAACGTCACCGATGTTAGCATATCTTCTGCCGGAACCACCGAGAACGCGGATACATCTAATTTCCTTAGCGCCCGTGTTGTCGGCTACCTTGAGGTTACTTTCTTGCTGTATCACAATATAGGCCTCCTTACACCTGCGCCATTATTTGGCTTTCTCGATAATTTCTACTACACGCCATCTCTTGTCTTTTGAAAGAGGACGAGTTTCCATAACAAGTACGCGATCTCCGATGCCGCATTCATTGTTTTCATCGTGTGCTTTAAGCTTGATAGTACGGTTAACGATCTTCTTGTAGAGAGGATGCTTAACCTTATCTTTAATGGAAACAACAACTGTCTTATCCATCTTATCGCTGCTTACGATACCAACACGAGTTTTTCTGAGGTTTCTTTTTTCATCCATCAAAATCTACCTCCATTTCTCATGAATTAGCGCCGTAGAGTTCTACATCGCGCTGAACTGTCTTAATTCTTGCAATGTCTTTTTTAACGGCGTTAATGCGCATAGGGTTATCGAGCTGGTTAATAGCCTGCTGGAAACGCAGCTTAAAGAGCTCATCTTTTAAATCCTGAAGTTTCTTTTCCTGTTCTTCAGCGCTCATTTTTCTGATTTCACTGGCTTTCATTCCTGCTCACCACCCTTTTCTTCTTTTGCTACAAATTTGCATTTGATGGGAAGCTTCATAGCTGCAAGACGAAGAGCCTCACGAGCAAGATCTTCCTCAACACCGGCGATTTCAAAGAGAACTCTGCCGGGCTTAACTACTGCAACCCAATACTCGGGAGAACCTTTACCTGAACCCATTCGAGTTTCAGCAGGCTTCTCTGTAATCGGCTTGTCAGGGAAAATTTTAATCCAAACTTTACCGCCACGCTTAATATGACGAGTCATAGCAATACGGGCTGCTTCAATCTGGTTTGATGTGATCCATGCAGGTTCGAGAGCCTGGAGACCGTAATCGCCGTTAGAAACGAAATTGCCTCTCATTGCCTTACCTTTAAGACGACCTCTCTGTACTCTGCGGTGTTTAACACGCTTAGGTAACAGCATTATTTAGCTCCTCCTTCCCTGCGGCGTCTGGGTCTGCGGTTAGCTGAGTCGTGAAGAACTTCACCTTTGTAAAGCCAAACCTTAACGCCGAGACGGCCATAAGTTGTTTTTGCCTCTGCAAAACCGTAGTCGATGTCAGCACGAATTGTCTGAAGCGGAATTGTGCCTTCATGATACTGTTCTGTACGAGCGATTTCAGCGCCGCCTACACGACCTGAAACCTGAGTTTTGATACCTTTAGCACCAAGCTTCATAGCGCGTCCAATAGACTGCTTGAGAGCACGGCGGAAAGAAATTCTTCTTTCGAGCTGAGCTGCGATGTTTTCAGCAACGAGCTGTGCGTCAAGGTCGGGCTGCTTGATTTCAATGATGTTGATTGAAACGTTCTTGTCACCGCCAAGCTTCTTAGCGCAGATTGCTTTGAGCTTTTCGATTTCTGAACCGCCGCGGCCGATTACCATACCGGGTTTTGCACAGTGAATGTTGATGTAAACGCGGTTAGCGTCACGCTCGATTTCAACCTTAGGTACACCAGCGGGAGCAAGTGTTTCGAGAAGGTATTCACGAAGATTGTAATCTTCAACGAGTGTATCGCCGAAAGTGCCCTTGGGTGCGTACCAACGTGATTCCCAGTTTTTTATAACACCGATTCTGAGACCGGTGGGATTAATTTTCTGGCCCATTTGTAAACCTCCTCCTTGCTTATTCTGCTTCTTTAAGCACCATGGTTATGTGCGAAGTCTTTTTGTTGATTCTGTTTGCACGACCCTGTGCTCTGGGTCTGATTCTCTTAAGAGTGGGACCCTGGCATACGAAGCATTCTGCAACGTAGAGTCTTGAAACATCCATATCATTGTTGTTTTCCGCATTTGCAATAGCTGACTTAAGGAGCTTTGCAAGCGGCTCACACGCGGCCTTGGGCGTGTGCTTGAGTATAGCTGCTGCTTCATCAACAGGCTTATTTCTGATAAGGTCGAGAACTATCTGAACCTTTCTGGGCGCTATGCGAACATAAGTAACTTTCGCTGTTGCTTCCATTTTATTACACACTCCTTTGCCGATTATTTACCGTTATTTGATGTTTTTGAACCTGCATGACCTCTGAAAGTTCTTGTAGGTGCAAATTCGCCTAACTTATGGCCTACCATGTCCTCTGTAACATATACGGGAACATGTTTGCGTCCGTCATGAACAGCAAATGTGTGGCCGACAAAGTCAGGGAAGATTGTGGAGCTGCGGCTCCATGTTTTAAGGACTATTTTTTCACCCTTTTCGTTCATCTCAACTACTTTCTTAAGCAGCTCGGGACGGACATAAGGGCCTTTCTTTATGCTTCTGCCCATTATCTTTATCTCCTTTCGACTTATTTGCCGTTACGACGTTTAACAATAAGTTTGTCTGATGCCTTTTTGGTGTTTCTGGTCTTGTAACCGAGAGCGGGTTTGCCCCAGGGAGTAACAGGACCGGGACGACCGATGGGTGACTTACCTTCACCACCGCCGTGGGGATGGTCGTTGGGGTTCATGACAGAACCGCGGACTGTAGGTCTCCAACCCATATGACGTTTACGACCGGCTTTACCGATTTTAACGTTTTCGTGGTCAACGTTGCCAACTACACCGATTGTAGCCATGCATCCGTTGGGTACGTTTCTGAGTTCGCCTGAAGGAAGACGAAGAAGAGCGTACTGACCTTCTTTAGCCATAAGCTGAGCTGCGTTGCCTGCTGCACGGGCGAGCTGACCGCCGCGGCCGGGATAAAGCTCAACGTTGTGAATGAAGGTACCTGTGGGGATGTTGATAAGGGGTAATGCATTGCCGGGCTTAATATCAGCCTCGGGGCCTGCTGTAATCTTATCGCCGACTTTAAGACCTGCGGGAGCGATGATGTATCTCTTCTCGCCGTCTTCATACTTAACGAGAGCGATGTGAGCTGAACGGTTGGGGTCATACTCGATTGTAGCAACCTCACCTGTAACGCCGAACTTATCTCTCTTGAAGTCGATGATACGGTATTTTCTGCGATTTGCACCGCCGCGATGACGGACAGTGATTCTGCCGTAGCTGTTACGGCCGGACTTGTTGCTTACGGGAGCAAGAAGACTTCTCTCGGGAGCAACCTTTGAAAGTTCTGAATAATCAGTAGTCGACATATTACGACGAGCGTTTGTAGTCGGCTTATAGAACTTAATCGACATTTTGTCCACACTCCTTTTCAAGTGATTTGAGCGGCTTAGCGGAGATGTCAAACTCCATACATTACCGCTTCAGTATTTTATAAGGTTTATTACATCATGCCGTCAAAGAACTCGATTGTCTTTGAATCTTCGGTAAGAGTAACGATTGCCTTTTTCCAGGCTGCTGTGTAACCCTGTGATGCGCCCTGTCTGCGGAGCTTACCGAGGCAGTTCATTGTGTTAACCTTAGCAACCTTGATATCGCCGGGCTTTGATGAGAAAAGAGTCTCAACTGCGTTAGCGATTTCGATTTTGTTGGCATTCTTAGCTACTGCGAAAGTATATTTCTTTTCTGCAGTGCCCATCATGCTTTCTTCTGTAATAATAGGACGGAGGATTATATCCTGTGCTGCTTTACTCATGCGTATACCTCCTCAAGTTTTGCAACGGCATCTTTGAGAACTACGATTGTGTCGCAGTTAAGAATGTCGTATACGTTAACTGTGTTTACAAGGTCAACCTTAACGCCTGCAATGTTGCGTGCGCTTCTGTAAACAACATCATTCTTTTCAGGAAGAACGAAGAGAACCTTCTTACCTGTTTCAAGAGCCTTAAGAACGCTTACAACGCTCTTTGTCTTGATTGCTTCGAGCTCAAGAGAATCAAGAACGATCATCTCGTCAGCAGCTACCTTTGAGGAAAGTGCTGATCTCATAGCGAGCTTCTTAACCTTCTTGTTGATGTCAAAGCCGTATTCACGAGGCTTGGGGCCGTGAGAGATACCACCGTGGATCCACTGTGTAGCTCTTGTTGAACCCTGACGAGCACGGCCTGTGCCCTTCTGTCTCCAAGGCTTAATGCCGCCGCCGCTTACTTCGGAACGAGTTTTGGTGGACTGTGTGCCCTGGCGCTGATTTGCAAGATAATTTACTACGCAGAGATGCATAGCTGACATATTGGGCTCAATGCCGAATACTGATTCTGCAAGCTCAATGCTGGAAACTTTGTTTCCCTTGCTGTCAAATACTGAACAATTAGGCATAATTCAAACTCCTTCCTTAAGCTTTTTTGGCGTCTGCGATAACAACGATTCCGCCCTTGGGGCCGGGGATGGCACCCTTTACAGCGATGAGGTTGTTCTCTGCGTCAACCTTGGCAACTGTTAAATTCTGGATTGTAACGCGTTCTGCACCGAGGTGACCTGCGAGTTTCTTTCCCTTGTAAACTCTTGAGGGGTCGGAGCATGCGCCCAATGAACCTGCGTGTCTTGCAACAGGACCGGTACCGTGAGACTCTTTAAGTCTTGAGAAGTTCCAGCGCTTGATGGAACCTGCTGTACCCTTACCTTTGCTTGTGCCGATAACGTCAATCTTGTCGCCCGCCGCGAATACGTCAGCTTTAAGAATGTCGCCTACGTTAAGAGCGTCAATGTCTTCAAAACGGAAC
>JAZUHE010000115.1:0-7257 GCA_045641565.1 Acutalibacteraceae bacterium | reverse complement strand
TTCTCTCGGTAAGCACTATTAAGGCTCCCTCTGACGAGGGAGCTGGATTTTGCGAAGCAAAAGACTGAGGGAGAGATTTTAAAGTCGAGGTAACCGTTATCTGATTCGGTACTCGGTGCTCGAGCTCAGACTATAATCTATATATTTCTCTCGGTTATGCATACTCGGACTCCTGAGGGAGTTGTAGAGTCTGCGAAACCGGGAGATTTTTATTTTGCACTATATGTATCCCGATGGCACAAAATCTCTATACATTTATATTATATATAGAGAGGTGAATTATTGCATAATATTCTCATTATGAAAAAAATGAAAGTTTTTGCGCTGCGCTTACAATATATAGTTTAATATGTATGAAAATTCACCACATATAGGCTCAATTTTTTATGAAAAATTCAATAAAAAATGTGTTCAGGCTCTTGAAATTTTCTGCGGAGTGATATATAATAATTACAACTATAATTAGGTAAATTGTAGAGATGGAGGAATGAACAATGAAAAAGACCCTGAAGATATTGTCCCTGATATGCACTGTTGTGCTTTTATTGGGTACGGTATCTGTCGGCATGTCAGCTTATGCTGCGACCGATGACGTAATAGGTTCTTACGATTTTGACATCACTAATGTTTATGAACGTATTAACTGGTCAACCGTAGGTACCTATAAAGGCATGACGCACGTACATACAGTACGAAGCGACGCCGACGAAGAAATCAACCGAATGATTCGTAATTACTATAATGCCGGTTATGATGCCATGTGTCTTACTGACCATGGTACGATTAACTACGGTTGGACTAACGACCAGGCCCGTATCGCCATTTTTGAGTATCAGTATTTCGTTCATGGCGAAACTGACGAACTCGGAGAGAGCGAATACAAAGAAATCATTACCGGTACAAAAACCAGAAGCGTAAATACTGCCAACGTTGGTAACGGTATGATGGAAATACCTCTCGGTATCGAGCTTAACGGTATGTCAACTATCAAGTGTCATATCAACGGATATTACGCTGACGTTGACCACGGCGGACTCGGTATTGCCGAAACATGGCCCAGAAGTGCTGTAACCAAGAGCTATAACGCCGGCGGTTTCACTCATATCAACCACGTCGGTGAATGGACAGAAGGTAATGACGACGCCAGTGTTTATAATGATTCATGGCTTGCAGACTTTGCTTCCATTTATACAGATATGTGCCCCAACCGCGGTGGTAAAAACTCTTCCACTCAACAGGCATGGATGAGCTCACATAAGGGAGAAGCAGGCTGTATCGGCATGGAGCTTGTCAACACTTCAGACAACCGTACCCGTAACGACCGCCGTTATGTTTATGATGAGATCCTTGAGCGTCTTGCTCCTCAGGGCATCAACGTATTCGGTTTCTGTGAGGACGACTCCCATGAACCCTCTGACGTTGACAAAAACGCTCAGTATTTCCTTATAAACGACAGAGTTACTGTTACACCGTCTGAGTACACAGGCGTTAACTGCGCAAGAATCAAGGCTGTTCAGCAGCTTTATCGTGACGCCATGTTCTACGGCGAATTCTATGCTTCATCAAAGAACTCCAAGAATACATATGAGCTCGGCAACGGCTTCAACGCATCAGGTCCGTATCCTATGATTTCCAATATTGAAGTTATAGATGAGCATAATCAGATTAAGGTTACTGTTCAGAACGCTACCAAGGCCCGCCTTGTTGCTGACGGTGAAATCATCGAAACTCAGAAGGCAAATGCCAGCGGCAGCACAATTACATTCGACCTTAACAGAAACGAAGATAAAATCAACAGCTACGTTCGTATTTACTTCACAGGTGCCGGCGGTATCACATACCTTCAGCCCTTCCTGGTTTCAAAGCATCAGACAGATCAGTCAACAGTTCAGTTCCAGGTTCCCTCCAAGGATACTACGATTGTTGTTAAGGATTCCAACGGTTCTGTTGTTGAAACAGATTACGAGAACTTCTTCTATGTTCTTCCTGCAGGCAATTATACATATACAGCCTCAAGACGCGGATTCCAGTCCAAGGACGGTTCATTTGAAGTTACCGCGAATGATATAGCGACCGGCTATCAGCGTAAGATTCCTATTGAGCTCGAGGAATTGAGCGATGTTACATACGCTTACTTCTATGTTCCCGAGACAATTTATCTTAATCCTTCAGACTCAAAGAGCTTCCAGACATATATCGACAGACCCAATTCGGATATAAATACGGTAAGTGCTGACCCCCATTCAGTAGGTAACGTATATTTCCACCGTGAAGGTGCTACCGATATCAGTCTTTCATACTCTGTTTCAGAAGGTAACTGCCTTGTTAATTCAATTACACTCGGCTCTCAGGCCAGTGCTTCCAATAAGCTTGAAACAACAATTACAGCAGGTCAGCTTGACCAGGCCCTCACAAAGACCCAGTATGTTGTAATTAAATGGCAGATAAGCTACACATACAACAACTTCCCGTATGTTGCTTACACATATTCTTATGTTTATCCCACACCCACTGACAACAACTCAATCCTTGCCGCCGGCGGTATAGGTATGACTCAGAAGTCAGCCGGCTGGTTACATGACACAACAAATATCATAGCAAGCGTATGGGTTTCAGGTCTTCATAAGATTGAGTCAACAAACTACAACGGTTACAAGTTCGGCCCTTATACAGGCATTCCGCTTGTAGGCGTGTTTGATGACGATAATCTCGATATAACAAAGATTGCAGGTTCCGGCTATTACTTCGATTCACAGAAATCAAGCGGTAATGGTTCAAAGGACGCAACGGGTGTTAACCCCGACCTTGGTTTCATTTATGCTGACAGAAGCCGTATAAATGACCTCTCACAGGTTCCTTACCTTATGATTGGTCTGGATATTAACTCCTCAACCCAGTCAAACGCTAAGGGAATGGATACAGAAGATATTTACGGCTTTGCGAGACTTGCTATCAATGAGCGTCTTGATAATGTTTATCTGGAGAGCACCTCTCAGGAAGCTGCCGCCAACTGGTCTACAGACAATATCCTTTATGATATGCGTTTCTTAGACCACAGCAGAACAAACTATGTTGTAAGAGAAAGATACAACGGTGTCCTTTCATCTGAGACAAGATATCAGGGCAACGGAGATCTTATGACTTACTTCCACGGTAAGAGAGTATACTGTGCTGACAACAGTACAGCCAACAAAAAGATTGTTTATCCTCTTCCCGCAGATAAGACCAAGGACGCAGTTGTTCCGATTACAGGCGCGGTTTACGGCTGTAAGGAGAGCAGACACGACAGCGTTCGTCTTCAGGTCAGCATCACAATATGCAACACTGACAAATCAGGTCTTCGTACCGAGTTCAACAACACAGTCAAGGATGCATTCCAGCCTGAATGGTTCCAGACTCAGGACGAATGGAATGCTTACGAGCAGACTATCGCTGACGCAGGTAAGATTCTCGGCGATCCCACCTCTGAGCAGGATGAGATTGACACAGCAACAGAAAGCCTTCAGACTGTAGTTGACAGATTCAAGTTCAAAGAAGGTACAAAGATTGTTATCCATAAGTGGAGAATGCCCGACGGCACCACAGGCGTAATTGAAGAAGAAGAACCCGAAATCTTCAAGTACGGCGAAAACATCTCCGCAAGCGCAGAGAGCATCACAGGTTATGAATATGCTAACAGCTTCGAGTGCTACATCGACAACAGACTTGAACAGACAGGCACAGACTCCGTTGACCTCGCTCTCGCAGAAAAGAACGAGTACAAGTGGATTTTCTACTATACTCCCAACACTTATCACGCAACATACAAGACCGGCAACGGTGACGAAACATTTACAGTTGCCAGCGAATATCAGAATGCTTATTACGAGCAGAACTATACTACATCAACAGCATTCCCGACAAAGACAGGCTATGAATTCAAGGGCTGGTATTTCGACGCATTACAGAAGACATACTCAGCAGGCGAAACATTCAAATGGATTTACGCTGATGATAGTGAATTCACTGCTCAGTGGGCTCCTCTTACGTACAATATCAGATATGAAAGCGACGGAGCAGAGTTTGCAGTTTCTCCGAAGTATAAGACCGTAAGTTACGGCGAGACATACGCTATAACTCCCAACTATCCCACCAAGACTGGCTTTAACTTCGCAGGATGGAAGCTTAACGGCGGCGACGTTTATACATCCGGTGGTACAATTCAGTATAATATCGCCGGTGACTCAACACTCGTTGCTCAGTGGGTAATCGCTGAGTACAAGGTTACCTACAGAACAAACTGCGATATTACAGCAGACCCTGAATATTTCTATGTTCAGTATGGCGCACCTTACGGTACACTCGCTGACCTTCATAGAGAAGGCTATACTTATGAGTGGTACAGCGAACCTACCTTCAAAACAGTAAATAAGGTTGAGGCCGATACACTTGTTAGCAAGGGCTATGACCATGAGCTTTTCGCAAAGTGGATTCCCAACAACTACACAATCAGTTATAACCTTGAAGACGGTACCGTAACAGGTTTTAACCCCGAAAGCTATAATATTGAATCAGATGACATCGAGCTCATTAATCCTAAAAAAACAGGCTACGATTTCCTCGGCTGGTCAGGTACCGGAATTGACTCTGCCGTGCATTCCACAAGCGTTACCATTCCTCACGGCTCAATGGGCGACAGAACTTACACCGCTCACTGGGAACCCGCTAAGTACACTATTACCTATAAAGATATTACCGGTGCGGTTAACGACCCGAGAAACGTAACGAAGTACGGCGTTGACGACAGCGTTACAATTTACGGCGCAACCAAGACAGGTTATGAGTTCCTTGGCTGGACCTACGATGATGTTACTGATCCTCAGCTGACAGTTAATATCCCCGCTGGTTCTACAGATGACAGAGAATTCACAGCGAACTGGCAGAAGATTCCCTACACTATCAATTATAACCTTAACGGAGGCACTGTAGCAGGTACCAACCCCCCAGGCTATGATGTTGAGACAGCTACATTCACTCTCATCAATCCCACAAGAGAAGGCTACAAGTTTGTTGGCTGGTCATCAAACAACAGCACTCTCAACGGAACAACCGTTACAGTTAATCCGGGTACAGTAACAGGTAATCTTACATTTACAGCTCTTTGGGCTGAGGCAGATTCCTATACAATAACCTATATTCTTAACGGCGGTGAACTTTCAGGCTCGAATCCCTCCAGCTATAAGACCGGCTTCACAAGCAATATCGTTAATCCTTCAAGAAACGGTTATACATTCCTCGGCTGGACCAAGTCTGTTAACGGCGGCGCGGCAAGCGACCCGACAACAGCAGCAAAGATTCTTGCGGGAGACAGCGGTGACATCGTATTTGAGGCAGTATGGCAGGCAAATAACTACACAATCGCATACGACCTCACAGGCGGTAAGATTCTCTCTGCAAACGGCAATCCCACATCATTCAACGCAGAGACATCTACATTCACACTTATTAATCCTGTTAAGACAGGTTACACATTCGCAGGATGGACCGGAACAGGTCTTGACACAGCTTACAAGACAGTAACAATTTCCACAGGCTCAACAGGCAACAGAAGCTATGTAGCTACATGGATGCCGGTTACCTATACCATCAGTTACAATCTTGACGGCGGCGCAGACACAGGTCTTCCCACATCCTACAATGCAACATCCGTTCTTACAGTCGGTGCTCCCATTAAGCCCGGTCATACATTCAGCGGATGGACCATAAGCTTCAATAACTTTGACTGGACAGAAGGAACTCTCGTTTCTGGCAATATCGCAGAAGCAACAGGCTCCTACTATTCAGACAGAATTTCCCTTAAATCAGGCAACACATATACAATCAGCAGCGGCGTAACAGGCCTTAAGTTTGTTATATATGACCTTAACGGAAATTATATTGACGAAGCAACAGGCACATACACAGCTAACCAGGCATGCGAAGCAGCTATCCTTGCAAACGGTCAGAGCATCAGCAATCTCAGAACTGTTAAGGTTGATATTTCCGGTACTCCCACTTCATATGAAATAACATCAGGCAGTGTCGGTGACATGAGCTTCACAGCTAACTGGACAGACGATGTTTATGATATCACTTATGATCTCAACGGCGGTATCTGGGGCCGTGATTCAAGCGGAAATACAATCACAGTAAATCCCAACCCCGCAACATATACTTATGAGAGCAGTGATATCCTCCTTTCAACTCCTGTTAAGGACGGCTACACATTCTTAGGCTGGTCATTCAACGGAACCACAGCTAACCCGACAATCATCAGAAGGGGCAGCACAGGTGACAGAGATTACACAGCAGAATGGGCTCTTACAAGCTATTCAATCACATACAAGGGCATGGACGGCGCAACAGTAACAGGCAATCCCTCAAGCTACACTGTTGAAACCGCAGCATTTACCCTTAACAATCCCACCAAGACAGGTTATACCTTCTCAGGCTGGGTAGGAACAGATGTTTCCACACCTTCACTTACAGTTACTGTTCCCACGAATTCAATGGGCAACAGAGAGTACACAGCAACATGGACTCCCGAGACTTACTCAATCAGCTATAATCTCGACGGCGGTACCAATGCTGCTTCCAACCCCCAAAGTTACACTATTGAAACAGCTACATTCAGCCTTGCAGCTCCCACCAAGTCCGGTGCGACATTCACAGGCTGGACAGGAACAGGCGTTGACGGTACATCAGCAAGTGTTACTGTTAACAAGGGTTCACAGGGCAACAGAGTTTACACCGCAGTATGGTCAATCATTGATTACACAATCACTTATGACCTTGCAGGCGGTACAGAAAACACTGAAACTCCCAACCCCACAACCTATAATGTTAACAGCGATACAATCAGACTTTCCGCTCCCTCCAGAACAGGCTATGACTTTGCAGGCTGGACAGGAACAGGTCTTGAAGAAGCTGACAAGTCCGTTGTTATCCCCGCAGGTTCTGCAGGTAACAGAAGCTATACAGCAACATGGACTCCTGTAACATACACAATCGTTTATAATCTTGACGGCGGTGAAGTTGCAGAGAACGCTAACCCCACAACTTATACTATTGAGTCAAGATCCTTCACACTTCAGAATCCTGTAAGAGCCGGCTTCAACTTTGCAGGCTGGACAGGAACAGGTATTGCAGGTTCTTCAACAGAGGTTACAATCTCCAGAGGCTCATACGGTACAAGAGCTTACACAGCAACATGGGATGTTGACGGTTACCAGATTAATT
>JAZUHE010000114.1:0-3356 GCA_045641565.1 Acutalibacteraceae bacterium | reverse complement strand
TTTTCCGCGCCCTTGATATTGACTATCATCTTAAGCAGCTCGGGCGGAAGATGCTTCCCGTCGGCTATGGCTTCAACAAGCATATCCTCAATCAGAAAAGCTGACTCGATAACGCCGAGGCTTCGGAAGCCTCCCCTGCGCGTAACGGTTGAGGTGCAGGAGTAAAGATGCGTCACAAGCTCACAGCCGCCGTCAAAGGCGGATTTTACATGGCAGTACTCCGCAGCCGTATGTCCCATTGACGGCACGATGCCATTCTCTTTCATATATTTCAGAAATCTTCCGTCATCATTTTCGGGAGCGTAGGTCCAGCGCTTAATGAGTTTCCCGAATCTGTCATACAGCATTTTGTATTCATTTTCGTCGGGAGCACGGACGGAATCCGGGTCCTGACCGCCGCACATCTGAGCCGAGAGATACGGGCCTTCAAGATGAACGCCCGGAATAATCACATCGCACCCGTCAGCCGCTTTTTCAATGGCTTCAAGAGCTCTCACAACAGTATCTGTGTCAGAAGCCGAGAGAGTCGGATAAATCACCCTCGTTCCGTGCTTTTCATGAATGGCGCAGGCTTTTTTTACCGCTTCGGCTGTTCCGTCAATAAACTCAGCGCCGTCACCGCCGTGGCAGTGGATATCAATAAAACCGGGAGCAATATACCTGCCGTCAAGGCTTATTTTCTGACCGATTATTGTACCTTTCGGCACAACCGCCGTAATTATATTGTTTTCAACAGCAATGTCAAGGTCTTCGCTGACGGTACCGTCAGAAACAATACGGCAATCGGTAATGATTTTTATCATAACATCACCCGAATTATAATAATTTTGCGCCGCTGTCTTTATCGCAGTACATCACAGCCGCACTGTGACGGCGCATTATAGTTGCGGGGCAGTTTTCGGAAATCTCTTCGTTTACCGTGCGCCATACAGCCTCTGTCTTGGTTTTTGCAGGCACAACGCAGAAGAGATAATCCGCCGAAAACATCTGAGGAACAGTAAGAGTAAGAGCGTACTCGGGTACATCCTCAAGCGTGGGGAAACAGCCGTCGTGAACCTGCTGCATACGGCATACATCGTCAAGCTTTACTTTTTTAATAAGCTTAGTGTCGTTGAAATCCGCAACGCCGGGGTCATTGAACGCGATATGACCGTTTTCGCCTATTCCGAGGCAGATGATGTCGATATGCTCTTTTTTGAGAATATCCGCGTAATCCTCGCCGTAATCTGAAATATATTTTACGCTTTTGAAATTCACCTTGCCGAAAACGTGGTCATAAAGATATTTTCCGAAGCTCTGAGGATGATTTTTGTCAAGTCCCACATATTCGTCCATATGAAGAGCATTTATCCTCTCCCACGGCAGAGCCTTTCTGCAAAGCGCTTCAAGCATATCATTCTGTGACGGTGCCGCGGCAAAAATCATATTGATTGTTTCTTTTTCACTCAGAAGCTTTTCAATGCAGGCGGCGGCTTCGTCAGCGGCACACTCGCCCATAGCTGTCCTGTTTTCAAATATTTTTACTGTTAACTTATCCTTGCTGAGTTCTTTAATCAATCCGTTCATTGAGTTACCTCCGCTGAATTTTCTATTATCAGTGTCTGCCTTGCGGCTTCAAGCATATTATCAGTATATTCTCTCCTGTCAATTTCACCACTCACCGCCGCGAGGAATTCCGAAAGAGCGTCTCTTTTGGGCCTGACAGGTTCAATCTTAGTTATTTCGCCCTCTTTCGGGTAGAGAGTGATGCCGTCGATGTTTTCGCCGAAATCCATCATGCCGAGACTACCGAAAACTCTGAAATGCCAGTATGACGGATGGGTATAGCCGTAAGCGTCGGGCGCGCAGTACGAAACGTCCGCGACAACTCCCGCCCCGCTGTCAAGAGTAAGCATAAACTGTGCGCTGTCTTTGAAATTCTGCTTTTCAGAAGCAAAAAAGTTCCATTCTCTCGCGGCGTTGACTTTTTTAATATTACTGCCTGTCATGAGTCTTACAAGGTCAATTCCGTGAACGGCAATATCGTTTATGACTCCGCCGTGCATACCCTCTTTGAAATACCACTCGGGACGTCTGCCGTAAAGCAGAGGATGCTCGCCCTCAAATATGATATTATTGACCTTACCGATAACGCCGTTTTTAATTGCCGTTACAGCTCCGAGAATGTCGGGATTCTGTCTGAGGCTGAGGAATATGCAGACGGTGAGGTCTTTTTCTTTCGCGATTCTTTCAATCGTTTCGAGCTCTTCAAGAGATGTGCAGAGAGGCTTGTCTGAAATCACATTTTTGCCTGCCTCAAGAGCCTTGATGACAAGCCTGCCTCTCGCGCCGTAATGAGCACCGACGGCAACAGTATCGGCGTCTGTTTCCTTAAGCATAAGTTCAAAATCGTCGTGGGTGAAAACAACGCCTTTTTCTTCGGCGGCTGTTCTCGTTTTTTTATCGGGCTCCCACGCCCCTGCCGCTTCAAAAAGCCCGTTTTGAGATATCTCATTATAGATGCCGATTATATGCGAATGCTCAAAGCCCGCAAACGCCACTCTGTTTTTGCTCATTCTATCACCTGCAAACGCTGAACTGTCAGCTTTTTTAAACATTATATACCCAAACAAACAACATTTTCAATATATGAGAAAATTATTTGTATTTTTTTTAAATATATGTTATAGTACAAACGAAAGGGGTTGGAAAAATGAAAAAATTCAAAAAAGTCCTCTCTGTTTTATTCGCAATGATATTTATCATCGGTTCTGTATGCCCTGCGGCTTTTGCCAAAGATAAAGCCGAATTGAAATTCGGCGATGACGGCAAGTTCCGCATCATGCACATCACCGACACTCATTATACGGATTTTCCCTTTGAAGAATCCGTTGCATTCATCGGCAAGGCTCTTGACGATTATCAGCCTGACCTTGTTATTTTCGGCGGAGACAATATCAAGGGATGGTTTGACACATCAATGCAGTTAGGCGTTAAGGCAGCGATTGACCAGCTTGTCGCTCCTCTTGAAGAGAGAAATATTCCCTTCTCATTCGTCTACGGCAACCACGACTGGGAAGCGTACCTCTGCCCCAAGACAATGCAGAATAAATTTTATGCGGCTCACTCAAATTGCATTATGCCCGATGGCTACAGCACACTGTTCCGCGCAGGCAACGGCAATATTCTTATCAAGGATTCAAACGGTGAAAAGAATATTTTCAACATCTGGCTTCTGGACTCTGGCACAAAAATAAAAACAGGCAAAACAAAGGTTGAGTCTGTCAATTCCGTTCAGCTCAACTGGTATAAAAAGACAAGCGAAAAGCTCGCGAAGCAGAACGGCGGCGAGGTTATCCCCTCGATAGCTTTCCAGC
>JAZUHE010000113.1:0-3887 GCA_045641565.1 Acutalibacteraceae bacterium | reverse complement strand
ATGCCTTCCCCTTGAGGGGAAGGTGGCGGCGTTAGCCGTCGGATGAGGTGGAAACGTAAAGATTAACGCCGTTTCACGGCTACACCTCATCAGTCACTTCGTGACAGCTTCCCCTCAAGGGGAAGCCATTTGCTACTTCTTCTTGGTGCGCTAAACAGAAATTTATACTATCTTTCCGATTATCGGGCCAAAGGTACCGCCGATTATGCCTGAAACAATTACCCAGAAGCCCAGAAAAGCAGCGGCAAAATTTGCACCGAAATTATTAAATGTTAACCTTAAAGAATTTATTCCTTTCGGCAGAACTTTAACGGTGTATACGCTTTCTGCTCCGTTAATATCCGTTACGGTAAGCGTCGTTTTGCCGGTTTTATTCGCCGTAATGCATACCTTATTATTCTCTGTAATTACTGCTTCAGCTATCTCTTTGTTCCCCGTGGATACGTTCAATTCCGCATAACGGCTCGAGCCTGCAGGACCGGTATAGATTCCGTAGTATTCGGGAACTCCCACACCTACAGTTAATTTCTCTCCGTTTTTATAATTGTCAAGTCTGATTTCTTCAACTGATTTAACATCGGTCTCGTCAGATACCGCAAAAGCAGTTGCGAAAACCGACAGCGCCATAATAATTGCCAGCAAAATACTAAATACTTTTTTCATGTTATTACTCCTTTTACAGTCTCAAACAATTGCCAATCAAAAGACAAAATATGACATTATTTTTTATCTTTACTGAGATTTTTCCGCAATTTGCAGTAATTGTCAATACTGCATTTCGCAGTACATATAATATCTTTAAAAAAGAAAAAGACAAAACAGAGTGAATCTGCTTTGCCTTTTTTCTTATTTAACAGCGTTTACATTTTCCTCTGTAAAGCTGACAAAATCAAGGTCGATGAGTTTATCCTCGGGAATGTAAGTATTAACTATTTCCCGATATTCCTCCTGAGAAATTACAGAACGGTTTTCTCCGTCATCACTGAAATAATATCTGACATCTTCGCTGTTATAGTTACCCTCAAGGTCAAATTCTACTTTATTTATCCATTCTGAACTTATTACGCAGACCTCTTTATCCTCTCCGTCCTCAAGCCTGGAAACAATAAACGGCATAATCGGCCAGTTATCTGCACCTCTTGAAGCCGGGGAACGAACATAACCTGTCTCGTAAAATTCAGAATCCCTGACAAGCTTATAAAGCCTCTCCGTTTTATTTGAAGCTTCGTCATACTTCCATACGCCCATGTACTGTGCGCCGGTAAAGGTTGACTCAAAATTAACTATAAGCTCATTTTCACCGTCGCAGTCAATATCTCCGATTGCAAAATAGTTATCAGCAAAGTCCATATTCGCATTATCAACATAATTATCGGGATTTGCGAGCATATCCATCAGAAGTGTTTTATACTGTTCATTTCCGTCCGTTTTACCGCATGAGCTGAAAAGCAATGCGCATGAAACAAGCAGAATCGCCGATATTATTTTTCTGAATTTCATAATTATCCCTCCGATTTCAGTAATTCTATCATATTTTTTCACGGAGTTCAACTAAAAATTTATTTTTGCTTTAAGACATCTTCTGCACTTTTTCTTGCTCTTTCAGCCTCAACGTCAAGCCCTCGCGAGCTGAGAGTTTCGGCTATTTTCATATAATACTCATATGCTTTGCCGTACTCCTCTGTATCCTCATAAAGCTGTGCAATACAGTAAAGCTCATCGCAGAAATACGTGCCGATTTCGCCCGCTCGTTCATAATATTTCAGAGCTTCATCATATCTGCCGAACTTTTTACAGATATCTCCGCCGTGAATAAACATATTCCAGTCGTCGGAAAACCTGTCTTTTGCCGATTTGAAGCACTCGTACGCATCTTCGTATCTGTCTGCAAAAATAAGGGCAACAATCAGATTGTCGGTCTGTCGGGAATCTTCGGGATTGCTCTTAGCTTTTTCGGTATACTCGGCTATGATTTCATCGTCTCTTTTCAGAAGATGATACATCCATGTTCTCTGCATGCAGGCAATTCGATGCTCCTGAGGGTCGGCATCGGAGTCATCGTCAACAGCCTTCTGATACCATTCCATCGCCACGTCTCTGCAGAAGTTCATCATAAACATATGAATCCAGCCGTACTGCCATTTATCAGCAGTTGACATTTCGCCGTTTTTTATAAGCTTCTGAAATTCCTCGCGGCAGCGCATAAAATCGGCAGGGTCGTGCGTTGTCTCAAAAACAGAGGAAAGTCTCTGCGCATAATTTGCGTAGCCCACTGCATTCTTTTTATAGAAATCGTCAACGGTAACGCCGTAAAGTCTTGCAATCTCAGGAAGTGTAAGCACGTCGGGCAGTGTTGTACCGCACTCCCACCGCGAAACCGTCTGCGGATTTACGCCGAGCTTTTCTGCCGCCTGCTCCTGTGTCATGTTTTTAGCAAGACGGAACTTTTTAAGATTTTCAAAAAATATGTTTTGTGTCATGATAATCACCTTTTATTTGTTTTTCCGAAGCTTCTGACTGGATTATAACGCATAAAAAGCAAAATGTTAAGCTCTTATTTTGTGTTCAGACTCTCAATTTCTGTATAGTAAAACACCCACGCCGCCGCGTGAGTGTTTCATATGACAACCGCCTTGATATCCTCAAAAATCAAAGCATATCACAAAAGTATTGTCCCCTGCGTAATAAGAAATTCTCCCGCTATGTAAGTAAACATTACAAGAAGAAAACTGTTTTTGAAATCCCTTTTGTAAAACTGCTGCATGAACAAACTGCAGTCTGAAATAAAGAAAAGTACTGCGCCGACATAGGTTATTACAGAACCAACGCTCATCACACTCATCATCTGCATAAGCGCAAAAAGATTCATTGACGCATTCATAAACAGATAAAAATAAAGCGGCACAGACATTTTCTCGGGAGCCGTAGGCTTTATTGCTTTAATTATCAGTGCATCTGCGGCGAAGTAAATAATTGCGGCAGGCAGCAGAATGTAAAGCTTCAGCGAGGAAAGATTTATGTTTGCAGCATATAAAATCATAAGCAACAGGTGCGACAGCATAAAGCTTATTCCGCCTGCGGTAAACCACTTGACACCCTGACGCATAAGCAATACATCGCCGAGCCAGCTTGCGGCAAGAGCAAACAGAAGGACAGGCGATGGATTCGGCACGCATGAGATATAGTAAAGTGCTATTGACGGTAAAAGCACCGCTTTGGTTAAATTTCCGTGCTTGTGCCAGAAAAGATGCAATGCAGACACAATTAATATCAGCGCAAGAAAAATATATCTGAGAAAACCCACCCCGTACACATCATCACCTCAGATTTTTGTTGATTTCTTTAAACTGTGACTCGCTTACAACTTCAATAAGGGAGCAGTAGATATAAACGGCGTGAGCGTAAGAAAAATACTGCTTGGAAATCTTTCCTTTTGTCGCCCCTGCCAACCCTTCGTATAAAATGAAAAAATCAGAAATAAGGCGTAATGCACGGCTTGAAGCAGGACGCATAATACTTGTTTTTACAACCATTTTTGTGCCCTGTTCTATTTTTTTGCTTCCGGCAGGCTCACCGATAATCGAACACAGACTTTGTTCAAAAAAATCATGAAGTGAAACCCTGTCGCCGCAGAGATTAAATTTTTTGTTGTAATATGCATTTATATCAGGCACATATTTTACAAGATTACTAAACAGTGAATCCATCTTTTTTGTGCTTTTTTTGTAAGGAATATAAAGGTCACCCGGAACAAGCTTTGAATAATAATCATTAACTTTTTTGAGATACAAATCATAATCAGCGAAGTTATTTTTACACGGCAGAACAATCGTTTTACCGTATCGCTTATAACCCCACTGCGGCGGCATGCATCGTGTAACAAAATC
>JAZUHE010000112.1:0-10683 GCA_045641565.1 Acutalibacteraceae bacterium | reverse complement strand
CGCCCCGTTCGATTGGAGCGGGGCGCCGGAATCTGTGTTTCTTCCTCTTTGCAGTTAATATCCAATGTGTCTGAGTTACGCAGGGATGTTGGTAGGAATATAATAGAAAAAGCCAAACAAAAAACCACCCTGTTGGGTGGTTTCTGTTTGGCTCCCCCCTGTTGGACTCGAACCAACGACAAAAAGCATTAACAAATCTTCGAGGCAATGATATATCAGTAAAATCGGAGGTAACGACACTTGCGGTGCCCAAAATTTGTTACGGCTTGGAGCGCCGACAAATTTTGACCGCTGCGACATTTTTACAATTTCTGTCTTACGCGTCCTTCAGAAACATAGTCGCCTTGCTTGCTCTTCAGCTTCGCAATTCTCCTTGTTTCTTCCCCTCACAACTTCGCCTGCTTCATCCACAGGATGCGGCTCGTTGTTCGCCCAACTGCGCTACACCCCGATTTAAAATAATAAGTAATAGTGAAGAAGTGATTCAGGCTGACTCAGAGCGTCAGCCTGTCAATTATAGATTATAACTCAGCGTTTGTCAAGAACAATCAGAAAAATCTGCTTCTGATTTTTTCTACCGTTTCGTCATCAACGCCGATTGATTTAATATAGCCCATCACAGAGCCGTAATTTTTATTAATATAATTCAGAAGAGCCGCCATATTATTGGCGTCACTGTAAAAATTCTCATCATTCGTCTCCCACATGGATTCATCGTGGTTTGCTCTCGCCTTTTCGATAAACGGAACAATATAGGTGTAGGAAACCTGATAATCGGCAATAATATCCTCCGGTGACGCGCCCGCGATACTCAGAAGCAGAGCGGAGAGGATTCCCGTTCTGTCCTTGCCGAAATAGCAGTTGAACATGAGACAGCCGTTCTTCGCCTGAGCGATAAGTCTCAGAACCTCGGCGTAATTCTGCTTATATCTTTCAATGCTCACCTCATACGATTTCTCAAGGCTTCCCGCATATTCGTCACTCAGAGCGGCATTGATTTCAAAAAGGCATATATGATGATACTCCACGCCGTCAAGGAATTTGAAAACCGACGGCATATTTTCGCTCTCCCAGTCCCCTCTTAAATCAATGACCGTTGAAACGCCGTACTTCATCAGCTTGACTATGTCATCCTGCGTGGGAGTTTTGGGCATTCCGCAGCGCAGAAAACGTCCGAACCCGGTGACTCTTCCGTCTCTGCAGGGATATCCGCCCAGATCACGGCAATTTATTATATTTTCAAGTGCAAGTCTTTTTACGCTTCCCATACTTAACCTCTTTTAAAAATTAAATATCAAAAGAATCAATCCTAAAAAAATCCTGTATATTCCGAATGGTATAAACGTGTGCTTCTTTACAAAATCCACAAGCCTTTCGACAGTAAGCATTGAGACAACGAAGCTTGTCACAGCTCCGATAAAAAGCACAGCAATCTCATAAAATGAAAAGGCAAAATCAGCGCTGATTATTTTGACCGCTGAAGCTCCCGCCATAACGGGAATTGCCATAAAGAATGAAAATTCAGCCGCGGAAGCTCTGCTCATCCCCGTAATCATACCGCCCATGACCGTTGAGCCTGAGCGTGAAGTGCCCGGAATCAGCGAAAGCATCTGAAACAGCCCGACGGAGAAAGCTCCTTTAAAGCTTATTTCCTCAGCAGTGTCAATGCGGTTTTGCGAGTCTTTTTTCGCTCTTTCAATTATTATAAATAATATTCCGTAAATAATCAAGCTGAACGCGACAATTTCACAGGAATAAAACTTTTCTTCAATAAAATCATTAAGCAGAATTCCTGTTATCGCCGCAGGGACACATCCGACTGCTGTTTTTAAATCAAAAATAAAAATATCCCGTTTAAACATTTTTTCACCTTTATGAAAGTCAAAAGGAAAAAGTCTTTTAAAAAACACAGTCATAACAGACATCACGGCGCTCAGCTGAATCAGCACGGAATACGCTTCATAAAAGCCGTCTGACACACCGCCGAATGAAATAAATCGCTCTGCGATAATCAGATGTCCTGTACTGCTCACAGGAAGCCATTCAGTGATTCCCTCTATCACGCCGAAAATCACTGACTTTATTATATCGTTCATATCATCACCGGTAAATTATATGCCGCCGCGGATGAATTCTGAACGGATTAAATTATTTTTTCAGCATAATGCAGTCATAGCGAATCGCCTTGCCCTTGACTGAATAATCAGGCTCTCTGCCTGCAAGGAACACGCCTTTCAGCGGCCGCTTTATGATTATTTTTTCGGGTTTCGTGTTGATTGCCGCCTCAAGAAGAGCCTCTTCCTCAACGCACGGCTGTTCAAGCTTCTGAATCAGCTGAAGCTTTTTATTCACAAGGCCTGTCTTCTGCCTTGCGGGGAACATCGGGTCAAGATATATCACGTCTGGGCAGAATGTCAGCTCTTTCATAAGCTCAATGCTGTTGCCCTCGATAAGACGCATTCTCGCGACGATATCCTTAAGAACGGGATTTTTCTTCGCTCTGCGCATCGCGTCCTTCAAAAGCGCCGCGACAACCGCGTTCTGCTCATACATTGTAACGGTGTAGCCTGCCGCCGCGAGGAGAATTGAGTCCTCCCCCATTCCCGCAGTTGCATCAACAGCTTTCGGCTCAGCCTTTTTTGTTTTTGTCATGTGAACAAGCATTTCATGCTGTAATCTGCCCTCGGTAAGTCTGTGAAGCATCTGCTCAAAGTCACCGCGGAATGTAAGTCCTCCGCCCGTAAGCGACACACCCGAGGAGTCAAAAAGGAGAGTCAGCTCATCACCCTGTCTGTCAGATACAGGAGCGCCTGTGCGCCGTGAAAAAGCCTCAGCCATATCACGCTGACCGCCCTTACCTACGCACACAGTAAGATTTTTATACTCATTGCTCATAGAATCACCTGCTTATTCAGCTGTAAATCTGTACACAAGCGGAGAAGATGTTTCGGCGTATGCGTTAAGAGCGGTGATGCTCGCTGTGTATTTTTTGCCGCTTTCAAGAACGCCGAGATTCACCTCGTATTTATCATCCATAAAAAGATACATATACTGACCCGAGAAATTATCAGAAGCAACGGGAATTATGCCGTTCTTCGCCACGCTCACCTTATAGCTTTCAACGGCGAAATTATCTTCAGCGCCGTCAAAGGTGAGAATCGTCTCGCCGTTTTCGTTTAAATATGTGCCTATATTCGTGTCATCCTTAAACTTCGGTCTGCTGTCGCGAAGCTTCATTTTAAGGAATGAATAATCATAATTTCTGTCCGCAAGGCCTGTGAGATAATAGTCATTCGGGAAGAACTGCTCCGTAATCATATCATAAGGCATTATGTGAACATTGCCATCGGCGTCAGCCTCAACAATATAGAACTGCGCCGCCTGGCTGACATCATAAGGAAAATTGCCCGATATGCCGTCAAGGTCTGTTTCAAAGCTTGTCAGTGTTCCGCAGCCGAGAGCCGTGAATCCGCCCTGCCAGATTGAACGGGGGTCGTTAATCGGATAGTGAGAATGGCCCGAGAAATCCACAACCTGAGGATATTTGGCGAAAACAAGCGGAATTATCGGGTCGCCCCACGTTATGCTGCCGTAAGCCGTTAAAAACGGTGCAGGATGCTGGAATACAAAAACAGGTCTGTCGCCTGTATCTTTAACGGCCGCTTTGATTTCTTTATCAAACCATTTTGATTTTTTTATAAAAGACTTTCCGTCTTCGTCATATGAGGATATTATAAAATGGTAGCCGTTGATAACCGCGTGCTCGCAGTCCTCACGCTCCATTTCCTGTTCAAAGACTCTTGTACCCTCTGAAGCGTCAACATCACGGTACGCATGATACTCATGATTGCCGCAGCAGGTAAGCACCTTTGTGCCGTCCTGAACCTTCTCATTAAGTATTTTCTTTGCCATCTCATACTCGGGGATACGTCCCGAATTGACAACATCTCCCGTAAGTACAACCGCGTCAAGGCTTTTGTATTCCTGCATTTCGGAATATGCGTAAGCGGTATCAAAAAGCTGTCTGAATCGCATCGCCTCAATCTGATTTTCACTGCCGTCAAGGTGAACGTCACTGCAAACAACGAAGCGTACAACAGGCGTAAAATCATCGGGACATTCGGGCAGATTTCGCTCGAAGCCGCCCCCTCCGCAGAACACTGAAACAAATGTATATACAAAGGCAATGAGCTTAGCCAGTAATGTTCCTGCGATATTCATAAAAGAATACATAGTATCACCCTTTTGAGAAAATAAAAAAGCAGGCACCCATCTGAGTGCCTGCAGCGCTTTGGTGACCCGGACGAGAATCGAACTCGTGTTACCGCCGTGAAAGGGCGGTGTCTTAACCGCTTGACCACCGGGCCGTGTTGGTAGCGGCAGTGGGACTTGAACCTACGACACCCCGGGTATGAACCGAGTGCTCTAGCCAACTGAGCTATGCCGCCAAACCGCGCTCAACAAAGCTTGTTCATTATAATACACATATATGTGTTTGTCAATACTTTTTTAAAATTTTTTTAATTTTTTTAAAAAAGAATATTTCGTTAATTCATATTAACAATAAGCACACCTGCGATAAACGCTACAACTCCCATGATAAGACTCAGATTGCCTTTTGCCTTGTCCGCTTTTCTTTTGCCGACTCCGTCAAGCACAAGGGCAAACGCGATAATCCACATCCATATGCTGAAAAACCAGGCGGTATGGAAATTAAAAAACATCGCAATAAGGAATGCCATAAACATAACCATTGAGGATATGCCGATTATGAGCCACGGAAGAGTTATTTTAGGTAACTCGTCTTTCGGTAGGTGTTGTTTATTTTTCATATTCTAACTCCGTTTTCGACAGAATAATTGCTTTTGTTTATTATATCAAATCAGAGTCATCACGTCAAGACTCAATAACCTCTTTGAGTATTGAAATTGCTTTTTCAAGGTCTTCGTCCTTAATATTAAGCGCCGGAAGAAGACGAACCCTGTCTTTTGCCGTAAGCACGAGAACTCCCTTTTCGAGGCATCCCTTAAGGACAGCCTTGGCGTCCTTTGTTGTTTTAATGCCGAGCATAAGACCGATTCCGCTTATGCTCTCGACATTTTTGGCGTCTTTAAGCTGAGAAACAATATACTCACTCTTTTTCTTAACTGAGCTGAGAAGCTCGTCGTCAAGCCTTGATATGACGTTATAAGCACCTGCGGCACAAACGGGATTGCCGCCGAATGTGGAGCCGTGATCCCCTGCTGTGAGAATATTTTCAACCTTTTCACCGAGAACGCAGGCGCCTATGGGAAGTCCGCCGCCCAGAGCCTTGGCCGTTGAGAATATATCTGGGGTGATTCCGTATTCCATGAAGCAGTAGAGACTGCCTGTTCTGCCGTTGCCTGTCTGAACCTCGTCAATCACAAGAAGCATATTGTTTTCTTTACATAAATCGCTCACAAACGAAACATAATCTTTATCAAGAGCAAGCACGCCGCCCTCACCCTGAATCAGTTCCATCATAACGGCGCAGCAGGTATTTTCCTTACAGAGACTGATTATATCGTCCTTATTGTTGGCCTCGGCGTAGACAAAACCTTCTGTGAAGGGGCCGAAATCCTTATGAAAAACATCCTGCCCTGTAGCGGCAAGAGTGGTAACCGTTCTGCCGTGGAAGCTGTTTTTAAGAGTGATGATAACAGGCTTCTCCTGCCCGAGGACAGAACTGCCGTACTTTCTCGCGGCCTTTATGGCACATTCATTAGCCTCCGCACCGGAATTGCCGAAAAAGACCTTTTTCATTCCTGTCTTTTTACAGAGAAGCTCCGCCAGCTTTGCCTGCGGCTCGGTGTAGTAGTAATTCGAAACGTGCTGTAATTTTGAAAGCTGAGCCGTTACGGCAGCCGTCCATTCATCGTCCGCAATACCGAATGTGCTTACCGCTATGCCGCTGCCCAGGTCGATATACTCTTTGCCGTCAGTGTCTTTGAGAACTGAGCCTTTTCCGCTTTCAAACGCAACGGGAAGACGCGCGTATGTATTCGCAATATATTCTTTATCCAAAGATAAAATATCCATTTTTATTCCCCTTTATTGGTAAACATTGTGCCGAGACCTTCATCTGTCAGCATTTCCATTATAATCGAATGCTCTACTCTGCCGTCGATGATAAACACCTTGCCGACGCCGTTTTTAAGAGCGTCAACACAGCACTCGACCTTCGGAATCATGCCGCCCTCAATAATTCCCTTATCTATCATATCGGGAATTTCGCTTATATCCACAGAAGAAATCAGCGTCGACGGGTCGTCCTTATCGAGCATAAGTCCCGCAATATCCGTCATTGAAATGAGCGTTTCGGCGTTGAGCGCCGCCGCGATTTTTGAAGCGGCCGTATCGGCGTTTACGTTATATGTGTTTCCCTTATTGTCACAGCCTATGGTCGAAACAACTGGAATATATCCGTTCTTGAGCACATCAAAAATAGGCTGAGGATTAATCTTTTCGATTTCACCTACGAAGCCGAGCTCCTCAGCCTTGCAGGTGGCCTTAATCATCTTGCCGTCAATACCGCTGAGGCCTATCGACCTGCCGCCCGCCTGTGAAATAAGACTTACGAGGTCTTTGTTGACCTTGCCTGCAAGCACCATCTGAACTATGTCAATAGTTTCGCCGTCGGTAACTCTCAGACCGTTGACGAATCTGCTCTCCTTGCCGATTTTTTTGAGCATTCCCGATATTTCGGGGCCGCCGCCGTGAACGAGCACAACCTTTACACCGACAAGATTGAGAAGCACCATGTCTCTCATAACAGCCTGCTTGAGCTTCTCGTTGACCATGGCGTTGCCGCCGTATTTGATAACGCAGATTTTGCCCGAATACTTCTTTATATGCGGAAGTGCCTGCACAAGCACCTCAGCTCTCTGTGAATTATTAATTTCCATTTTAACTGTCCCCTCAGGTTCTGTAATCCCCGTTGATTTTAACGTAATCGTATGTCAGGTCGCAGCCTCTCGCAACGGCGAAATCGTCGCCGCTCTTAAGGTCAATAAGAATTGTGATTTCGTCCTGAGAAAGAACCTCCTTGGCCTTTTCCTCGCTGAATTCAACGCCCATTCCGTCAACGCATACGAGAATCTCCCCTGCAGCCGACTTGAATGTAACGTCGATTTTGTTGACATCAACATCAGCCTTGCTGTAGCCGATAGCGCAGAGAACTCTGCCCCAGTTGGCGTCAGCGCCGAACATTGCCGCCTTGAGAAGGCTTGAGCATACAACGCTCTTGGCAACTGTTCTTGCCGTTGCCTTATCCTTAGCGCCGAAGGTTTTGCATTCAAGCAGCTTTGTGGCGCCCTCGCCGTCCTTGGCTATCTGGCGGCAGAGATATTCGTTTATCATTCTGAGAGCGGACTTGAATGTTTCAAAATCCGCGCTCTCAGCGGTAATTTCCTCATTCTCAGCCATGCCGTTGGCAAGAACGCAGACCATATCGTTTGTTGAAGTGTCACCGTCAATGCTTACCATATTAAATGTATCCTCAATATCTCCCTTGAGAGCCTTTGTGAGCATTTCGGGGCTGATTGCGGCGTCGCAGGTAATGAACACAAGCATTGTGGCGAGGTTGGGATGAATCATGCCCGAGCCCTTTGCGATACCGCCCATTTTGCAGGTCTTGCCGCCGATTTCAAACTCTACGGCAACTTCTTTAAGAATGGTGTCGGTTGTCATTATGCCGTACGCGGCCTCCTGACTTCCGTCAGAGCTGAGAGAAGCGTAAAGCTTGTCCATGCCGTCAGCTATGGGGGTAATATCAAGAGTCTGACCGATAACGCCAGTTGAAGCAACAACAACATCCTTTGCGCTGATGCCTGTCTTATTCTCAACAAGAGCACACATCTGCTCGGCTATCTCAACGCCGTTCGCGTTGCAGGTGTTGGCGTTGCCGCTGTTGCAGATAACCGCCTGAGCCTTGCCGTCAGCGATATTCGCCTTTGTAACGGCAATGGGAGCACCCTTAACAAGATTGGTTGTATAAACAGCCGCCGCTGAGGCTTTCTTTTCACTTATAATAAGTGAAAGGTCATTCTTTGTTTTATTTTTGCGGATTCCGCAGTGAATTCCCGCGGCTTTAAATCCTTTTGCGGCGCAGACGCCGCCTTTGATAAATTCCATATTATATCATTTCCTTTCAAAGACACAGTCCTGTTATTTCGTCAATTCCGAGCATTATATTCATGCACTGAACAGCCGCGCCCGAGGCACCCTTGCCCAGATTATCATACACACTGCTGAGAAGGATTCTTTCTTCATTCCCGTAAACGGAAATCTTCATGGAATCTTTCCCCTCTTTTTCCAGCGCATTTATAAACGTATTCTCTGAGGAGTACCCTGTGCAGGTGACTACAGGCGAATTATTATAGCACTCCGCATAAACCTGTGCAATATCCTCGGGAGAAATATCTTTGCATAAGTTCTGCTTAAAAAGCGGAACGGTAACCTGCATACCGCTGTAAAAATCGCAGACAATCGGGCTGAATATGGGAGCTGAATCAATCCCGGTAATCTTTTTCATCTCTTTAAGATGCTTATGGCTCTGCCCTGTTGCGTACTGCCGCGGAGCCGCGAATTCACGCGGAGTTTCTTCCGCTTCGTATTCGGCAATCATCTTTTTACCGCCGCCGCTGTAGCCTGTCAGAGAAAAACAGCTCAGAAGCATATCTTTCGGCACAATACCTGCGTTGACAAGCGGATAAACAAGTGAAATGAATCCGCTGGCGTGGCATCCCGGTACGGCTGTTCTTTTTCCGTTTCTGATTTTCTCTCTGAAAGAGTCAGACAATTCGGGAAATCCGTAGCTCCAGTCGTCAAGCGTTCTGTGAGCCGTGGATGTATCGATTATCTTAACACTGTCATTCTCAACAAAAGACACCGCCTCGCGCGCGGCGTCATCAGGCAGGCAGAGGAACGTGATATCCGATGAATTAATTATCTCTTTTCGCTTAAGGGGATTTTTTCTGTCTTCCTCACTTAATGTGAGAAGCTCTATATCACTCCGCTGTGAAAGCCTGTCATAAATCCTGAGTCCTGTAGTTCCGGCCTTGCCATCAATAAAAACCTTAGGCAACAATGTCGCCTCCTATACAACCAATTTGTATTATTATACAGCATTATTCTGAAATGTCAATAGTTATATAGGATTTATCTGCATATTTTTTATTTTTATGCATTATTTATTCATAATATACACCATATAATTCAAATATGACGCAAAACAAAGCCATATGAGATACGGTATCTGAATATATGCGCTTTTTTTACTTATTTTATAAAATAAAAAAATCATTGCGGCAACAATAAAAATCAGAAACAGAACAATTAAAAGTGCCGCCTTATAATTCTGCATACCGAAGAAAACACACGTCCACGCAAAATTCACTATAAGCTGAGCGGCATAAACAGTCAACGTGGATTTTTTGTTTTCGCTGTCTGATTTATATATGAGATAAGAAGAAAACCCCATAAGGATATAAAGTACCGTCCACACAATCGGGAAAACTGCCATGGGCGGTGTGAAAGCAGGTTTATTTACTGCTTCAAACTCCTTAAAGCCGTTGAAGTTTATAAGTGACGCAAGTCCGCCCACAATAATAGGTATAGCGGTACTGACGGCAAGCTGTTTTTTATTGATGTTTGTTATAAGCATAAAATCACTCCTCATTATAGTTTATTTTAATTTTTCGGTTTTATGAAACAATAAGGAGTAAAAAAACGCCGCCCAAGGGCGGCGTAAAAATTATAAATCAAGTACCTTTTTAAGAGTTCCGCCTAAAAGATTCTCCTTGGCGGTATCTGAAATATTGAGAGACTTGAATCTTTCGATTTCGTATTTGGTGTACTCCGCGTTTTTATACGGGAAGTCAAGACCGAATATGTTTCTCTCCTCGCCTATCTGCTTAACAACGGTTTCAAGCTGCTCATTTGTAAGAGTCCATGTGCCCATACCGTCGATATCGCTTATGGAAGTCCAACCGGCAAAAGCTCTGGGCTGAATGCCCTCTCTTGAATTGTTGCAAAGAACCGCAAGTGACTCATTAAAGAAATGATATCCGCCGATATGCTCAAGGCTGAAGCGAAGATTCTTGAAGAACCAGCCGACCTCATCATAGAGAATCGGTCTTACGCCCTTGAGGCGGTGCCAGTGCATTCCGCAGTGGAACGAAACAAACAGCCCCAGCTCCTCTGCTCTCTCGTATACCTTGAAAGCGTCCTCGCCGTCAATGTCAAACTCCTGATAAGGCGGATGAAGCTTTATACCCTTGAAGCCGAGGTCGGCGATTTTGTCAACCTCATCTCTGATGTTCTTGGCCTTGAAGTCGATTGTGCCGAAGCCGTAAAGGTCAGGCTGACCCTTCAGCTCCTTTGCGAGCCATTCATTGGGAGTATCGGGGAAGCCCTCCTCCTCGAATCTCTCGGGGAACGGAGCAAAGCATACGCATTTGTCAATACCGCATTCGTCAAGGAGCTTCTTAAGCTCGTCTATTGTGCCCGATTCCTTAATTTCTTTAGGAAAAACGTGGGCGTGATTCGCAAAAATCATAATTTACCCTCCTGCATTAATTAGAAAAGATATACTCTCGCTTCATAAGGTCTTGTTACAAAACCGTTGTCAATAACCTTATTTATCTGATAGTTATTAAGTAC